>CAXGZX010000054.1:0-9452 GCA_964014545.1 uncultured Candidatus Poseidoniales archaeon | reverse complement strand
TGTCTTGGTTGTTGTTTGGCAAGGTTTTGGGCTATTTTTACCGCCGTGTTTGTTCTTCCTTCATCAAGATGGAGTAGTGCACATACAACATTGCCGTGAACCCAATCAGTTTGATTATTGGTTTTCATGTACTTTTCTAGTATGTTTAGGGCTTGTTCATATTGTCCCTTAAGACGCATGCGGGCCATGTCGCCCAGTAGTATCATACGGTCTGCAGAATTATCTCGATAGCTTAGTTCAGTATTTGGTATTGAGCGGTTATACCTTTTGATCAAATCGACATTTCTTTTTGTCAACGGGTCAACAGATAATAGTGCAGTTAGTTTTTCATTTAATCTACGCTTTTTAGGTTGTAAAATTGAAGCAAACCATTGCAATCTAGCGGCCTCTATGTCGTCATCAGGTATCAGTTCTAATCTAGGCTTTGCCTCGGCATAATCTCGTTGACTAAGACTTGCAGCTACTAGTATCAAACGCGCAATTTGAGCTTCACGCCCCCCTCTTAGGGCCAGAATTGACACGGCATTATTTTCCGCATCATCCCATCGACCCATAGCAGCATAAATTTCCATCATTGCATCGGTTCTTCTTACCAAATCTAAGCCTTCTAATTGTTCGCCATGACCTTCTAACACAGCGTCAATTCTTCTCAATGCTTTATCCCACGAATCATCGGTAACTAATTTTCTAATGGCTTTTTGTTTTAGATAAATGACATCTTCCAATTGCGCCATTCGTGCCCGATTTTCGCCCATAGAGGCATCAAATGAGATGTCTTCCAAAAGTGAGCCTATACTTCTGGAACGAGCCCATATTACAACGAATGCAACTTGTCCTCCAGATGCTAACATCCACGTTAATTCTTCTAAAGCATCTTTTTGCAAGATTGCACATAGATTGTTTTCCCAAGAACCACAAGCATCTCCCTGAGGCAGGAAACTAGAATCCCAAAATGTGATCATTGCCAAGGCTAAAAGTAACATCGATTGGCCAGCAAAACCAGTAAAACAGAAATTCAAAACTTTCGCTTGTTGACTTCGCTCAGCTCTGAGAAGTCGACTATCCGCTAGTCTAATTCCACCTTTTCCAGACACATCTTGGACATCCAAGAATAAAATCCGGGCGACTTCATAGACGAAAAGAAAGCCCACTAAAGCTACGTTGAGCAGCAAAAACAACAGCACCATGTTCACCATGGGAACTCTAATACCTTCGGCAGGAATAAATGAAAATAATTCAATTAATCCAAAGCCAAGGATTCCTCCTTCTTCCATTATTGAAGATTGTTCAGTATATTCTGGTAGGTCTAACACCCTATCAGAATGAGTAAACAAATTTGGGTCGATTGCTAAAGCCGTTATTGAAATAATTGTATTTATTGCCACAAATGGCATTACTGCCAGGTTAATATTGACAATTTGAGCGATTGCTTGTTGTTTGGCATTTGGTTTATGATTGTGAAATGGTGAGGCTTGCCCTTGAGCAATTTTTTGCGATGATTGTTTCAAGGCTTGCCAAGATGAGCCTAATACTCTTCCATAGGCCAAAATTGCCGGAGCGAAAGCGACAAAGGCACAGATACTAAACACTCTAGGGGACGCTATATTTTGCGAACTCAAAACCACGGCAATTATCGCAACAAATACCATCCATGCAATTGTAAGAACTACATATGAATAATTTCGCCAAATATCAGAATTTTGTAGCGTCGCTTTTCCGTCTCCAAGCGGCTTAACGACTTGTGCGCCAAGTGATGAACCACTGGAAATTATCGCCGGAATGGCAATAAATAACAATGCGATTATTATTGATGGAGCATGATAACCTTCTGAGAACTCGTATTTGGTCATTAAGAATTCAAAAACTAAAATCAACACTCCGGTTAGAGCAAAAAGATAGGTAGTTACGCCAAATCTCATCCCTTTACTTTGTAGTAGGTTTCTTGCATCATCAACTGACTTTGTGACATTGTGAACTTCATACCTTTTGTCGCCGGTTTGGAAGGCAACCTGTAGTCCACGCAATTGTCTTGGAACTACGCTATTCCAAAATAAGTAAGCAGTAGTTGCGGCAAAGAAAAATGGAATCAAAGCCACCAAACCAAATTCATCAATGATTGGTGGTGCTGAAATACTTAACCCTCCTTGGTTAAACTAAACTAGGTTGAGCGGTTTTTTGAGAGATTTCCTCACATAAATTTTTGATAAAATCATCTAGTGCTAAATCAGCAATTTGGTCACCACTTCTCGCTCTCAGGCTGACAGTATTGTTTTCAGCCTCGCCATCTCCTAAAATTATCATGTAGGCTGGGTGTAGTTTTCTATGAGTACGGATTTTCTTACCAATTGTGTCATCACCATCATCAATCTCTACTCTAACGCCGTGCTCTTTGAGCGCATCAGCCACAGTTTGGGCATATTGTGTATGCTTTTCTGAAATAGTTAGAATGTGACATTGGGTTGGGGATAGCCAGGTCGGGAAACGACCAGCAAAATGTTCAATCAAAACCCCACAAAACCGTTCCATTGAGCCAAATGGTGCGCGATGAATCATCACTGGTCGATGTAGTTGCCCGTCAGAACCCTTGTAAGTCAACTCAAATCTTTCAGGTAGATTATAATCGACTTGCACGGTTCCAAGTTGCCACTCTCTGCCGATTACATCCTTCACGACAAAGTCAATTTTTGGACCGTAAAAGGCTGCTTCACCCTCTTCTTCTGACCATTCGACACCTAGTGATTTAGCTGCGTTACGACACGCGTCCTCAGCTTTATCCCATCGTTTTGGGTCACCGACGTATTTGGTAGAGTCAGGGTCTCTAAGTCCAACCCTTACTCGGTAATCACTCATGCCTAGAATGTCAAAAATAATCTGCACCAACTCAATACATCCTAGAACTTCTTGCGCAATTTGTTCTTCTGTAACAAATAAGTGGGCATCATCTTGGGTAAATCCACGAACTCTTGTCATTCCAGATATTTCACCAGACTGTTCCCACCGGTAAACAGTGCCAAA
Source organism: uncultured Candidatus Poseidoniales archaeon (assembly GCA_964014545.1). Lineage (GTDB taxonomy): Archaea > Thermoplasmatota > Poseidoniia > Poseidoniales > Poseidoniaceae > MGIIa-L1. The sequence goes on along the minus strand of CAXGZX010000054.1, from coordinate 6,437 downwards.
TTCAGCCAATCGAAGTGGTAGGTCCCGATATGAGCGTGCTTGAGATGAATATATTTTGACATGGTGAGGGCAATTCATTGGTTTGAGCATATAGCCATCGATTTCTCCAGATTTCATTAGATTAGATAATTCTGAACATGAACAACCTTCATCTGATAATTTCTTCATCAGGTCTTTCTCTACAAGAGGGGGGTATTGTGAATCTTGATAATACGGGAAGTGCCCTGAGGTGCGATATAGATCTAATTTACCGATGTGGGGCGTAAATACTTGCGAGTAACCTTGTCGTTGTAGATGTGCGCCAATAAAATTCTGTAATTCTTGTCTAATTATTGCTCCACGTGGAGTCCAAAGAATCAGTCCTTGGCCAACTTCTTCATCGATATGGAATAATTGCAAATCACGACCTAACTTACGGTGATCACGTTTCTTGGCTTCTTCCATTCTACGCACTGTTTCTTTGAGGGCGTCTTTTGTTGGCTCAACGATGCCATAAATTCTGACTAATTGCTCACGTTCTTGGTCTCCTCGCCAATAGGCAGAAGACACACTGGTTAGTTTACAAAACATCAATTTCGCAGTATTGGGTACGTGTGGACCAAGACAGAGGTCGTACCAATCACCTTGTTTGTAAATTGTTGACCCAACACCTTCCCCAACCTTATCATTAATAATTTCAATTTTATACGGGTTATCTTGGAAGTGCTCTTGTAATTGTTTATCATCGAGTTCAATCCGTTCAATGGTTAAATTCCTTCTTGCTAATTCTTGCATTTTTTTCTGGATAGGCTTCAAGTCGCTCTCAGTGATTGACTCCATGGCAAAATCATAGTAAAAACCTCTATCGACAGGTGGTCCAATAGTGGGCTTTGCATTTGGATAAAGTTCCATAACAGCTTGTGCTAGAAGGTGAGCAGTGCTATGTTTTAGTATGTACATGCCAGCATCAGACTCCGCCTTTATTCCCTCTACTGAACAAGACTTTTCAAGCGAGAAAGACATATCTCTTTCTTTACCATCCACAAGAGCCGCTACACAACCATTTTTTCTTCCAATTGCGTCAGTTATTACTTCTGTGCAGGTTACCCCAGCAGCATATTCATTGACAGTTCCATCGGGTAATGTAACGTTGATTAGGGCCAAATAAACCTCTCCTGCATTTGTCGGACGAATCAATCCTTCATCAACCATGCGCACTGAATGAGTAGTAAATCACCTTATTCAGGGTATGAATTAGGTTTTCAAAAAAGGTTTATTTTTCCATGTTGCAGGAACATTGACCCACAAGTATTGAAAGGGAGCAGGCTTTATTTTATCACATGGCAAAAAAGAGCAGGGGTATGTGGGCAGTTTTTTTCATGTTGCTATCATGTATGATAATGCCTATCGTGACTGCTGACAATTCTCCAAGTCAGCCGGAAATTAATACTAGATGGTTACCAGATCAGTTTGGCGAGAATGTTAATTCTTATCGCATTACTTTTGCCGACGATAAATCATATCAAGTTGATCTAATGGTAAACCATGAAAGACAAGGACTGTCACTCGAGGTCGAGACATTTCAATCATGGGACTTAATTGATGATGTCAGAATTTTGGATTTGCAATTAAATACTACTCTTGAATGGGCAGACTTAGTCTCTATATCTGTTTCAATTACCAACTATGATGGTCAAGAACTTGTCGAACCGTTGGTTACAACCAGACAGTTTGAGGTTGGGACTTGGAATCAACCAATGGCCGACCATGAAATAATGTTGGAGACAACCTGGATGCTTGACCAATCTTATACCAATGAAGAAGGCGAACAGGGATTTTATCTGGACTTTGCTGGGCAAGGTTGGCAAGAAAGAACGGGTGATTTCGTAAATTCTTGGGAACTGGGAGAAGGTAATATCTCATTTTTAGAATCAACTGGTAATGATAGTACTAATCTTTCATTAACGCTCAATTCAATTTGGAAAAATGAAACAATTGAGCGCGGCATTTTGAACGCACAAATCTTTGAAGCGATTGGCAGCGGGCAACTCCTTTCCATTACCAACGAAGATAATGTGACTACTACGATTCTTGTCGATGTTGTTAATGCAGAATTAAATCGTTCTTTGATTAATGAAATCGTTTCCGAGCGATTAAAAATTGACGCCAATGGGGAATTGAATATATCCTCTGATGAGGGAGAAGACTCTTCAACTAACATTATTGGTGATATTGGGGTATTTTATCTTGAAACCTGGGATGAAAATGGGGTTCGTAAGCTGTATGATCAAAGGTTTGAAGCAATTGCTCAAATGGTAGTTATTGATGATGGCACAAGATTAGATATCGACATAGAAACATTTAGTTCAGGGGAGCAATGGGTTGACGGAGTTAGAACTTATCAAATTGAAGAATTAGTTGGTTCCGGTACATTTGGTTTTGCGGAAAGCGATAATGAATCTTCAGTCATCATCAATGGTACGATATATGACTTTCATAGTTTGATAGAACAAGGAATTACCATCACCGATGATATCCACATCGACGGTGATATTACAGGAGATGTACAAGGAACATTTGGTTTTGTGAGAGGTATCGAGTTAACTGGAACCCAAGCAAACGCCACTGGCACTAAGTTTCCAGTGAATGTAATTCATGAAGAATCTTGGTTTAATCTTACAGGAGTAAATGGTGGTAATTTCTTTGACGGGGCTGGAATCGGCGCTACTCATAATCAAACATGGGATTACCAAGTGATATATTCTGATTGGGATAACCGTACAGTACGCTTAGTTTGGGAAGAGACAGGTGCTGACTCATCTAGTGGTGAAGAGTATCCTGAGCGAAGCCCGATTCAACAGGAGGCAGAAGCCCCTGAAGTAGAAGAAGCGCTTGGCAATCTAACAGTTAGCAGGGAAACCGGTCTCATGCCGATACCGATGATAACTGGTGATGAACTCAGACTAGCGGGTCAAGAGGGCTTATTCTTGACCGTAACAGCAGGCCTGAATGCTAACGACCCTAGAGACGGGCATAACTTCCATGTTGTTTCTTGGACTGGCCAATATAACGGTGAAGAAACCGGTACTGCCTTTGGTGCAATCATTGATGAAGGTCCTTTGAAAGGACTGATTTCAAGCGTGACTAGAGTTTTGGAAATACCATTTGGTGAGGATGGCAATATCGCAAACTTCACGGAGTCACAATTACTGACCAGAGTGCTATCTCCAGCAGTTGTTACAGCAGAAGAAAATTCAGCGCCGATAATTTCGGATCTCTATTTGTTTGAAGGTTTAGTAATCTGTGAAGGAGGTAGTGTAGCAACTTTAGTTGCAGATGTCTCAGACATTGACTGGAATCTTGAGCAAGTTACCGTAGACCTAACTCCAATTGGAGGTGGCATTGTGGCAATGAACGACCGTGGGCTAGATGGTGATTCTGCAATTGGTGACGATAAGTACACCACAAGAATCATTGTGCCTGGGCTGGAAGTTGGCAATATTTCTCTTAGTGTGTCGGCAATAGATTCTTTTGATGTGGCTACTGTTTTTACTAAAGAAATCTCAGTGGTAAACCAAGCACCAAGGCTCACCTCTGTTGAGATTTTGCCAAATCAAGGCCCTCGAGGCACCAATATGGTGGTCAATCTAGCGGCTTACGATGGTCATGGTGTTGCAAGTGTAGATATCGACCTGCGTGACTATGGTGGTGGACTTGTGTCTTTGAACTATACCGGGCAAGTTTGGAGTGCTATGATGGTAATTCCAAATGGTATGTCACCGGGCACTCAGTCGTTGAAAGTCATTACCATTGACGACTTAGGTAAAGTGGGCATTACATCAACATGGTTGAATGGAGAACGGGATCAGGAGAGTCAGTACGGACCTCATTTTATTCCTGATGATGAAAAAATACCGATTGAAATTTTCGTGGAAAATTCTGCGCCTGAGATAATTAATCCGGGCGCCGTAAAATATTCTCGCCCAGATTCTGCCACTACCGAAATTTTTGAACTTGAAATTACCGATCAAGATGGTATCTTAAATGCTAGAGTGAACCTTGGAGTCTTTTCACCAATTGATCAACAAAATCGCTGGGTACAGATGAACGATAATGGGATCAATGGCGATAGGGTCCCCAATGATGGAATATTCACAGTCCAGATTTCATTAAGAACCAGCACACCGATTGGTACTCATGAAATATTGGTCCAAGCAATCGATAATTTTGATGTAGCAACAGTTGTCATACCAATTTCGGTAACAGTTGAAGAAGAAACTGGAATAATCCCCAGTCTTGATAGTGAGCAATTATCTGTATCGGTCTTAGTTGGCATATTGATAGCCTTCACAATCGTTGCGGGAATTGCTATTTTTGTTCTAGTGCGAAGAAGCAAAGACAAGGATTATGTCAACGACAGATTTGGATTTGAATAATACTGGTTTCCGATAACGGTTTATACCCCTGTTTAGTCGGAGGATTACCTCTGCGAGCGTAGTGTAGTGGTTATCACCGAGCGTTGCCAACGCTTGAACCCGGGTTCGAGTCCCGGCGCTCGCACCATTTTCTCAAATCAGCTCAATAAAAGTAACATTTAACCGTTGAACGTGTATCGATGTATAGGGTTGAGCATGACAGAGAGACGAACAATTTTCATCGGCAAAAAGCCATTACACGCATACGTAAGAGCAGTTGTTATGGCTATGGAATCAGGAGATCGCAACTTGGAATTGGTAGCTAGAGGGGCAACAATTGGCCGAGCAGTTGACGTTGCAGAAGTTTGCCGAAGACGTAATGGAATCATTGCCCAAGGGTTGCCGGAAAAAGTTGTAATCGGAGAATTAACTTGTGAAAGTGAGGTTATTCCATCAGACGAAGGTCGCGATAGAACAGTTAGCGTTCTGAGAATCGAGTTAGATGGCCATGGCGATGTTCCTGCCCAAGAAGAAGAATAGTTAATCTAATTGTCTAATTCTTTTTTCTATTTCATTGGCAGTTTGCACAAAAACCTCAAATTTTTGTCCTACAGGATCTTCTAATTCCCAGTCCTGATCAATTTTAATCATTGGGCAGTGAACTCCGCACCCCATAGAAATCACTTTGTCAAAATTATCAACATTGAACTTATCTAGATTTTTTGGTTTTAGTTTCGTGGTATCAATACCTCGGTTTTGTAATACTGTTATAGCGTGCTTAGATACTGTTTCAGCAGGATGAGTCCCGGCAGATTCTGCTTCGTAACCCAGTGATTTAGCAATACCTTCAGCCATTTGTGAGCGGCAAGAATTCCCCACGCAAACAAATAAGATACGCATATGTTGGTGTCAAGTTGATGATATTTAGTTTATTTCTAAGTAGAATAATGCCACAGTTAACAAGTATGTGTAATTTCCAAACACACATGAGCAAGATTTGGCAAGACTTGCAAAGTATTTTCATCTATGGGGCAATTTTTTGTCTGCTATTTGTTTTACACATTGTTTTTGCTGCCAATGATCTAGATTTTTTGTTCCGCCTTGTCGCCATTATGCTCAGCGGAATGATCTTTTTTTGTGGGCCATGTCTGGTATTCCTTGAGAAATCAAACGTACGATATTCCCTGGTGTACAATATTGGCATCATAGTTTCTTGTCCCCTGTCAATTGGTTTAGGTTGGGCATACGGCGGAATGTCAACTTCAGTATACATTGGCCTATTCCCGTTGGTAACTCTAATTATCCATTATCTCATTAGGAAAAGTTACATTGGCCATACCTATGGGTTGAAGTAGGACGATTCTTTGAAATGACCATGGCCGATTCTCCGGTATCTACGCATGACCCTAAAGACGCTGCCCCTCCAGATTTAGCCTCGCCGCAACAACAGAAGCAGATGGAAAGTGCTTACGCTAACATGAAGCGAAAAATGTCTATGCAAGAAATAGGTAGAAAAATCAAACATAAAGTAATGGTTTTATCAGGTAAAGGTGGCGTTGGTAAATCAACCGTTTCGACTGGTCTAGCGCTTGCACTAGCTCAAGAAGGTCACTCTGTGGGCATATTGGATATTGACATCACAGGCCCGAATGTGCCAAAGATGATGGGTCTTGAGCGTAAGAGATTACATGTTGAACAAGGCAGAATCCACCCAGCTCAAGGTCACCTTGGCGTCAAGGTAATCTCTATGGCTTTTCTACTAGAAAATGAAGACACTCCTGTCGTTTGGCGAGGGCCGATAAAATTGGGTGCTATTCAACAATTCATCGGCGATGTTGAGTGGGGTGAACTAGATTATCTAGTCATCGATTTCCCGCCTGGCACCTCCGACGAACCACTTACCGTAGCCCAATCACTTCCAGATATTGACGGCATGGTTATTGTCACAACACCTCAAGATGTGGCACTACTCGATAGTCGGAAATCAATTACCTTCTCTGAATCATTGAAAGTTCCAGTTTTGGGCGTTGTTGAAAACATGAG
>CAXGZX010000053.1:0-9477 GCA_964014545.1 uncultured Candidatus Poseidoniales archaeon | reverse complement strand
TGCCGCCTACTTCTCCTAACATGTGCTGGGCTAGAAACTTCCTTTATTCAATGTTGCTGAACTATTATGCATTATGAATTGCAATTTCAAGCAGAAAACCACTATCAATTTGTCAAAACAGAACATATTATTACCATATTTTGTAAATAATCTATGGGTTCTAGAATAATCTTCATTGGTGGCTAAATTTGATTTAATGTGCCCCAAAAAGGCTCAATGTGCAGCGAATGTAGGCTGAATTCTATCCAATTCATTATGCATAACCTGCCAATATTAATCCTAGAACCAACCACCGCATACTACAAAGGTCTAGTGCTAGACCGGTGGTTGTATGAGAGCAGAAGCCCTTACACCATTCCTTGATGGTTTGATGGCTCGAATATCAGATTATCATCTCGCATCTCTAGAAAATGAGCAAAAAACCGTGGATTACCTCCCTGAAGAATCCCGAAGAAAAACTACAGATTTGTCGCTTCCACTAGTAGGCAACGGTCCTGACGGAGTTCTTGATGATATAGACGAATTCCTCAGGCAGTGTGTTCGAACTAATAATCCGCAATTCATGAATCCATTGTGGGGCGGATTGAATTTGTCAGCCTTTGCTGGCGAGGTAATTGCTGCTTTGACCAATCAGTCGATGTACACTTATGAATTATCACCGATTGCGACTCTAATCGAGAAAGCCATTATCTTTCGAATTATGGAAATAATCGGTTATGCTGATGGTTTTGGCACCTTTACCACTGGCGGTTCAAATGGTAACATGCTAGGGATGTTGTGTGCTCGTCAATCCCTTTACCCATCATCATCCCACACTGGGTTTGATGGTACTAAGCACGTAGCGTTTGTGTCCGCTGAAGCTCATTACTCTGTACTAATGTCTGCTAATGTAATTGGAATAGGGCATCAAAATTTGATTAAGGTTGCCTGTGATTCACAAGGTCGTATGAAACCAGATTCTCTAAGAGATGAAATTCAAAGAGCACAACAAAATGATTTGGTACCATTCTGCGTAATCGCTACATCAGGCACCACTGTTAGAGGTGCTTTTGACCCAATTGACGAAATTGCTGCTATCACTCATGATGAAAATATCTGGCTGCATGTTGATGCTGCCTGGGGTGGAAGTTGCTTATTTTCTAGCAAATATCGTGATCTCATGTCAGGGGTTGAACTGGCAGATAGTGTTTGTTGGGACGCTCATAAAATGATGGGGCTGCCACTTATTTGTAGTGCCTTTCTAACAAAACACAAGGAGGTGCTTGGTGGCGTTTGTGCTCACGGTAATGCGGCACATTATCTATTTCATGAAGATACTAAAGATGTCGATTTGGGACGCTTTTCCTTACAATGTGGAAGGCGTAATGATTCTCTAAAATTATGGATTGCCTGGCGAGAAATTGGTGATCAGGGATGGGCCGAGATGGTTGAGAAGTATTGCGAATTAAGCGACTATCTACAAGCAGCAGTTGAGTCACATCCCAAGTTAGAAATGATGTCTGAGCGAAGTTGGTCTAATATTTGCTTTAGATATGTGGCTGACGGACGTGACCTCAATGAGTTAAATGCCGAAATTCGTTCTCGACTAATAAGAGAAGGTATGCACTTAGTGAGTCGTTCTAATATTCTTGACCAAGTGGTTATTAGAGCAGTGGTAGCCAATCCTTTAGTTGACCAATCAGTGTTAGATGGTCTAGTTGCAGCAATTGTTAGGCATGGCGATGAAATAGTCGCTGGAGTACCTGCACAATTTTGATTCCCCCGAGTTTAAGGAGCGCCTTGATTTGGCACAATCATGTCGAGTGGCGATTTAGTCAGGACCGCACTATTTGAGGAACACGTTGCACTGGATGCTAATATTGTCGACTTTCATGGTTTCGAATTGCCGATATGGTACTCCAATATCAAAGAAGAACATCTTGCTACTAGAGCATCTGCAGGACTATTTGACGTCAGCCACATGGGGGCATTTCGGTTCACTGGCAATAAGGTTAGAGAGTGGCTTGAAACGGTGGCAACCCAGAAAGTTTCAGCAATAGCTCCAGGCCGTTGTGCTTACACTCATTTCCTAGACAATAATGGTTTCATAATCGATGACATGATTTTTGCTGTGGTTTCAGAAACCGAAATCCTCGGAGTCCCAAATGCGTCAATGATTGAGGTAATGGCTAATTGGTTCACCAGTAATCTGCCCGAGGATGGCTCGGTAGAATTACAAGACTTATCTCCTGAAACATCAATCATCGCTCTACAAGGACCAGACTCAAAATCAATAATTAGCAAGGTTTTGAGTGCCAAAAACCACGTTGGAAGATTTCGCTGGCAACAAATAGCGGATAACTCTCTAGGTGTTACTGGCTGGATTCAAGGGACTGGTTATACTGGTGAGTCGGGCTATGAGATATTTGTGCCTAATAACCAGGCAGCAACTCTTTGGCGCAATCTAATCAATGCAGGGGCAACTCCAGTAGGACTTGGAGCACGTGATACATTACGCTTGGAGAAGGGTTACCTGCTTAGCGGAGTGGATTTTTGCTGGCCTGAGCTTGAAGAAGGTACCGAATTTTTGTCAAGAGATTCGTGGGAAACCAACGTTCCGTTTGGCTTAGACCTTGAACATGATTTCATCGGTAAGCAGCGTGTTACCTCTCACGCAGATACTGACGCTAAATGGTGGGGAGTCAAGTACGTCGAAAAGGGTCCATTGCCTAGACCCGGCAAGGATGTCAGCGATTTGTCTGGCAAAATAATCGGCAGATTATCATCGGGAGCACCATCGCCTAGTTTAGCAAATACTGGTATCGGTATTGGCTACATTGCCAACGTCAGCGAAGGTGATGAGGTAATGATAGTTGCAAGTCCAAGAAAGTCGGTCAAAGCCGTGATTGTAAGGCCACCATTCATCTAGATTATCGAATTTACAATATCATCTTCTAAACATGAATATTATGGGCATTACGCGCACGGGTTTAAATTAGCCGTAAGGGGAGAATCATCATGGTCGACCAATTACCAAACCGAGGCCTAGAAACAGAGATGCTCGAAGAGATGGGTTTTTCATCCATTGATGACTTGTTTAGCGACTTGCCTGAACACGTAAGAATGTCCGAACCTCTACCATTACCCCCTCCTCAATCCGAAGAAGAAATAATCGCCGATGCTCGAAGATTACTTGGGGCAAATTTGGCTATGGGTGAAGCAGTATCTTTCTTAGGTGCTGGAATTTATCGTAATTATGTCCCTGCATCAGTATTCCAATTAATCACTAGGGGAGAATTTCTGACCTCATACACGCCATATCAGCCTGAAGTAAGTCAGGGGATGCTCCAAGCGATGTGGGAATTTCAAACCCTTATTTCAGAACTAGTCGGTCTGCCAATTGCTAACCTATCACTTTATGATGGATCTACTGCGGCTGCAGAGGCACTTACCTGTGCTGTTAGAGTCCATACTAGAAAGGCTAGTCAATCAAATACTGTTTACATCTCTGAACTAGTCCCTCCAGACCGTATGTCGGTGATGCACAATTATTGTCAAGGCGCAGGAATTACTTTGAAAGTCTTGAAGCATAATGCTGATGGTACCCTTGATATTGACTCTGTTCAATCTGCTGCAGGTTCATGTGGTGTGTATGTCGAACAACCAAATCCGCTTGGTATTCTTGATGGTGGCCTGACTCAAATTAAAGAAATAATCGGTAACAACACTGCACTCATAGTCGGCGTACAACCGGTTTCTCTAGGCTTAGTCGAAGCACCGGGGAATTATGGGGCAGATATCGTTGTTGGAGAAGGTCAACCATTTGGCAGTCCACCAACCGGTGGAGGTCCAATTTACGGTATCTTTGCTTGCAGCAAACCGTATTTGCGTCTAATGCCTGGAAGAATTGTCGGAAAAAGTATCGATGTTGACGGCAAAGAAGCATATTGTCTTACTCTCTCCACTAGAGAGCAACACATCAGGCGTCATCGAGCAACCTCTAATATCTGTACCAATGAAACACTAATTGCTTTGATGGGCGCAATGCACATGTCACTTCTAGGACCTGAAGGCCTTGAACACTTAGCATACCGAAATATGGCTGCATGTGTCCTTGCCAAGCAGAAGTTATCAGAAATTAATGGTATATCGCTTCCACATATCGCATTATCTCATTTTAACGAATTTGTTATTGAACTTCCAAGAAGTGCTGCAGATTGCCTGAAGTATCTTGATTCAGTTGGCATTATTGGTGGTTTTGATCTAAACCGTTGGTATGAAGGTCGCAATAATTGGTTACTGGTTTCAGTTACCGATCAGACCAAAGCCGCAGAAATAGAATTGCTTGCCGCCCATTTGGCTGTATGGTGTTCGATGAAGGAGGTGATTGCTTGAGCAGATTATTTGATTTTGCTGGCGGAACTGGAATGGGTTATTCGCAACCTGAACCACTACTTTCGAAAAATAAAGTAGCACTACCGCCTAACTTGATGCGCAAAGCACTTCCAAGATGGCCAAGACTATCAGAACCGGAAATGGTCAGACACTACACTTGGTTATCGAGAAGAAACTTCGGTATTGATACCGGATTTTATCCTCTAGGTTCGTGTACTATGAAACACAATCCACGAGTCAATGAAGTGATTGCCCAGCTACCTGGTATTGCAGATATTCATCCACACCAACCCGAACACCATTTGCAAGGCTTGTTATCCATTTACCACGAAATGCAACATATGCTGGCTATTTGTTCAGGAATGGATGATGTGACTCTGCAACCTGTTGCTGGTGCTCAAGGAGAATTCACTGCTGTACGTTGTGTACAGGAATATTTCCGCAAGCGTGGCGAAACCCAACGTACCAAAGTAATCGTTCCAGATTCCGCTCACGGCACCAACCCCGCTAGTGCGGCCATGGCCGGATATGATATCGTCGAGATACCCAGTTTAGAAAATGGTCGAATCGACTTAGAGGCACTTAAGGCAGTAGTTGATGATACAGTTGCCTTGATGATGATCACCAATCCAAATACCCTCGGACTATTCGAAACAGACGTCCCAGAAGCATCCGATATCGTTCACGCCGCAGGTGGCCAAATGTACTATGATGGGGCCAACTTTAACGCAATTCTTGGTCGTACTTCACCGGGCTTGATGGGCTTTGATGCGGTTCACTTTAATCTGCACAAGACGTTTAGTCAGCCACACGGTGGCGGTGGTCCAGGTTCTGGTCCAATTGGTGTCAAATCTCATTTGGCAGAATTCTTGCCAAGTCCAGTAGTCAAGAAGCGACCAATTGTTGGCGATGAAGCTAAATTTGCTGTTGATGATATGTGGTATACTTGGTATGAACCAGAGCACACTATCGGTAAAGTCCAACAATGGCACGGTAATGCAGGGGCAATTATTCGCTGTTGGGCTTATTATCGACGCTATGGTTATGGCTTGAAGGACATGTCTGAACATGCTGTGCTAAATGCCAACTATTTACGTCATGCCTTACATCGAGAAGCCGAAAAAGCTGGCGTTTCACACATGTTTGTTGACGGTGCAGAAGCAGAAGTTGCCAAACACGAATTCACTTTATCGCTTCAACCTGCCAAAGAAGCAGTTGGAGTATCTGCTATGGATGTAGCCAAAGGATTACTTGACATGGGATACATGGCTCCTACAGTATATTTCCCGCTAGTAGTTCCTGAATGTATGATGTTTGAACCAACCGAAACCGAAAGTCGCGATACACTAGACACCTTTGCCAAAGATTTCGCTCAAGTACTCAAGGTAGATGCCGAGACTCTTCATGAAGCACCGATTACTACACCAGTACGTCGAGTTGATGAAGTGTATGCCGCAAGAAATCTTTGTTTGAAACATCCATTTGATGAAGAGTAGTGGTCTAAGTGGTAAGGGCTAGAGATACCAGCCCTGAGCGCTTTGGCTGGGAAAAAATCGACCTAAAGCCAAATGCCGGTTCTGTCCTGCTACCTCTGTCATGGGGGTTACTACCGCTTGCTTTGACATTGATTGTCTATTTCACAGATACTGGTATGGAACTGATAAATTTCCTTGGTGGAGGTTCGGTAATTCTAATGCTGGTAGGTGGTATTGGTGCTGTTAGCACAAGGCAAGGAATTTTTAATTCTCTAAAAGTTGGTTTAGGGTTTTTCTTTAGTTGTTTGTCATTATTTTCTTGGTTGATGGTGGCAAATAATAACTTCGCAGTCGAGTGGGGAATCGCGTCATCCTTTCTGGCCTTTGTGATGATATTTCGGACACTTGATTTCATCTTCAAGGATGCCAACTTGATTTACCAAACTAATTGGTCGGCGAAATCTAGGTTGCCAACGGACTCCATGACTGGCTGGGATATTAGATCCCGAAGGTTTACCCAAAATACCATGGCATTGAAGCGATTTGACAAAGATAGTTTCGCTCACATCTACGGTACTAGAACTCTACAAGGCTTAGCAATACGCTTGGATGTGTTTGGTGTAAGGATGGGAGAACGCTTTGATTTCCGTCTTTTAGGGCTTGATTTGACGGAATTTATCGTCGAAGATGAATAGTCATCTTGAATAACCGACCGCGATGGCAGTTTTGACATGGAAGTTACTATACTGTTGGGTTCGTCCTCAGATATGCCTGTTGCCGAAAAGTGTACCAAAATTTTGAAGCAGTTTTCAGTTGATTATCAACTGCGTGTTGCTAGTGCTCATCGCTCACCAAAATTTGTTGAACAAATTATTCACGATGCTGAAGCTGATGGCTGCAAAGTATTCATCGCAATGGCTGGATTAGCAGCGGCACTGCCAGGTGCTGTGGCCGCTCTTACCACCAAGCCAGTTATTGGTGTGCCATGCGGTGGTCGTGTACCTTTTGATTCGTTATTATCTATCGTCCAATTACCTCCAGGAGTTCCAGCAGCAACCGTTGGTGTTGACCGAGGAGATAATGCTGGATACTTGGCTGTACAGATGCTAGCATTGCAAAACGAAGCACATGCTGCAGCACTGAAGCAAAACAAACTCGACCAAGTAGAGCGAGTCAAAGCCCAAGACCGTGAGGTCAACGGGGGCGCCTGAGATGTTTGATGTCGATGAATTCGTCAAGGAATCCATCGAATCACTGCAAAATACAATTGATGATATAGCCATAATCGCTTGTTCAGGTGGTGTCGATTCTACTGTTGCAGCAGTTATCGCAAATCAAGCAGTAGGAGATTTACTTCATTGTGTTTATGTTGACACTGGATTTATGCGTAAAGGTGAGACTGAACAAATTGAGGCTTTACTAGCTGAACAAGGCATCAAGAATTTGGTGACCGTCAAGGCAGCAGATCGTTACTTTGAAGCCCTCAAAGGTGTTACGGAGCCTGAGCAAAAGCGCAAGGTGATTGGAGAACTATTCATCAGAATTTTTGAGGATGAACAAAAGAAATGTGGTGCTAAATATTTAGTCCAAGGAACCATTGCTCCTGATTGGATTGAATCAGGCGGTGGTGTGCGTGACACTATCAAGTCCCATCACAATGTTGGAGGACTTCCCGAAGACATGACCTTAGAGGTAGTTGAGCCACTGCGTGATTTGTACAAAGATGAAGTCAGAGAATTGGCCCGTTTCCTCGAAATCAATGTAGCAGAACGACAACCATTCCCAGGTCCAGGACTAGCTGTTAGAACCCTTGGTGATTTAACACCAGAGCGTGTAGCAGTAGTTCGAGAGTCTTGTGCAATCGTCGAAGAAGAATTTGAAAAGGCAGCAGCAGAAGGTCTTATGGAATTACCTTGGCAATACTTTGCTGCCCTACTTCCTGTTCGCAGCGTTGGCGTGCATGGGGACGTTCGTGCCTATGGTGAAACAATTGTTGTTCGTGCGGTTCAATCTATGGACGGTATGTCGGCAAGATACTCTGAGATTCCTCATCCTATCTTGCAGAAAATTAGTACTCGAATAACTAACACTGTCAAAGGCGCAGTTAACCGCGTGGTCTATGACATTACTCACAAGCCACCTGGCACAATTGAGTGGGAATAATAGTACAATTTGCAAAAAAATGTTCAACATTTTAAGCAAGGTATCAAAAACAGATTGAATTTGTTTAGTTACATGGGACAAAAGCGTTTGAGTGTATTTATTGTAAGCATTTTCCTATTTTCTCTTGTTTCAAGTGTTCAAGCATCTGAAGATGGCGATACTGTAGCCCAATTCGGGACTGGTTTTGATGAGGTCGTAATCGCAGATTCAACTGACGGTTTATTTGACCCACGTGACCTTGAATTCCACCCAGGGCGAACTGATGAACTTTGGATTGCTAACCGTGGTGATGATAGTATTTCTATCATCCATGATACCGGATTATCTACTCAATACTCCGAAAATCGTGAAGATTCTAACAGCAATCACTTCCTAGAGGAAGTCAGCGCGATTGCCTTTGGCGCATATCATCCTGAGTTTGACTGGCAATGGGGCTCAGCCCAAGAAACTCAAAACACCTACTGTGGTCAAGGCTCGCCAAATCAATTCATGGGACCAACCTTGTGGCCATCATCGCTTTCGCATTTTGCCGTAGAGAATCAAAATAACGGTAATGGTTTGCTTGGCAGCCATATTGACATGAATCACGAGTCACCAGACGGAATGGGTATTGCTCACGATAGTGGTAATGCATATTGGTACTTTGACGGCTATTACGGCGAGTTAGTTTACTATGATTTCCAACAAGACCATGATACCGGTGAAGACGATCACTCTGACGGTATCGTTCATCGATACTCCGACGTTCAACTTACCCGCAACGGCGGAATTCCCGGACACATGATTTTGGATAAAGCATCAGGAATACTCTACATCGCCGACACAGGAGCCAACCGTATTCTTTGGGTTGATACAGATTCATCAGTAAATACACAGAATATCATGAACGACCCTTCACGAATGGAGCCACTGGCTCAGTATACCCGCAAAACAGGGGTTGACTGGGGTGAAATTGACACTGGACTTGGGCGTCCATCTGGTATCGCACTAGAAGGTGATACCTTGTTTGTGTCAGAAAATGGTAACGGACAAATAGTCGCTTATGACTTAGCAGATGACGGCAAGAGTGCTGTTGTTGCAGATACAATCCAAACCAGTGCACAATTCATCATGGGTCTTGAAGTTGGACCAGATGGTCACCTTTACTACGTTGACAATGGTAAAGATCAGGTGGTAAGAATAGATCCATTTTATGACTTGGATGCAGATGGTGTTCTTGATGATGATGACAATTGCATTGCTATTGCTAATCCTGGACAAGCTAATTATGATGGTGACTATTTTGGTGACGCATGTGATGAAGATGATGATAATGATTCAATCCTTGATGTTGATGATAACTGTCCAACAGGTCAGAAATCTTGGACCTCACAAAAAGGCATTGACCATGATTTAGATGGTTGTGCTGACGCTAGTGAAGATGATGATGATGATAACGATGGAGTTATGGATCTTAGTGACTTGT
>CAXGZX010000052.1:0-9541 GCA_964014545.1 uncultured Candidatus Poseidoniales archaeon | reverse complement strand
AAAGCCCAACGTGGTCTTGCCCTGGTGATGATTATCGGGATTGTCTTTGATTGGCTACTTACTAGGTTTGTGCTAGAGGAATATTATCTCAAATCCCGAACTGCACCAATAGTTAACGACGTGGTAAATTTTTCTTCTGAAAATAAAATAAAATGGGGCTGGCCAGTGGCGCTACTTACCTTAGTGATGATTGCTGTAACATCTCCCACCGGTGTTGAGGCGCTAGATATCAACCAATTTTTGCCCGAGGATAGTGAATCACTGGATGAACTTAGTGAACTTAGGGACATGTACGTCATAGCATCTAGTACGATTGTATTCATCACCTTCGATTTAGACAACGAGGATTCCCGTGAATTAAGTAATCTAAATAATTTCAAACAACAATTTGTTCAACACCCCAATATCATTGCCTATGATACTGGTTTGTCAAGAGAGATACTAGTGTTGGGCTTGGGTGATATAAGCGGAGAATCTAGTTTTGATGAGCTCTATGAAAATACAACTGAATCAATTTTGGTCAAAGACCCATGGCTAAGGGTTGATGGAGAGGTCACGGGGACGTTTATCCTTGCAGTGATTGATGGCGAGAATGCTCAATCAGCTTACCAATTTTCTCTTGATACTCAGAATTTACTCGATGATAATGACTTGTCTGGAGAGATTGGTGGGGATTTAATCACCGGAATTAGTTTGGCAAAATCATTTGAACAGACACGAATTTTGCAGATAATTTTTGCTGGAATAATAGTCTTCACGATTTCTCGGGCAATGACCGGTTCAACCAATCGAGCCGCAAGAATAGCCGTTGGTACAATAGCCGTTGGCATTGCAGTTGATGGACTGGCCAGCCATCTTGGCGGCAGGGGCGTTAATACTGCTCCAGCGGTATTACTTGGCATGGGATTTGCCGCTGACTATCTATCTCATGCAAGTGATAAAATCACCTCTTGGAAATTCGATAATATGGCGCGGTGGGGTGCGGCAATCACTTCTTGCAGCGTCTTTTTCGTAGTTTCATTTAGCAAATTCCCCCCGGCAAAGGACACCGGGGTTTTACTTACTTTAACGATCATAATTTCGGTATTTCTCGCCACCCTACTCTCAACAGTTTCCCACGAGGGGGCAATTAAGCAACAGGAAGAGTAGCCAATAGTTATATCAAAATGAATAGTGACCAAAGAACATGAGCCCCCTATTCGAGATGGACCAATATCTTATCCAAACAAAATTTTTACGGATTCTTGGCGGAGCCTTTTGGTTTAAAGATCTACAAGGAAACGTTGTTGCCTACTCCAAACAAAAGCGTTTCAAAATTAAAGAAGACATTGTATTATATGCTGATGAGTCATGTACCGTAGCCCTATTACAAATTAAAGCTAGAAGCGTCCTTGATTTAGCTTCAACCTACGATGTTTTTGATTTGTCAACCAATGAACACATTGGCTCAGTCAAGAGAAATTTCATGAAGTCAATAATCAAAGATAGTTGGAAACTACTAGACGTTGAAGGAAATCAATACGGCGAATTAATTGAAGACAGTATTGCTATTCTGCGCCGATTTATACCATTTATCCCAGCTAAATTTCACTTTGAAATTCCCGGCCACGAAGGTATTACTATTCACCAACAATTCAACCCAATTATCAAAAAGTCGTTGTTAACTATACCACCTGGCCACCCAATGGATAGAAGAATGATAGCGGCAATTGCCCTACTTAATTCTGCTATTGAAGGCCGACAAGGCTAATCAAGCAAACCATCCAAACAATGGTTTCATGCTTAATCACAGTTTAGCATTGCCGTGGCGCGAGTAATAATTGTCGGAGCGGGGATTGCTGGTTTATCCGCGGCAATACATGCATCATCATACGGCCACCACGTTGTTTTGTTGGAAAAGTCTTCCCGCATAGGCGGGCGAGGCACTTCGCAAAATGTCGATGGATTTTCACTTCATTACGGCCCCCATTTACTAGATAAAAAGGGGCCATTCTATCAATTATGCCACAAGCTAAGCAGGACGAAGATCTCATTGAAGCCTCTGCGATTAGACAAAATTGAAGCAGCAGGCCACGGCTTAATTCGGCCAACAGGCAATATCAAACAAGCCGCAGAAAATCTCCGAGCCTTAAGAAATCAAGAGGCGACAAACCCATACTTTCAAGCGATAAGTTTCCTGACTAATTGGGGCGGTAGGGATAACGAAAAACGCAGAAAATCACTCCGCAAGGGCAAGCTATGTATCTCAAATGAGGGATGGATTGGTTTGGTAGGCAGACTTGGTGCGGCGCTAGATGAAATAGGCGTACTAATCGAAACAAATTGTGAAGTAGCCAATATTAACAAAAACAAAGTTTGCTTGACTGACGGCCGCGAAGTTGAATGCGATGCAGTAATACTGGCGTGTGGGGTGAACATGGCTAAGCAATTACTCGAGACCGTTGATGAGGATTTAGCTAAGCAGGAATTTGCCGCTATTAGTAAAATAACAGCTAGTTTTATTGAGGCTGGAATCACCTCAAACCCAATGTCAGGCAAACATGCTATAGTTGATTCAAATAAAAAAATGGCAGTATTTGATAACATTGCTATCCAACCTAGACTTGGCGCTAGTGGGTCACATATTTCCGCAATTGCTGTTGGCGGATTAAACGGCGCTGACAAAGTTTACCAATCAGCAAAACAACGCTCGGCAAAATTGGCTGATTTTTTGGACAACTACATTTCGGGATGGCAAGACAATATCGTTACTGATTTACGCCAATCTAGTATTATTGTAAGCTATCAGGGCAGCGTGGATGGGAGTATTTTTGCTAAAAACAATATTCTACTCGCTGGCCAGTGGGTAAGTTCAGATTATGTTCTTTCAGATGCAGCAGCAGATACTGGTAAAAGCGCTGCTAAGGCAGTAACGCAGCTATACCCAACAAAATGACGGATATGAAATCGTTATTCACTGCCGGCTTGACCGGTAAACCATGCGCCTAGTATCGTGGAACGTAAATGGAATTAGAGCCGCCATAAGAAAGGGTATTGACGGATATTTTGAGTCGATTGACGCAGATATTTGGATGCTACAAGAGGTTAGAGCCCTACCAGAACAATTACCCAAAAACTGGTCATGGCCAGAAGGCTATGCTCACCACCTTCATACCGCAGAAAAAAAGGGCTATTCCGGTGTTGCAACAATCTCCCGTAGTCCAATGGAAGTAATTCAAACCGGCAAACCCTCAGCGGTTGACCCAAATGATTCTGAAGGCAGAATAATTGTTACAAAACATGGAGAGGTAACCTGCATCAATACCTATTTACCAAGCGGTTCAAGCGGCGAGGAAAGACAGCAATTCAAAGAAACATGGATGGCTGAATGGCGCGATTTCCTGCAACCATATCTAGCGTATGAAACCCCTGTAGTGGTTTGTGGAGACCTCAATGTCGCCCACACTGAAGATGATATTTGGAACCCCAAAGGCAATGCCAAAATGAGTGGTTTCTTGCCGCAAGAACGCGAGTGGTTTTCACAATTATTAGACGATGGCTGGCATGACGTGTTTAGGGAGCATGTGGGTCACGGCGTCCAGCAATACAGTTGGTGGTCAAATCGTGGACAAGCTAGAGCAAAAGATAGAGGCTGGAGAATAGATTATTTCTTGCTTAACCAAGCAGCCAAGAAATTATTCAAAGATGTCCGCATCGAGCGGCAAGGCGGTCTTGATATTTCTGATCATGCACCAGTGATATTAGATCTTAAATGAAGTCTTCAGTGACTTTCCTCAATATCAGCCAAAGCGACCATTAACTCATCAACCCGATCTCTTAGAGACTGTATTGAAGAATCTTGGACCACTATTTCTAACTCTACTACTCCATCACTTTCTGTTAATTTTGCCGAGCAACCCGGACGGCTAGCAGCGGCCAATAATACGGTGCCCAAAACAGCATCTCCAGACCACTGAATTGTGGCGGTGTAAGATTCGACCATGGCCCTTCGAGGGGGTGGGCTGATATGAGGATGACTCTTGGACTAAATATGGCGAAGCAAGAACCAAATTACGAGGTTCTAGCTGGAGCAGGAGGTGTATCACTAGGTGAGGCACGAACTAATCACCAAGGCCGCCAAGCACTGCTATTAGTTCGCGGTGTAGAGGACACAAACGAGTTCTGCCAATTAGTTGAAACAATGGGAATAATTATTGTCGAAAAAATTATCCAGCCAGGTTCAATCGATGCTAAGGGTTATTTTGGCAAAGGCCGTTTACAAGATGTAGCAGATGAACTTAGATTGCGGGTTGATGGCCACCCATGGTCAAAAGTCGATTTGGTGCTTATTCACACTAATGCAACGCCTAGACAACTCGTTGCTGTAAGTGAGGCTGCAGGAGTAGAGGTGTGGGATCGAGTAAGATTATTACTTTCATTATTCACTTCACACGCCAACTCCTTAGAAGCAAGAACGCAGGTAAGAATCGCTAGATTACAATCAGATCGAACCGTGCTCAGAGAACTTGCGAACCAAACAACAACTGGGGAGAGAGCCGGGTATGGTGGGGGCGGTGTGACTGCATTACAAGCGGTAATCGCGAATATCAATCGTGAATTAACCTCTTTGAGAAAACGCCAACAAAAGCACTCAAAGGCGCAAGCAGAGAGGCGGCGACAGAGAATGAGAAGTGGTGCGGTGACAGTGGGTATTGCCGGATATACCAATGCAGGGAAATCTAGCTTTTTCCTCAAAATGTCCGGTAAAGAAGTACTTGTAGAAGACAAGTTATTTTCCACTCTAGAGACAACAGTTGGCCGTCTTGCAGCGAGTCCAAGGGTATTACTCGCCGACACTATTGGGTTTATCGATAACTTGCCTAATGCAACACTCGATGCATTTAGAGCCACACTTGCTGAAGCGTTAGAATGCGATATGCTGCTGTTGCTTGTTGATGCAACGGACAAATTAAGCGAATTTGAGCGAAAACTTTCTGCAACGCGCCGGGAAATCAATACTAGATATCTCAGCGAAGATCAAGCCGAGGAAATAATTGCTGAGCGTAAAATAATGTGCGTTTTGACTAAGATTGAATCATTAACACCAGAAGAACTTGCGCAAAAAGAAGCCATGGTAATAGATTGTGGTTATGATAAACCAATGGCTATTTCAGTCCATCAAAGCCTTGGAATTGACAAATTACAGGGTGAGATGCTTGCAATGCTATTTGGCCAACCAACCACTCTACTACTTACTCAAGCAGACGCAGGCAGAAATATCGAAGGATATGTCGCTGATGTATATGATGCTGCTATGGTTATTGACAAAACAGTCGACGCAGAAGGGACAATAGCAATGGAAGTGTGGATTAGCGAACAATCGCTTGCTAGAATTATAGCAAATTCTAATGGGCGCATCGGAGTCAAGTAGGAAGAAGTTCTAGCAACTTCATGGGCGAAGACGACGTGTCGAATTCGGACTATATCGATGAGCTAACCGGCCTTGTTGAACCAACCGGCAACTTGATGTTTACAACTACAGAAAGCAAGTTGACCATCGAAGTAAGCGAACTAACCAAAGTAGGCCACTCAATAGCAGTTTTAGTTCTAGTAACCTGTCTACTTGGCCTAGTTAATGGGCTTGATTTCGCACAACCAGAATCTGGACTTGTTAGACCTGATGAGTTCGTGTTTCGGTTTGCTCAAAACGCTCCAGATGAATCCGCTATTTTCAACGGCCATGTTTACGATGATGAGGGCGAGCCAATCGACAACGCAACAGTTTACATCTCTTGGTATGAGGGGGATTACTGGAACACTAGCTCTGTTCAAACAAGCAGCAACGGATTTTTCGAAATTGAACAATTAGACCCCGGCATTACTAGAGTTGACATAATTGTTGATAGAAACGACTTCAAAGATCGTTATTCTAATCGAGTACTACTGTCACCTCCCGCATTATTTGAACCGATAGGCTTTACCAGCATTGATTTCGAAGTCCCTTCTCAAGAAGCATTTGCCGACCAGCCATGTGCAGATGGCACAACAAACTGTACAATTAGAGAAATTGATAATTCAGCCAAACAAATGGATCACCCGCTTATGGATTCAGGGGCGTCAATGATTTATTCGACAATCGGTATTGGCTTTGTCAGTTTGGCGCTCATCGCAGCAGGTTTTGCGATTTGGTCAATGAAGACAGGATCTGTTTACTTGCTTCGAACAGCATCGGTGTTGTCATTTTTTACTATGGGACATTACTATTCTGCTTGTATGTTTAGTTTAGTGGCTTTCATTCTAACTTTTACCATCAGTAAACCACGCCGGGCACTCAATTAAGCAAAACCCCGAGCAATCTTCCGTCTGTATTATCACCTCGAACAGTCTAACAGCGTCAATGAACATGGCTAGCGCATGTTGGATGACCCGTTTACTGGGTGAACCGGTTTCATCGTTATCTATTGATGAATCAAACGACATCATCGCCGGTGGTTGGAACGGTATGTTGTCGTACTGGGACTGCGATGGTGAAAATAGTTGGTCCACCAACCTACCAGATAGAATTGGCTGTATTGTATCTAACGAAGAATTTGTGTTTGCTACAGCAGGCCTACATATTGTAGCGTTGAGTCGGCATTCTGGTGAATTAATTTGGCAATTTGCCCTTGAAGGCAGTGCCGACGAGGTGATAATTCATGAAGACCGTGTTTATGCAACATCGTCAGTGTATGATATAGAACACAATGATTTCATCGATTCAGCAGTTTGGTGTTTTACCTTTGATGGAAACAATTTGTGGACAAAACATATGGATGAGCGACCCTGGACCATTTTTTCTGATAGTAATGCGGTAATTATTGGACTAGGCAGGCCAAAAATGGGCATCGCGAAAATCAACCAAGAAGGCGAGTTAAATTACCAACAATTGGCATCAAACTCCCCCGTTACTTTTGGGAAATTAATTGGTAGTAAGCCGATATTTGGCCATGCTAATGGAGATGTATCTTCTACAGGTGACAAGATTACCAACATCGAGGGAGAATCAATTGATGAAGTATTATCAGATAACCATGAAAACCTGATTATTATTGCAGAGCATTCAATTAATTCCTTGTCTAATGATAACTCTTCATTGTGGTCGATGAAAAACATTCAGACCTCCAGCCAGGCGATAGGTTTTGAAATTAACAATATCCAAAGTTTCTGGGTTGCTCAGTCAGATGGATTAAACGGTCTTTTGAAGGTAATTTACTGCGATAGTGGCCAACAGGTAGCAACAATGAGTTGTAGTAAGATAAGTAATATTGCGGCTAGTAATAACCGGGTTGTTGTTGGCAACGAAGCGGGAGAAATACTTGTGTGGGATGCAGAAATGTTAAACAGAAGACTTGACAAAGATATTGATGTAGCTCAAGACGACCACAAAAAAGCCATGAGAGATCGTCTCAAAGCGTTGAAGAAGCGCTGACATCCACTTGATTTTCTAATCCGACCATCTTAATAATTTGATACATCCATTCTAATTTCATTAGTTTCTGTTCAATATTAGTAACTCCAGACCATTTGCCAATTTGCCCAGTGGAAAATCCAAGAAGAGTAATTTTTTCTGATTCTACTCCCAGACCAATCGCTAGACATACAGCACGATCCCCGTCGGTAAACCCGCCATAATTCTCCATTCCATTTATTGATTGACCAACTTGGTGAGTCAATATTAGATTGGGCGGGCTGGGATATCTATTCCACTTATTCAGGGTGTTTTCCCACCGTTGCTGGTTGTCTCCGTGTGCGTGAGCAACAAAAAGCACCCCGCACTTTGCCACAGCATCAAGATGGGGGTTCCCGTCAAAATCGGTAACTACACAGGCTAGATTGTGATGATTTGCGATTGCACCAACAGACCCATCTGCCGCAATAATTGCACAATTTTCCAAATTAATAGTTGACAATTCTTCGTCAGTGATAGACGCACCGACAATAATCACCCGCTCACTTTCTTGGAGAGTATTTTGTAAATTCTTTTTATTAGTTTCACGAGTTTTTGCTGACCATTTTTCAATACCATACGGACTCTGTTTGGAAAACAAAACACTCATCTTATTGGCACTTGATAAATCATCATCATAACTCCAACCAAAGTGCTCTCTTACCACAGACTGCACTCGTATTAACGGCGAAGCCAAGTCTTCAGTCACAACCCTGCCAAGCCAACCAACCAAATGAACCATTATCATGGTGGTATTGATATGGGTCTTAGAATGTCGAGTCCTCATGCCGGCTCCAAAAGTCACCCCCTCAATAGAGGATGATGTGACTTTAGCTAGGTACCCATTCCTTCCTCAAGCCTCGTCTTGGATACAGAATCTAGCCCTCAGTCATGATATCGACTTAGAGGAATTATTAGAAGGCCAGTGGATGGAAAAAGCCAGACAAAGAGCCCGCATCAGATTGATTGATTCAATTGAATCAAAGGAAGGCGTTGCTGTTGTGGGTGGGGATATTTTTACCGAAGAAGGGCGAATAATAGAAGCATTTTCGTTTTACTACGCACGTCTAGTAGTGTTTGCCTCTGAAGATGAAAGACTCATCTCACGCTGGGCACAAGCTGAGGCAACACGTGCCGAACAGATCTTAACCAGAGACTCAGAAAACTTGGTAAAAATTGCTAAAACGTTTATTTCGCAAATCGAGAAAGATGACCAATCAGTCGCCCTTTCGCAACCAATTAATCGAGCCAGCGCAAGAAAATTAAGGCAAAGTCAAGACGGCAATGTATGGAAAATCGGCCTCGCAGATTTTATCGAGATATGTCCAAAGATAACTGGCTCAAGGTGGCGACTGGCCAATAATCAAGTCAGTGCAGGAAAGGTAACACTATTCAATGAACAGCAATATTCATCTTCAGCCAAATTAGCTAGATTACTGCGCGAACGGATAAAACAACACATCGAACAAGAAGCGCTTGAAAAGATGAAGAATATTGACCTTGAGCTTGCCATGCGTCTTGCAGAACCAGTGGGCATGGTGCGCAATCTAATGGCTAGCAAAGCTAGCGAAGCGATTGCCCTGGTTGGGGCAGAAGAATCGGACTGGCCGCCATGTATGAGAAACATAATTGCCGAATTAACCAATGGAGTAAACGTTAACCACTTTGGCCGATTATTCCTTGCTTCAATATCCGCAGCACTAGCCTTGCCAGAAGAATCCTGTGTCGGATTTTTCAAAGGAGCCCCCGATTTTAAAGAATCAACCACATCATATCAGGTAAAACACGTCTATCAAGGGTCATACACTCCTGCAGGATGTAGTAAATTGAAATTAAATCACAATTGTCCCGTGCTGCCGGGTGACGATCGGTTATGTGATATCTCGTGGATGGACCACCCGCTGAAATATATCCGTGCAACACAACGCTGGAAAGCCAAGAACCAAAAAGCCGAGATTGAGACACGTCCTGATGATAAACCAATTGAAGGAGAGCAGACCAAACAAGGTGAGACCAATGATTCTGCTGAAAAACCCGACGAATCTTAGTCAATTCGCGCGAAGGATTTGAATTGTA
>CAXGZX010000051.1:0-9544 GCA_964014545.1 uncultured Candidatus Poseidoniales archaeon | reverse complement strand
TCAGCATATCCATTTGGTGTGCGGAATTCAAATATTTCATCGGTAGAAGTCATTTCCATTGCCACGAATCTAGCGCCGTTGCCAGAAGTACGACCATTAGAATCAGTTGGGATAGTTAGTATCATCTCAGGAGCACTATCTGAATCAAGTTGGACTACCACAGGGCCTGGTAAACGCAACCGTGGTGCATCTGAATCAGAATCTGTACCATCAACTGAAACACTATCCCAGTCCAGTGAACCGGATGCTCCATCAATGCGCCATATCCACATGTTTCCAGAGTTGGAATCAATAGTGGTCAATACAACCGCTGTTGTATCATCATCAAGCATACCCCAAGCAGGGTCAGACGGGTGCGTTCCTCTGTCTAATACTACTTCCCAATCGAAATCGGTGGGCGTGGAAGTACTAAGCGATAGTGCGGTAACCGTAGGGTTGTTTGAATTCCGGTCTACCAATGCCACTACTAACTCAGCATCTCCGTCTAAGTCTAAATCAGCAATTAGTGGTTGAGTTATCGATTTATGATCACTTTGTGAAGTTGGAAAGTGTGGGCTGCTAATGCCTATGCTGTAATCTGAGTCACTCATTGACCACAATTTTTCATTTTCGTGCCCCGATTTAACCCAGCCGGATTCTGTACAACTTAGTTCAGGGGACCAAACTTCAATTTCAAAGGCAGATTCTGTATCATATGTGAGGATTATCTCAGGTTTACCGTCTTCATTAATATCTGTCAACATAGGAGTTGAACGGATAGTTTCAGTTTGTCCTATTTCTACTTCCCAAGCAATTTTTGCATCATCTCCAGTGACTATACTCATGGTACTAGTTCCTGTATCACTTGATATGATGACTGCGAATAATTCGCCCTGGCCACATCTCTCTATCGATGCTGGTGTAGAGGTTACTGAAGCAGAGAAGTCACCGATAATCGAGCCATATGTGTCAGCTCCATCTAAGTCATCTAATGCAACCCAATTAACCGTAGGTGTGTCAATCACTCCATAAGTAGTCACATCAGCAACATCGCCAGTTCCAGGACCGCCATTGGGCGAATGGATTGGCATAGAGCCATTGTGCGTGGGGACTCGTCCATATTGGCCCCATGGTTGGTCGACTGGGTCCCAAGGTTCTACATCGATAACCATTGATTGCTGTTTTTCTAGTAATTCAGATTCCTCATTGGTAGATGAATGGAAGTTTGACAAAGGCATCAAAAACAGTATCAGGACTAGGAACAATGACGTCTTAACTCGCCACTTATCTAAGTCTGTAGCAGATGACATCATTTGTAGGTGGGTCAATGGGGTTGTTATGACTTATGGCAGTTCGAACAGTTTTTGCATCGAATTTAGGTATATTTGCAAAATTCCAAAGTGGTCCGGAGTGTAATTAATTCCGTTTCAATTAAATAGGGGTCGTCGGTGGACAGAATGACTACGGTCGATTCTATCCCGAGGTAATACCGGTGAAGGACAGGATAGCATGCTATTCTTCCCTCATTCCTCTGAATCGGTCAAAGGAAGTGAAATGATGTACAAAATCGTAACAAAAGAGGATACAATCCGTATTCCAGCGGAATACATGCGCAAAGGTCAATCACTAGACCAACACATCGACAGGCTCTCAATGACCGCCTTTGAGGGTCGTTTTGATGATGACAACAGATTCGTCTTGGTTACTTCTAACCATACACCTCTAGGTCGTGGAAGAATTATTCACGGTGATGGAGCAATCTACCAGAGAGTTAGATTTGACGCAGTTTTGTTCTGCATGGACGATTATGAAGTTGTTGAGGGAGTAATTTCAGAGGTCAATGAATTTGGCGCTTTCGTTAGAATCGGTCCAATGGAAGCATTATTGCACAAATCTCAGATTATGGAAGACAGTGTTGATGCAAACGTCGGAATGGGCTGGATTGAAGGAAAGCAAACCGGTCGCAGACTTTCAATCGGTGATTCAATACGAGCAAGAATAGTTTCCCTTTCACCAGATACCAGCGATCCTCGTAGATCCAAGATTGGTCTTACAAGTAAGCAACCAGGACTGGGATGCCATAACTGGATTGAAGAAGATAACAATGAGTGAGGTGTAAAATATGGCAAAAAATCCCTTCGCATGTGCTGAATGTAGCATGATTCTTCCAGATCCTGAGAAGAAAAAAGATATTCCTCAATGTAACCGTTGCCCAACAGCACAAGTTACTACAGATTGGCAAGGATATGTCATTATAATGAATCCTGAACGCTCAGAAATTGCTAAGCGATTGAATGTCGATAGACCTGGCAAATACGCCCTAAAGGTAAACACTAGATGAGGTGAATAAAAATGCAAATTGTTGATAGAATGGAAAACAAATTATTGAATCGTATAGAGATTAACTTCAGTATGCGACATAGCGGAAAAGCAACACCTTCAAGGAAAGATGTAATGGATTTAGTTAAGACACTCGAACCTAAGTCAAATCCAGAACATATTGTTATCAAATATACTAACACAAGGTTCGGTCAACCTTTGACTACAGGACTTGCTTACATTTACGGGGATGCAGAGTCAATGAAAGTAGAACCAGAATATATTCATAAGCGACACGAGGTTTTCAGAGCAGCCAAGGCCGAGCCATCTGCAGAAAAGACTGAAGAACCTGCATCAGAAGAAGGAGGCGATGAGTGATGGGAGACGGACCTAATTCAGCAGGCAAGTGGAGTAAATACTCAGTTGGCGAAGACGGTAAACTAGAACGCAAAGCAGAGTTTTGCCCTCATCCAAGTTGCGGGCCAGGAATATTCCTAGCTGTTCACAAGAACCGTGTATCATGTGGTCGTTGCGGCTATACTAAAATGAATGACGAGTGATTACTCCTCTTCTTGGGCATCTATAATGTCCCAAGTACCATCATTACATAGGTAGATTCCTGACATGCTGTCAATGTAGACTGCGATCTCAGATAGTTGTGTTCTAGACATGGTTTTGGCTGATATGAACGCTAATTCACGCCAACCTGCGATGTGCCAGCCTTGTTCCTTTTCACTCCACTCTGCGTAATTTATTGGTCCTGATAATTTGGCTGTTAGTTTTATCTCACCGGCTTCGTATATTGCGATAACTGAATTATTTAATTGTAATAAATAATGTTCACCATGTTTGAATACACCTTCAAGATAGCCATCTAAAGGTATAATTTTACTATCAACTGTTTTACCTGATTGGATATCAAAACGTATGATTCCACCACCTTTTGACCACACTTCGTAGTATTGTTCATCACAGGTAGTGCTAACTGTTTCCATTGCTCGAGGAATTTTTGTTAGTTTTTTCCAACTTGGTTCTGGGGCTCGCCAATTCTCAATAGCATCAACAGATAGATTGTAGATGCCTTTCCGCCACAACACGAAGCCGAAGGAATTTGAATTGGCGGCAAGTGAAAGAGGTTCAGCGTCAAGTACGTGTGACCAACTATTTCCTTGCGGATGAATTGATTTGTCAATTGTCTTCCTTACCCTTAGATCTCCTCGGTTAACCCCTTGTTGGAAATCATTGTTCAGGTTAATGGCAGCCATCCTTGCGAGTAATAATTCTTGGTCTAACCAGGTTGCTATGAGCATGTTGTCAATTATAGCAGCACTCTTAATTGGTGTTGGGAATGGTTTTTTTGGTTGACCAACTAAGTTTCCTTCAAGGTCTATTTTTTGTAATTCACCATCAACTCCAACAACAATATGTCCATCAAAATATCGCAAAACTTGCTTGGGAGTGAACTCAAGGTTGTCTGGAATCCCCCACGCCATGACACCTCGAGTTGATTGTGGTTTGTCAAATCTCGTATGGAAAGAAGTCAAAAATGTTCACCTATACAGACCGTTATGGCCACTGAAGTTGTATCTGTATTAGCAGTCAACCAAGGGGACATTGCCTCATATAACCAAGCCAAGGTATTATTGGATAAATTTAGTTGGCAACAACTGGCTCCTGTCGAGGGAAAAATTGCTTACAAATACGATAAGGTTAGGATGTGGTTTTTTGAGGATGGTATCTTGTTTGAAGATGATATAGACAAGCGTTGGAATATAGCAACTGGAGAGATTGTGTCTGAAGTTATTTTTCCTTCAAGGCATGCTGCTGCCAGCGGAAAACCCTCTTTGACTCTTCATCCAATTGGTGTTCCACATTTACTACGAGGAACAAAACCACAATATGGGGGCAAAAGCGGTTATGCTCCACCGCCGTCAACTAGACTTGCATCTTGGTGGAAGAAATTGACCAATTCCGTCAATGGTACATCACTAGCAGAACGTTTTGAACTTACGTTAGAAGTAACTCACCACGGTCCATGGCTAGAAGTTCCTGCATTATTCATAGAAATAGGTTCGACTGAGGCTATTTGGCCTGATGAAGAGGCTGCTGAACATTTGGCAGGAATAATTGCAGAAGGTCTTGGTCTAGACGGTACAGAACCAGTTGGGGTTTGGGATTCAGTGAAACATTCAGGTGAAATTGTATTAGTTACTCTAGGTGGTGGTCATTACGCCCCTAGGGCCAATAAACTAGCTTTGTTAGACGGTGTTTGGTTAGGCCATATGCTAGCCACATACGCATTACCTTTTGAAAAACCAGAAGACGAAGGAAGTTTACCTGGCGGCACTTGGAATCAATCATTAAGTCAGGCTATAGCAGCAACAAAAACAGCCTTTCCTAGTGGTAAGATAATCTGCTCAATGGATAAAAAAGCGTTTAGAGGCTGGCAGCGACAGGCGATTAGAGATTATTTATCAGCACAAAATATCCCTCTACTTACTACAAAACAAATTCTTGAGTTGTTAGGCAGAAAATGACAACCCTCATGAATCTCCTAGCGGACAGCGTGGTGGGGTAGTCATGACTGGATGGTTTTCGAAACTTGTTGTGGGCATGACAGTTCGGATGCCCAAATGGTTTGTCGGTTGGGTGTCTAGGCGTTATGTGGCTGGAAATACAATAGATGATGCAGTGAAAGTTATGCAGCGGCTGAGTAAAGAAAACGCTTGTTTCACAGTTGATGTACTTGGCGAGGAAATTTCTACCATGGCAGAAGCGCAGTATTTCTATGATGAATATGCCAACCTGATTTCAGCAATTATTGAGAATGGTTTGGATTCAAATCTCAGCATTAAACCGACGGCATTTGGTTTACTAATTGACCGTGAAAAGGGTTACCAGAATATTCGCAGTTTGGTTAAAATGGCTGCACAAAACGATATGTTTGTTAGGCTCGATATGGAAGACCATCGTGTCACCCAAGATACCATTGATGTGGTGGTAGACCTACATAAGGAGGGCATTACTAACGTTGGTACTGTATATCAAGGAAGATTATTTAGAACACTTGGAGATATTGATTATCTAGAACAGCACCTTGGACCAGCGGCAGATTACCGTATCTGTAAGGGGATTTATTTGGAGCCAGAAGATATTGCTCATTCCGGTTACTCGGAAATTGTTGGTGCCACCAATGCTAGCATAGATAGGATGTTATCCGCAGGTGCTTATTGTGCGATTGCCTCACATGACAAACCGGTAATTGATCACGCTCTTTCAGCGCTTGAGTCACATGGAATGGGACCGGGTATCGAGGACCCAAGAGCAAATTCAGGAAAATCGCGTAATGGCAAAGGACCGGGGTATGAATTCCAGATGTTGCTAGGTGTCAGAGGGCCATTACGTAGAAAATTAGCCGCTAAAGGTCACCGGACAAGAGTCTATATCCCATATGGTGAGAAATGGTATGAGTATAGTATTAGACGCCTAAAAGAAAATCCAACAGTTGGTGCTCAGGTTGCTAAAGCATTTCTAATGCCTTGGACCAATAGGCCTTGATTAATTTCGAGGTCGCTTTTTCTTTCGCTTATTACTTGGAGTCACTCGTTTTTTGGTGACTTCCTTAGGTACTTCGGGATTTGGATTATGACCCAGGCGACCTTCTTTCCAAGCTTGTCGTCTTTCCCGTGGTGTCTTTGGTTCAAAGTGTTCCAAGTTTGGCGGCTCATGCAGATAAATTCGTTTGATGTCTTGAGCCTCTACAGTTCCTTTCAAGGTTCTACCAGTTCCTGTATGAATTGCTCTAATTCGCCAAACTTCCTCTGCATAGTCAATCATGGTACCTGCAGAGAATTTAGTTCCATAATCAACTAACATAGAGGTGGAGTCAGAAAATTCTCCCCTAGTCATGGTGATCTTAACCCTAACCATATCTGTTCTAAGTGCCGAGATAATGGATGCCTCGGTGGCTTTGATTGATTTCTTCTTACGTCCAGATTTGTCAATTATCTGATTAACACTCCAAAGCATTTCTTCATCTTGAAACACATCACCTAACAAAAACACTTCATCATCATCAATGTCAAGTTCGACTCTTTTAGAATTGGGCCCGTCGGTTAAAATAAATGGAATTTTAATTGATAATGGCTCTCGAATTTGTAGATTGTAAACATATTCGCACTCAATGCACTTGACGAGTAGGTCTTTGCCAGTGCCAACAGCCTTTTCTTTCAGTACCTGATGTTCGGTATATTCATCACATTCACTGCATATAGCCACATTTTCAACAACTTCCTCCGAGTCGTCTTCTGCTATGTCATCAGTCATGCTATCGACTCTCCCACAGCCCATTAGGTTTCAAGTAATCGCATGGAATATTTCGATACGAGAGTTCTTGAGAGGTGTACCATACGGGTTATCATGAGCGAAGATGGTGATACTATACCCAGTCGTAAAGACCTGCTCAGCCATTTACTTTCCAAGGCTAGTGAATTGCCACGCGACGAACCAATAATTGCCGCTAATATCAATGAGCAGTTACAACATATGGGTCTCTCAACATGGTCATTATCGGCGATAAGAAGAATTAGAGATACAGTATATCGAGTTAATCCGGATAGCATTCTTGAAGTTGGTGCAGCAATTGGTCATCGTACAGCATGGTTGTTAGATTTATTCGAACAACATAACCAACCAAAGAGATTTGATATTGTCGAACAGGGGAATAAATTCGCGGTAATAATCAAGCGTTTAGTAGATAGGTATCAGGCTCCCGCATGGACTAATATTGTAGTTGGAGAGTTTTCTACGCTGTCCGCTGAGTCAATCGCTTGGAAGGCTGCAACAATTTCCGGTTTACAGTCAGGTGAATCACCTCTAGCCCACAGCTATGATGTTATTATCGTGGATGAGAAATTATCTAATTTGGCCAGTTATATGGAGAACTCTCTACAATTATTATCCAAGAATGGAATTCTCTTAACTACTGAACCACCAGTACCTTCCGGTGATATAGATGAGAATGATAAAGAAACGATGGCTATGGTTGATGGATTTAACGCTTGGATCGAATTGATTAAAAATTCTCAAAAGGATTATCACATTGCTTTTTGTCCAGTATTTGAGGCGACTATTGTGGCCTTTTTACCAAAGTAATCAAGAAAAACTTTCGAGTAAATTAGCGATTTGTATCATCCCGTAACCATAGTCGTCATCATGCCCGTCTTGAGTTGGTAATGGTTTTGCAGTATCCATTAAAGCCTGCTTAATTTGAATAACGGTATCTGCGGATGCTTGACTCCCACTAGTGCCTAGTTCAGGATTTTGTTCGAGTAATAATGCAATTGCTCCAGTGACGTATACTGTGGCAGCACTGGTGCCATCGACTAATTGCCACGTTCCTTGATTGTTAATTACCGGAACAGACTCGGCAGGAGCGACAATTTCTGGTTTCTGATGCGGTTCATTTCTGGGCAGGATTAATGGAAATAAGTTGCCGTTATTATCCCCCGTAGATGACCCGCTCCAGTGTTCACCAGTTTGAGTAGTCCCGCCAACAGAAATTACTAGTCTTTCACTTGATGGGTGAGCAACATCACCATCATCATCAGGGCCCCCATCATTGCCTGCAGCAGCAATTACCACGATTCCTAAATCTATTGCATCACTAGCTGCGTCAGAGGAATCTCTTCCTGAAAATGGATTAAAAGGAATCAATCCCGGTGCACCACCAAGTGACAATGAAATGATTTGGACACCTTGATCTACGCACCAATCTATTGCATCAGCGACAGTTGAATCTTCTCCACTACCATTTTCCGACAAAGCCTTGGCAACTACTAAATCCACATTTGGCGCAACACCTTCGATATAGCCATTGCCTACTAAGATTCCAGCCATACTAGTGCCGTGTCCCTGGTCATCATAGGCAGAATCTTGATTGCCAACAAAATCTCGCCATGCAACTAAATTAATTCCAGACAAATCTGGATGACTAGTATCTATTCCTGAATCAACAATGCACACTTTTATCCCAGTACCGTCTCCTCCCACCTCATCGATTTGGACTAGTTCTTGGTAAACTGATTGGGCTTCCAGTGCGTTAGATGATGGTCGAACTCCAAAGGGATTTTCTTCGATTACTAGAGCAATTAGGTATCCTGTTGCTAGAATCACTGTTACGGCTAGAAGTATTCCTATTATTGGGCGAATTGAATCGTTATGCGATAGTAGAGTTGCCTCTGGTATTTCATCGAAAGATTGGTTGTCACTGGATGATTCCATAATTATCAACTGAATGCTTCAACTGCTTCACAAAATGTGTCCGCAAAAAGTTTTACTTCTTCTTCAGTGTTGTAAAAGTAGGCTGAAGCCCGAAGGGAGCCGTTTTCAATCCCTCGAGAATTAAACCATGAATGTACACAATGCTGGCCACTTCTTACCATTACACCAGCCGCTTCATCAAGCAGTAATGCGATATCATGGGATGGTAATTCACCCATCAAAATGGAGCAAATACCGCCCCTTTTACTGGCATCTTCTGGACCAATTATTTCGATTGGATCCAGATGTTTAATCCGCTCGGTGATTATCGTGTTTAATTTAATTTCATGCTCATGAACATCATCCATGTTTAATTTACTCAAGTACTCAATTGCCTTACCACTGGCAATCATGCCGGCAAAGTTACCAAGTCCACCTTCAAACCTTGACGGTGGTGCTGCCCACTTAACCGAGTCATAATGAGCCGTTTCCACGGTTTGTCCACCAGACTGAATCGATCTTAGACCGTCGAGTAATTCATATCGACCCCATAGTCCACCCATGCCAGAAGGACCACACATTTTGTGGATAGAAAACGATAGGAAATCAATATCTAAAGCCTGAACATCAACATTCATGTGTGGGGCAGACTGTGCTCCATCAACCGCAATTAACCCGTCATAGCGGTGGGTGATTTCGGCTATTTTAGCAATAGGTATGTCGATGCCATCCAAGTTTCCAACATGGCTAAGAGATACCATTTTCAATCTCTCCCCATGCTCATCACATAATTGCTCAAAATTTTCTAGATTAAATGTATTATCCGGATTAGATTTGACTATCACGTGTTTTATGCCTTGCTCTTCAACAAGTTGTAACCACGGAACTAGATTTGAATTGTGCTCTCGATCACCGGTAATTACTACATCGCCTTCTTGCCAAGATATGCCTTTAGCAATCTGATTAATCGAGTGCGTAGTATTCC
>CAXGZX010000050.1:0-9715 GCA_964014545.1 uncultured Candidatus Poseidoniales archaeon | reverse complement strand
TAATTCAAGAAAATGAAACACCTGGAAATAAGAATCTCTCGTTAATGGATTCAGTGATGGTAGGAGATAACCTGTTTAGCGGAGACAAGATTGACCAGCAAATTGTAAACGATCCAAAAGCTATTGCCAAGGCAGCAATAGAAGCTTACAAGGCGGGTCGACAAGATTTAGAAAGTATAGAGTTTGATTTTTGATTAAGTCTATGAAATAGCGGCACCTCGCGAGATTATGGCTGAGGATAGACATGTCAATGTTCAATTCCTTGGAATTGTTGAATATGAAGAAGCTTTTTTGCTAATGAAAAATCTCCAAAATAAACGAATGAATGATGAAATAATTGACACAATGTTGGTTTTAGAACATCCAGAGATTGTTACAATAGGGCCACGAGCAAGAAATGACGGCATTACCGCCCCGCCTAGTTACCCTACTTATTCCGTTGACAGAGGCGGTGGACTGACTTGGCATGGACCTGGCCAGATAGTTGTTTATCCGATTTTCAAATGGGATTTACCTAATGAGTCATCAGTTGCCAAAATTATTGCATTAATTGAGCAATGGGTAATCAATAGTTTAGCCGATTTTGGAATTAACTGCCACCGGGATGAAAGAATGCAAGGTGTTTGGCTGGACGGTTACAAAATTTGCAGCATCGGGTTATCTTTCTTGAGATGGACTTCAAGACATGGATTTACGATAAATCTCAACACCCCTGAAAACAGAGTGGAAAATTTAGCAGGATGCGGTCTTGAATCATCGACAACTACCTGTTTGCAAAGGCTTGGTCACGACCTAGCAAGAGACAAGGTTATCGAATCTCTAATCGAGACTATGCCTCAAATATTGTATAGAAGTATGGTATAATTTCAAACCATCAATAAGAACAAATAATTGCCGCAAAGATTTGGCAATATCATGCGCACATATTGGCCTCGATTTGATTTATCTGAGTTTGAAAACTCTGTACCTGCTATCGAGTATTTAGATTGGTACATCCCACGGCTGATTCAAGAACGTAAACACAACTTATCTTTCAGCGGCATGCAGTATGACTGGGACATACCTGAATTACTTCAAGATGAAATCTATGATATTGGCAAAAAACATATGGGCAAGATAGAAGATCCTAGAATTATAATTGCTAACCGAGAAGGAGTGGATGTGGATAATGTCTTGATTTGTCATGGAGCAACTCAAGGAATTAACTTATCATTGTTAGCAATGATAACAAAACTTAGGAGTGTGAAGCAAAATATAGTTGTGGCAGTTGAATCGCCAACTTATGCACCCCTACCTCAATCGGCGTTAATATTGGCTAATGAAGTGATTAAAATCAAGCGTAACCCACCAAGCAGCGGTATTGGTAATTGGAGAATCAATAAGCAGGAATGGGCTGATGCCATGATGAAATCAGACATACTAATGATTACTCCTGTCTCAAATCCAAGCGGTTGGAATCTTGACCCAGATGACAGAAATTGGATTGCTGATTTCGCAGAAAAACATAATGTCGGAATTATTGCTGATGAAGTCTATATCGATGCATACAGATCAAACACAAACTTTCATCCAATGCATAAATATGGCAATGGCAACATTTCAATCAACTCACTGACTAAGATTTATTCATTAGGTCAAATCAGATTTGGTTGGATAA
This sequence comes from uncultured Candidatus Poseidoniales archaeon, assembly GCA_964014545.1. Classification (GTDB taxonomy): domain Archaea; phylum Thermoplasmatota; class Poseidoniia; order Poseidoniales; family Poseidoniaceae; genus MGIIa-L1. The sequence continues at coordinate 8,058 of CAXGZX010000050.1, read as the reverse complement.
TTTCGGATAAAGATACTATCGAAATAGCTAGAAGGGTATTCATGACTTTTTCAGGAGTCATGGGCAGCCCGACAATGCGCATTGCAAGTGCTGCATTACATAGACTCGGTGAAGTTGATGCAGCCATAAACCATTACAGGAGTCAAAATTTACCAAAACTGCGAGCAGTTTTGCAACGTTTTTCGATAAAGTGGAATGAACCCGAAGCGGGAATCTTTGGTTGTTTTGAGTTGCCAAACAAAATACTTGCTGAAGATTTTGCTGACGGTCCGTGTAAAGATAATGATTTATTGGTGATACCGGGTTCAATGTTTTGCGACAGCCTAAAAAATTGGGTTAGAGTCGCTTGGTCTATAGAACCAAAATCTTTTGATTTAGCCATTTCTGCTCTAGAAAATTCGCTAAATTCCGCAATTAATTGAAAACAAGTCAATAAAAGCAATAATACCTAGGCGCTGGTATGGGCGAGATTGTCGTTGCTATAACTGGTGCATCGGGAGCCATCTACGGAAAGCGTTTGTTAGAAGTGCTAAAGTCACACGGAAGAGATACGCGACTGGTGGTTAGCAATGCTGGGGAAATCACACTACAACACGAATGTGGAATAACCAAAGAAACTCTTGCAGAAATGACCGATTCAGTGTTAGATGACGAGAAAAATATTGGAGGCAAATCAGCATCTGGTTCAGCAAAAATCGACGCAGTAGTAATTTGCCCATGCTCAGGAACTACCTTAGGAAAACTTGCGGCAGGTATCAGTGATAATCTAGTTACTAGATCTGCGATTGTTGCCATGAAGGAGCGCAGAAAACTAATTCTAATTCCTAGAGAAGCACCATATGCAACAATTCATCTGGAAAATATGACCAAATTATCAACCTCAGGCTCGATAATAATACCTGCATCTCCCGGTTTCTACAACCACCCAAAGACCATTGATGATCTTGTAGATTTTATTATTGCAAGGATATTGGACCACCTAGATATTGAACATCAGGTTGGTAAAAGATGGACTGGCGATGAAATATAAGCCATTTCACCGTCTAATTATTGAACTTAAACCACTACGGAGGGTTGATTGATATGTCATCTAATGATTATGACAAGATGCTGGTTAGCGAGTTAAAGTCTGAATTGCAGAAATTTGAACTTTCGACCTCAGGTAAAAAATCAGAACTTGTAGATAGGCTAAAATCGAACTCATTGCAACCGGTAATGATTTCAATTGAAGCTGAGCTTGTTGACGAAGAGTCCCGATATGACATAATAATAACGCGGATGAAAACTCAAGTAATCGGACCGTTAAATATTGGAGCACTTATCGCAATATTACTTTCGGTACTGATGGTTTCCACAGTACTAATCATTCAGCCATCATGGCTTGGCTTTGGTGATGATTATGATTATGAATTGATAGATTTTAATCAACAACAAGCCAGAACTTTTGCTCAAGATTTAGTTGACCTGGGGCATCCAGATTGGGAAGGTCGAATGAGTGGAACTATCGAAGAAGCAAACACATCGCAATACATCTTAGACGAACTTGAAGCGATGGGTTACATTCCAGAACCAAATGAGTTCCAAGTACCAATGCATGCAGTCAATTCAGAGCCCAGTTTTCGACTCTGCATCCAAGGGATAAGTGGATTATCACCTTGTGATGGACCAGCCGGGGCATTAACTGGCGCCCAAGTAACTTCATTTCAGCATCGTAGTGATTACGTAATTCAAGGGTTTTCTGGGCAATCACAATACATGTTTAATGATAATATCGCAGTGACTGACCTGGGTAATGGAACTGACCAAACACTTTGGCAGGGCGCCACTGGAACAATCGGCTATGTCAGAGGAGACAGTTCAAAAATTGGCAATACAGAGATGTATAGCAATGCAGCCATCAACGACCTTGCTGGCTTGATAAGTGTCAATAAAAATTATAATTGCGGCAAAATTGAAGCAAATGATTGTGTCCCAATTTTCAAAGGCACTAACTATGATTCCTTAGTTGAAGCAAACGGGGGCAGTATACCAACTGAAATACCATTTATTTCAATGTCAAAAGACGCTGGAGATATATTTGAAACAATGGTGATAAACGCTACTGAAGAACCTGCTTCAATAGAACTTATCATCGATGTCACCAATGACGAGGAACTGACTATTTATGCGCCTTGTGGCAAGATTGAAGGACGTACCTCTCAAGTAGTCATTGCTGGGGGACATCATGATACAGTGTATCATGCTGAAGGTGCAGTGGATGATTCATCAGGAATCGCCACTGTGTTAGAAATAGCCCGTCAAATGGCTGAAATAATCAACCAGACCGGAACGCCGGAAAGAACCATAAAATTCTGTACTTGGGGTGGTGAAGAAGAAGGATTGTGGGGCAGTCGTGCCTATGTTGAGTCTATGCAAAGTAGTCTTCGAGAAAACCTTAGATTGTACCTAAACTTTGACATGAATCATGTCGATGCTGATTTTGAAAACCGTGGCAATAGTTTGACCCTGTTTACCAACAATCAAGACGATTATGGACACATTAATCGTATCGCTGAGTTATACCAAGAAGAAAGAAGTGAATTGGCTGACAAATACAATATTCAATTCGCACTTCTTGACGGCAAGCAAGGTAGTGCAAACGAAATGCCGTGTAATTCAGATCACTGTCCATTTGTTTATGATTTGGGCGACGAATATGGTCGAGCGGTGGTTTGCTATGGCAGCGGTAGCTGGGAATATCATACATACCTAGATACAATGAGTAGATTTAATGAGGAATCATTAGCAATTTCTGGGACAATTTATGGCACCTACATGCGATTATTGGCTTATGACCTAAATGTATGATTGCGAGGGTTTCAAAACCATGAGGCGCTAGGCGTGAACATGGTCGCACCCAGTGCTTGGGCATCACATATCTTGGTTGATTCAAAATCCGAGGCACTGCAAATAAAACAAAAAGTGGTGAAATTGAAAGATTTTCAAAAATTTGCCAGGAAAAAAAGTACATGCCCGTCTTCACAAAAAGGTGGAGATTTGGGGTGGTTCAGAAAGGGAATGATGGTAAGAGAATTTGACCAAGCTGTTTGGTCATTACCATGTTCTACCGTATCAGAACCAATTAAATCCCAATTTGGTTATCACCTTATCTGGGTTCATGAGCGAGATGAGAATTAAATGTTTAAAGTTGGATTAGAAAATTATACCGTGATGGGAAAACACGGCGCTTATGACTTTGAGCACCAAGAAGAACAACCATTTGTCGTCAGTATTTGGGTTGAATTACATAATTCTCATTTTGCCGACAAATTAGAAAATACGATTAATTATGCAGACCTGCAAGCCTTAGTTGACGAAGTTATAATCGATTCACCTCCAATAAGATTAATGGAAACTATGATGTTAAAAATGATTGAAACAATAAGACAAAATCCACTAGTTTCAAAGATCAATATTAGAATTGAAAAACCAAAAGCGGCTCTGCCAAAAGATGGGGGACTAGCAATAGTCGAATCACAATGGCCATATTGACAAGAGAATTCAAAGATTGAATCTACATGGACCAACATGGACGAGACCATCTCTAGGGTATATGTTCCGTCTGTAATTGAAGAAGATGGCAATACATTGGGCTTGGGATGTTTTAGTACCGAAGAAGTGGCATGGCAAGTACTTAGGGCGTTCTTGAAAAAGAGTGAACAAATGTTACTAACTAAATGCAGCGTTGTTGTTTGGGACATTGATATTGTTGGAGAAGATGCAATGACCGTGCTTTCAAGTATGGAATGTAAAGATTGTCCGGTATGCTCGAGAAGAACGTTTTGGATTGATATCGATAACTTTAGCGCGCTATGCCATGGCACTGCATGTTCGGCATGGATTGAAGAGAATACTGTGGACCCAGAGATAATCGATTGTGGATGGCCAACCATTCGTTTCCTTAAACAAAATAAATCAATCGAAGAGGCTGTTGAAGCGTTATTCAAGCTTGGAGATAAACTGAAATCCGCTGGAGCAGAAAGAATGGCTAAAGAAAACGCAGAGAGTCTAATCAATGAAAATGATTCAAAAGATGAGTCTCAAACCACTTGACGCAAAATAGATGTTAGGAATATGAAAGCAAATATTCCGAAGAATATAAACATCCAAATCCTCATTTGCTTCTCATTACGCTTGTCTTTGTCATTTTGTTCTTGACATTCTACTGCTTTACAAACACGGGGTTCTGAGTTTACTGGAATTGCTTTTTGGCACACTCTACAATGCTTATGAGGAGCAACCTTTCCACTAGAAATCTTGCTGGTTACTTTGGCCACATTATCCTTAATCTTCTTTACGTCTACCAAGTAATCATCTCCTTACTATTGTCCCGACAAAATCTTTGCCATCTAATGCCGACTCTACAAGATCTAAGTCCCTACCATCAAGTACAGCAATATTTATGTTAAATTCTTGCGCAATACCAACTGCAATTGGGTCAACTACGGCTGATTGGCCCGGCTTTAGGCGTTTGGTACCAGTCAATTCTACGAGTTCAGCTATTTTCATTTCGAAGAACGGCTCTGCGTCCTCATTTGTCCTTGGATCTTTATCAAAAATGTGACTGACATTGGTAGCAATTATACAATCAGAAGCCCCACAATCTCTAGCAAAAGAAACCGCCACAGCATCCGTTGTATGACCCGGATTAGTACCACCCATAACCACAATATTGTGAGCTTCAAGTAAATCTGCAGCATCTTTAGTTGATACCGGAATTGTCATAGCAACATTGCAACCCATGTCTAGAAATATCTGTTGAATTATTGTGGCGTTAAGTCTTGTTGCGGCAATACCAACTTCATCTAGTCTATCTGGGTTTGAAATCATATTCTTAGCCAACTCAATCCCTTCCCTAGCCGGAAGTCCACCACCCACAACAATGCCTAATTTTCTTGAATTACCTTCTATATGAACTGCGAGTTGGCGTAATTTACCCAACCACATCTTCCTATTTTCTAATTCTTCAGGTCGTAGTAGGCTGCCACCTAAGGCTACGACTTGAGGAGTTCTCATGTCTAACCCTCATGGTTTCAGCATTTAGACTATACCATAAAAAAACAAAATGTATTTTCTTTATTCGAGTAATTTGTATTGCTCGACAGTGGGAGGCTTCAAGTGCTACATCTACCGCCCTGCATATGGAGGAGTCATCGTGTCAAGTGACGTCGATATAGCGACAAAACGACTTAAGCTAAAGATTGCTCTTGAAGAATTAAGGGAAATGAAAGGCTTTGGCACTGAATTAGTGACCATCATTATCCCACCAGATAGACAAGTTTCTGATGCTAGGTCAATGCTACAAAACGAACACGGTCAAGCGGCAAATATCAAATCTAAAGGTACCCGTAAAAATGTTCAAGGAGCCATTGAGTCAGCAATTTCTACCCTCAACAGATTCAAGACCCCAGGTGAAAATGGTTTAGCTCTATTTGTAGGTTCAATTATCATTGGGAATAATAAAAATCGAATGGTCAATGTCGTTGTCAAAGACCCTCCTCAGCCATTAATATCCTTTAGATATCGATGTGATTCAACCTTTGAGTTAACCCAACTTGAAGATATGTTAGTAGACAAAAAGTCCTATGCTTTATTCGTCATCGATAGAGCAGAAGCCGCATATGGCATCGCATCGGGTAAGAGAATCCATGTTCAGGAACACTTAGTCTCTAATATCATGGGGAAACACCGACAGGGAGGGCAATCTGCGCAAAGATTCGAGCGACTTATTGAAGAGGCTGCTCACAACTTTTTCAAGCGGGCAACAGAACATGCATGCTCGTATTGGTTGCCAAATTTAGAGAATATAGCAGCAGTTATTATTGGAGGTCCCGGAGCCACCAAGGATTTCGTAGTCAAAAACGAATATTTTCATCACGAAATAACTAAAAAAATCGCCAGCACAACATTTGATGTTGGGTACTCAAACGAAAGTGGAGTCAGAGAGTTAGTCGATAATGCTGGAAATCTGATGGGGGAAATAGAACTGGATGCTGAAAGGCAGTTGATGAACCGCTTTTTAGAAGAACTCGTCAAGCCAGCACCAAAAGCAACTTATGGTGAAATGATGATAAATAAAGCACTGGATATGGGTGCTGTGGATACATTACTAATTTCAGAGGGAATGAGAAAAAATTCTGTCGAGTTAGAATGTAGTGGATGCAATCATACTTGGAAAGTTTCACTTTCAAGAACCGATGAATTACCTAAATGTAAAGAATGTAATAGTAAGGATATCAAAGAAATAAGCAGTGTGTCGCTGATTGACGAACTTAGCGTACTTGCTGGGAAAGGTAATTCCAATGTATCTTTTGTTTCAACAGATACCGAAGAAGGTTCACAATTATTGCAAGGGTTTGGAGGTTTAGCTGCCATCCTTAGGTATCCAGTGATGTGATAATATGGAACTATTGAGATCTCATGTTGAACTATTACTGGACAATGCATTAGCCAATATAGGCATTACTAATGATGCTTGGAAATCAATGATAAGCCCTTCAAGAGAAAAAGACATGGGCGACCTCTCTCTGCCATGTTTCGCCTTTGCCAAACAATTGTCAATGGCGCCTCAAGAGATATCTGCCCAATTAGCGCAATCAATAATGCCCAATGAAATGGTCAGTGAAATTAATTCTACTGCGGGTTATCTTAACTTCAAAGCCTCACCTAAGTGGTTAGCAAATCAAATATTAGCAGGGAAGATTAGAATTGGCGATGCAACTGGAAAATCGCCTACAGGCCATAAGTCCGTTTTGATTGAGCATACCTCAGCCAACCCCAATGGACCTTTCCATGTTGGCAGAGCGAGGAATGCCATTTTGGGAGATACCTTGGTCAGATTAAATCGCTTACATGGCAACGAAGTACGTGCTGAATATTATGTTGATGACATGGGTAAACAGGTTGCAGTTCTTGCATGGGCACTGGAAAATTTAACCTCGAAACGAGTTGAGGAAATTCTTGCTGATAGAGAACCGGTAAGCCCTGAATGGCAAGACAAACCAGACCATATGAGAGTTCGATGGTATCAAGCAGCTCAAGTTTTAAGAAATGATGATGCCGAAAAGGAATCTATAGAACAGGCAATAGGCAAGATGGTTCACGCTAGTGAAAATGGCGACCAAGGAGTATTAGATGCGTTTGAAAATGCTTACCAACCTGTGCTAGATGGAATGTTAGAAACCCTAAGCCGATTAAGGATCGGATTTGATGAATTTACCAAAGAGTCTATTTTCGTTACCAATGGAGATGTCAGTGACATAATGAAGCAACTTAGTGATTTAGATATTCACGGCGTTGCTGAAAATGGTGCAGAATATCTCGACCTAGGTGCAAGAGGTCTAAAAGGCAAAACCGAATTTTATTTCAAGCGTGGTGATGGTAGTTCACTTTATGCTACAAGAGACATTGCTTACCATATTTGGAAGTTTAAACAATCAGATAATCTAATCAACGTACTTGGAGAAGATCATAAATTACAATCTAAACAAGTTTCATTGACCCTAAAGGAATTAGGACAAAATAACCCCGAAGTACTATTTTATTCCTTCATAAAGCTACCAGAGGGTAAGATGTCTACTAGAAAAGGCAATGTCGTATTTATGGACGACCTGCTTGAAGAAGCCAAGGCATATGCTGCAAATGTGGTAAGAGAAATCCGAGTCGATTACAGCGAAGAAATGATTGCTGAAATCGCTGAAGCAGTGGGAACCTCCGCAGTTCGGTTTAATATTATCAAAGTTAGCCCAGACAAGGGCTTCACATTCCGTTGGGAAGAAGCATTATCATTTGATTCTGATTCAGCACCATTCATTATGTACAGCCACACTAGAACCAAATCTATTGCTAGAAAATGTGCCACTTTTGGCGTACAAATTGATACCATCAACGCCAGTGAAATATCGCTTGAATCTTTGGATGATTGCCCAAATGGACTGTACAATCTCTTGCGGACAATAACTGTTCACAATGATATCTTGAGACGATCAGTTGAACAAAACCGACCAAATTTATTTGCTA
>CAXGZX010000049.1:0-10061 GCA_964014545.1 uncultured Candidatus Poseidoniales archaeon | reverse complement strand
GCTCAAGAGGCCTTACTCCACTTTCATGCATTTGAGCAATCAGGCGGACTCGGTGGCCAGCCTGCTGATTTAAACGATTTTTTCGACTCTGCTGTGGAGAACGGTAGCCGTATACATACAAACTCTTGGGGTAGTTGTGATGCTCGACCTGGAGGCCCAGGAACGCCGTGTAATACCTACGGATTGTACTCATCCAACTCAATGGAGATTGATATCGGCGCTAGGGCCAATGAAGAATTAATTATCATGTTTGCCAATGGTAATGATGCAGCACACGGTGGTACAGTTGCTCTAGACACTATGCTGTATGAAGCAACTGCAAAAAATTCTATCTCAATTGGAGCATCTGAAAATTACCGCCCAGCGTTTGGCTCTTATTCCGATAATTACAGCGGAATGGCTGACTTTTCAGGACGAGGCCCAACCGAAGATGGCAGAATAAAGCCTGATTTCGTGGCCCCTGGGACACAGATATTGTCGACTAAATCTCGCTCTGCCGGTGCATGTGGCTGGGGCTCGTTTGACTCTGATTATTGTTACATGGGCGGCACTAGTATGGCCACTCCAATTGCAGCTGGGGCGACAGCGCTTTTATTGGAACACCTCATTGAAAATGAAGGTGTTACAAACCCGACCTCTTCATTGGTCAAAGCGATATTTGGCGCATCAAGCCATGATATGATTGGACAATATTCAAGCCCGACAATTGGTGCTGGAAACCCAATTCCCAACATGCATGAAGGTAACGGTTTATTGAACATGTACGGTGCTGTTCAAACCAGCTTCTTCCAAGGTGAATCGGTCTCAACTGGAGATAATAGCGGATGGAGTTTCACTCTGCCAGCTACACCACATGACTTGCAGATTGCTTTGGCATATATCGACCCAGAGGCCACTCCTGGAGTAACTCCTTACCTAGTCAATGACTTAGATTTGGCCGTGAAAAGCCCTACAGGCGTTTGGACCAGCTTAAATGATGATTTGAATAATCTACGAGTTATGAATTTTTCATCTCCTGACGCTGGAACGTGGGAAGTGCATGTAAATGGGACAAATGTCCCGACTGGGCCACAATTTTTCTCACTAGCAATCAACCATAATGTCCCATTGGCGAATCTTACTTTGGATGCTGATTTAGACGGCATTGAAGACGGCGATGATGATTGCCCAGTAACTTTTGGCAATTCGAACATCGACCGCACGGGTTGCCCCGATACCGATGGTGACGGGTACTCTGACCCAGATCCTTCAGGAACCAATGGTCCTGTTTGGACTGTAACTGATGGTGCCGATGCTTTCGTTATCGAGCCTACCCAATGGGCTGACCAAGATGATGATGGATTTGGTGACAACGCAGTAGGATTCCAAGCTGATGCATGTCCAGTATCACCCGGAACTTCAACACTCGATCGCTTTGGATGTGGTGACTCGGATAGTGATGGCTACTCTGATCCAGATGGTGGTTGGTTCATTGCCAATGGGGCTGACTCTTGCCCGAGTGTGAGCGGGAGTTCTAGTGCCGACCGCTCTGGCTGCCCTGATGATGATTCTGATGGCTACTCTGACCCAGACCCTTCAGGGACTAATGGCCCTGTTTGGACTGTAACCGATGGTGCTGACGCCTTTATTGGCAATGCTACTCAATGGGCTGACGGCGATAGTGACACATTTGGCGACAACACCTCAGGAACATTTGGCGACTCATGCGTTGGCGTTACAGGCACCTCTGATAGAGACCGATATGGCTGCCCGGATACCGACGGCGATGGATACTCAAACCCTGATTCCGGGTGGACTGCTGCCGGCAATGGTGCAGATGCATTTGCCTCTGAACCAACTCAATGGGCTGACCAAGATGGTGATGGCTATGGCGATAACCCATCTGGTGTCAACCCAGATTCTTGCTCATCGGTTCATGGCACATCAACCCAGTTAGGCAACCTAGGCTGCCCCGACTCCGATGGAGATGGATATGCTGATTCTGATGATGAATTCATCACCGACGCTACCCAGTGGATAGACGATGACAATGACGGTTATGGTGATAATCCGAGTGGCAACAACCCCGATGGCTGCGTTGGAGTCCAAGGCTTTTCTTCCCAAGATAGATTTGGTTGCCCTGACACTGATGCTGATGGGTATTCCGACCCAGACGGGTTGTGGACAGTAGCAAACGGTGCCGACCTTTGGCCTAGTGATGTCACTCAGTGGGTTGATGCTGATGGTGATACATTTGGAGATAATCCTCTTGGCACCGATGGTGATGACTGCCCTGGAGTGACTGGTAGCTCCTCTAACGACCGAAACGGTTGCCCAGACTCTGACGGAGATGGATATTCTGACCCTGATGGCAGTTGGACCGCTGCAAATGGAGCTGACGCCTTCCCAAGTGATGCCAGCCGATGGGCTGATGCTGATGGCGACGGAGTAGATGACGCAGTTGACGATAGTTGCCCCAATGTTGCTGGAACTTCATCAGAAGACAGATTAGGCTGTCCAGACTCAGATGGAGATGGATACTCAGATAGTGATTCTACTTGGGGATTCAATGACGGTGCAGATGTATTCCCCAATGATAGCACTCAATGGAATGACACTGACTCTGATGGCTATGGAGACGAGTCTACCGGTAACTTAGCAGATAGTTGTCCAAACGTTTGGGGAGACTCCTGGCAAAATAATACTCTTGGGTGCCTTGATACCGACCAAGACGGTTGGGCTGATATCGAGGATGCACAACCAAATGAGCCAACTCAATGGTCTGATGTTGATGGTGATGGCTACGGTGATAATCTCGCTGGCCTGAACCCTGACGCTTGTCCGGGTGTTCTTGGTAATTCGACCCTTGGCAACCGCATGGGATGCCTTGATGATGACGGAGACGGCTGGGATAATCTAATTGATCAATTGCCTTCGACGCCTACCCAATGGTTAGACCAAGATGGTGACGGTTATGGCGACAACGCCACTGGAATCGAGGCTGATTCTTGCCCAGGTATAGCAGGCAATTCTACTATTGATCGATACGGGTGTGTGGATAATGATGGCGATGGTATTTCCAATGAAAGTGACGCCTTCCCTGACGACCCAACTAGAACCCAGGACAGCGACAATGATGGTTTTGACGACCTTGAAGATAATTGTATCAGTACTCCTGGAAATTCAACTATAGATCGCACCGGTTGCCCAGATACCGATGGTGATGGATATTCTGATGTCACCATGCCATCACAAGGCAATGCAGGCTGGAACCTCACCGATGGAGCTGATGCTTTTCCCCTAGAAGACACTCAATGGAGTGACACTGATGGCGATGGTTTTGGCGATAATATCGCAGGATTCCAAGCCGATGATTGCCCAAGTGAAGAAGGATATTCCAATATCGATTTGTTTGGCTGCCCTGATGGTGATAATGATGGAACATCGCAAGGAGACGATGCCTTCCCTAACGACGCTACTCAATGGGCGGACCAAGACAGTGATGGCTATGGCGACAATCCAAATGGTAGCAATCCCGATGCGTGCCCAAGCGTTGTAGGTACTTCAACAATCGACCGGTATGGTTGCCCTGATGAAGATTCTGATGGGGCAAGTGATGACAATGATTTGTGGCTTGGAGACAATACCCAATGGTTTGACACTGATGGAGATTCATTTGGGGACAATGAAAATGGTACTATGGGCGATAGTTGCCCCAGTGAATTTGGACAATCTAATCAAGGCACTAAACATGGTTGCCCAGATTCTGATAACGATTTCTGGGCAGATATTGAAGATGATTTCCCAAGTGAAATTTCACAATGGCTTGATTCTGATGGCGATGGTTGGGGAGATAATCAAACGGCTGGAGCCTACAAATTAGATCATTGGCCAAATGATCCTGCAAGAAATGCTGGTGAAGCAACACTGACTAGTGATATTTCGAAAATAACCTTGGACTTGGCTGGTGGCGACTGGTTCACATTTACTTGTACGGTCACTACTGAGATGGTCAACGCTGGAATAAGAATCGAATGGCAACCTATGACAGGCATTGATGCCGATACAACAACACAGACGCTAATATTCACTCCCGATTCTGGTGGGACACAAGTTGTCGTATTCTCTGGAGAAGCCATAGAGGCTGGACAATATCAGTTGGTATTACTGGCAAAAGAACCTGGTTCGGATGTTGCCATGGATAGCATCACCATTACTTTAGACGCTCAAGATTCTAGACTAGAAACCAATACTATTGACGACCAAACTGATACTATCAATAAATTACTCAAACAACCAGTCATACAAGCCGCTCTAGGTATTTTGATACTATTCGCTTTGATGGGAACGTTGTATGTGCGTGGTAAAGCCAACAATACTCGAAGGAATAAGGAGCGACGAGAACATGCGGAAAGTGTCCTAAAAGCTAGAATCTCAAGACAAAATTCCACACCACAAAATATTCGTGCTGAATTTGGCCTTAATCGACAAGTGCCGCCACCGCCTCCTGGTTTCGAATGATTTGGTGACCGATTGACTCAAAGAGTGAATACTTCTCGGCAGAATTATCGCGGATATGGTGAAGTGGTTATCATCTGAGGTTTCCAACCTTATGTCGTGGGTTCGACTCCCGCTATCCGCACCAAACAACAATACAACAGTGATTGTTGTGTACTAAAACCAATAAAGCCTATCAGCAAGTTGCGAAAGGGAAGTTTATGCAGACATCTTCAGTCAAGGGCGTATTCTTGGTTTTGATTATGTTCACTGCAACATTATCGGGATGTTTTGGCGAACAAGCCAAAGAAATAGATCAAGAAATTGCCGATTTTCAAATTAATTTCACCTCGCCAAACAATGCCATATTGAATACGGGAGAGTGGAATGAGTTCCTCTTAATTGGTGAAGGTCGAGCGATATCGGTACCAAATAACGTGCTGTTATTTGTCGATGACACTCTTATCCCTAACGGCTATGCACTGGTAGAAGGCAATCAGATGAATGGAAAATTACTACCAACACCTTATGCTGAAAATGTTAGAATTACCATTGTAGAGGACAACGGAAAAGGCGAGTCCTTTGAGATGGAATTAACCAATGGCACTCCGATAATTAGTGGTGCTGAGTGGTTTGAAAAGATGGATTTCATAACTAGCGTTTGTAGTGACTCAACGCTGTGTGGCGGCTACATCAACCGTTGGATGGGGTCACCGAATCCAGCATTTGAAAGAGCTGCTTCCTTTTTCCATGGGCATTTTGAAGGCCTTGGTTATGAAACCAACATAATGAGGGTTACCGATACATTTAGCATTACAGAACCCGAGAGCCTCAATGTTATCGCTTGGAAAAGAGGTAAAGACAGTTCATGTGTTCAAGGAATGGGCGCTCACATGGATGTTGCCATACCTGGAGGACCCCCTGGAGGAGGCACATACGAAGGTGCGTATGACAATACTGCGGGCACTGTTGCAATTATGCTTTATGCCAAGGCATTTATCGACATTGAAGTACAATGTGACACATTCCTCGCTTTGTGGTCAAGTGAGGAAGAAGGATTACGTGGTTCAAACGCATTTGCCAATAATGATTGCGACTACTGTCTACCCCAAGACAAAGAACTCCGCTTTTACATAAATATGGACATGATGGGTATTTCCTATCCAGCAAAAAAAGCCAATGGCGACCCGTTTCCATATCATGCTTGGTCGGGACCAGATATTGACCCTGAAGTGCAAGATGTCGCAATTACTACCATCTTGGATTACGTGCATCGTGATGTGCTAAATGCTCCAATGGATATGCGAATTGAAGGTGAATATGGCGCCGGTTGCGACCAACACTGGGATGACCATTACAATCTGGTAATGGATGTTCATGAGGACACATTTGGCCGTTCAGACCATGTCACATTCCGTGACCTTGGTGCTCAAACAATATTTCACTTGGGGGCTTATGATGAGGATTACAGCGCATACCATTCACCGCTAGATACATTTGACAATATGATTGCTGAAGTTGGCGGGCAAGAAGAGTTAGAGAAGAGCATTCAATTTGTTATGTGGGCAGCCCTGATTGAGTTTATGATCGCTGACCAAACACCTGAAGTACGCAATGTCAATGTTTGATTTTCATTACAACCTTTTTTCTACTGTAAAACTAAACACAGTTCATGGACAACGAAGCGGAGGCAGCAGATTCTGCGATAAGCAGGTTTGTCAAATCGCCTATCTTTGGGTTGTTCCTGTTTTTGTTTGGCGTAATAATTGCGTTATTTGAAACGATATATCTGCTAATTCTTGGTAATACGTTGGAAAACGCTGTTTGGCCACTAGCAATTAGAACTCTAGAGTGGACTATGGTGCTGCGTAACAATGTCCCTGCAGTTACCACATTTGCCGGTTTAATCCTCGCTGCTAGTATGTGGTTAATGGTTAGAAGACAACAAAATAAACCCATTAATGCCGGATTTGCTTATGCCGCAATAATTTGTTCTGGTTTCATAATTGGCTCTTATGCAGTATTCGTAATCATGGACCTAAGATACCTTCGAGGTGCTTTTCTCTTACTACCAACAATCTACGGAGTGTTACTATTCTCTTCTGCAATAATCGCTAGAGGTGTCCCCAAATTGCCGAAGTCTAAAAACTCAGGATTAGACAACTTCTACTCACTTTCCCACTTATTTGCCGTTTTCCTTGCTGCTTGGCTAATGATGCCAGGAATTCCAGCCTTAGTCGGTATGGCACCATCTCCACCGGAAAAACCAATATTTGGCTATGGGGGAGAACCAGGACCATTTTTAGAAGTCCTAGAAATCTATCCGTATGAACTTCCAGAAAATGTTACAGCAATTCAAGGAGACACAGAAGAAGATATCGAATTTTCAATTTACCTTTCAATTCCAATACTGCCCGAAGACCCTGGAATAGAAGGAGTCCCGTTAGCAATTTTATTTCATGCCTTTAACAATCCTTCGAGAGATTCTTACACCGATTGGATTGAACGACTTGTCGGGAAAGGCATGGTCGTGGCTTACATTCAATACCCCACCGACATAAGACCGGAAGGTGGTGATGACTTTGACCCAAATAATATCGCAGGCACTTCTGATTGGCCTCACCACGTTCCACGTTTGTACTCGATAAATTCTGCATTAAACAAGCTCAATACCATAATTGGTGATGATACTCGTGGTCAGGAAATTGATGATGTTTTAGGCAACTTATCCATAATGCCTGAACATCTGTACATCGGAGGACACAGCTTAGGCGGAGCATACTCAATTAGTGCCTTACAAATGGTGCAAGAATTTAGTTGGGGCAGTGAAACATTGGTGGTGGACACCGAAATGTCTGCTTCAAGACCAAGCCAGAACCTTTGGCAGCCAAACTTTACTGAACTACCAGAGCACACAATAATTCACTTAGTTGTAGCCGAAGATGACATGACTGTTGGACAATGTGAAAGCGCATACCATCAACAATTATTTGACTTAACCAACCAAAATAATTCTCTGGTCATTTACGTTCCAAGTGACAAATACGGCTTTCCTAGAATGATTGCAACACATTACATTCCGGCTAACGAGGTTCATGACTCTCTGGCAGACTGGTCGTTTTATCGGCGGGTTGATGCCCAAGCAGATTGGGTTGTAGCTCGTAGCCGGGCTGATTTCAATACCGAAGACTTTGCTTATCAGCACTTGATTCAAGGTCCGTTACTAGAGTTCATGGGTGAATGGTCTGATGGGACTCCCGTATTACCATTGGAATCATACCCTAATGCTTTAGCGGAAAGTCGTTTTAGTCATTGTTAAGGGGGAGTAGCAGTGGCGGATGAGAAAGAGAAGAAATCGCTGATTAAGTTGATTTCTGGCTCAGCCATTATTGCTTCTATGTGCTGCCTGCCAAGTGTCGTATTGGTATTATTTGGCCTAGCAAGTGTTAGTTCCGCAGCCGCGTTATCAGATACTCTGTATTGGGGCGGTGACGGTTATGGATGGTTTAGGCCATTGATGCTGTTGTTGGCGTTATCATTTGTAATCATCGGACTAGTCATCCATTTTCGAGGCAAAGGCATCTGTACCTTAGATCAAGCAAAAAGGGAGCGAAGAAAAATTGTCAACACATCCCTGCTAGTATTGATTGTCAGTTATTTGACATATCTATTGTTTAACTATGTTATCTTAACCGAAATTGGCATACTGCTCGACCTTCCATGGGAAGAAAGCCGGGAAAGTTACATGTTTTGGAAATAATCAGGCATTCGACCTAGTAGTTTTACAGCCTATCGACCAATCGTCTGTGTCGGACATTGCACGCTGAGTTTGCTCAAGTAACTTATCTTCTGGAATTGAGTCATAACCATCTCCAAGACAATAACTTATACTGATAAAAAAGTCATTAAACAACAAATTTTCCAATTGAAAAATCGAATTTCCAATTGCTAATTTACTTTTCATTTCTCCAACTGGAATTCGAATATTGCGTGGATTTAAATTCATCCCAAGCCTTGCCGATTTTTGGATTGATTCTTTGCTAGTCCACAATCTTACTGCTTGATTTGGATTGTTGTTAAGATAGGCTAATTCCTCCCCTTTGGCCATCATATCAAATACACCCTTGGAGATAACAAGATCTTCTAGCTCTGCATCAATGCCAACAGTCCAGCCAGACTCTACTAGAGCCACAAAGGCATAGCCCGATGAATGGCCAATTGAGATTGAAGGAAGGGGAGTTCTTTTCCAAGTACCAGGTAGATAAGCAATACTGGGTGCCCTAAACTCATTTCTTCTAACCTCAATATAGGAACAATCGATGCCCCAATTAGTAAGGGCAAGTTGCAATAAATATCTTCCAGCAAGGTGTTCCATATATCGCTTCTCAGTGACAAATTTAGCAACTTCATCATGATTAGCAAGCACCACTTCTGACAACTCTAAATGGCCAATAGGCATCATCATACAGACTAATTTTGGTGAATCATCGCCAACTGAAATTGGAATTATCGAGTCAGTTGTTGCCATTAACGTCACCATTAACGTTCAAGAATGAATCTATGTTGTTCAGAAACTGGCGCCATACTTTTTAGTCGCAGTCCTTTCAATGCAAGGACAGGAGCATCATCATCGCCGATTATTACTACATTGTGAACAGTAATTCCCGCTTCCTCTACCCCTACTCTAAGGCTACGCATACGTAATACCTCATTGCGCTCTGGAACTCTAAGAGTGGTAGACCACTCGATTCCTACTGGTAGAGAGGAGAAGCCTTCAGACTCCATAGCAACAAAACCTGCGTTTTGGAATCCTGCTTCTATTAGCATTGGTAATGCTTCAAGCAGAACTCTACCACCTTCTGCCTCAGCCAGAAATTGTTCGGTGATTGGGAGTTGATTTCTCATTAACGCGATGCCATCAGCACCAGGTACAGATTGGTCGCCAACACCGCGTATTATTCCACCATGAGATTGGAAACGAGGCCCGTGGAAATAGCGTTGGTAAATGAATGAAGGCATTAATTGTAGTTCATCAAGCGGTGGCACTCCAAGTTCAGGCATTGAGGCAACTTCGCGATGCAGGAACTCAGATAAATCATCACTCTTTTCAACCAATCTAACTAGGGCAGAATGGTGATCTCGTTGTCCAAAAATCTCACCCTTGGAATTGGTCAAATCGGAAACCAATTTACATCTAACCCAGTGAATATTATTTTCTTGACGTTCATGGTTTGCTTCGATTCGGACCGTAAGGTGCTCCCTTAGTAACTTCACTGGCAGCCCAAAGCTGACCTCTTCAAAACCTGCTAAGCAAGTTGATGGTTTGAGTAACAGGGCGTTTTCTGCAAACATCTCCATTGCCATTACCCCTGGATGATATGGGACACCCTCAATGGCGTGGTCGACAAGGAATGGATGTACTTCTGTCGACAATGTAGTCTGAGTCACAATATTAGTTTCCTCATCTAGGGATAGCACTTTGTCGATTAGCGGAAACCTTGCTGGGTCGGCAATAATTGCTGCCATTTCTCCAGGCAATCGCAGTGGCGCTTCTCTAAAACTGTCAAAACGGTCCATAAGACCTA
>CAXGZX010000048.1:0-10302 GCA_964014545.1 uncultured Candidatus Poseidoniales archaeon | reverse complement strand
GAACTTTTACAACAACCAGCAACAAACTTTGAGTTACAAGAATGGGCAATACCGCGCCACGAAAATTGGTTAGAAACCAGAGTTACTGCCCTTGCAGCATTAGTAAAATTCCAACCAAAAGGTAATTTAACGAAATTAAACACTCCACTACTCATAGATTCTTCAAAAGGCATTGCCAGCCTCTGGTTTGCTAAATGGCTGTCAAGTTGGGGGATAAAAGCAATTGAAGTTAGCTCTGAAGCTTTGGCACTGAACTTAAATTGCGGGGCTGGAGACTTTTCCCCTACGCAAACTTGGACATTTGATGAAGCGCAGAATTCCCCCCACCTGTTAATCCAAAAATTACCAAAATGTGCTGCAGGATTGGTTGTGGCCGCAGCATTGGATGGGGACGGCGACCGCTGTCTGTTAATTGAATCAACTAAAACAGGCTACCAAGTGATTGATGGCGACCGTATTGCTGACACATTTGTTAATAGCGTTACTAAAGCCGGTCAGTCGTGGACTTTGGCAGCCAGTATAGAATCTGATTTATCGCTTACAACAAACTTAGATCGCTTCCAAAATAAAGTTGAATCAGTAGAAACAGCGGTTGGAGACCGATGGCTTTCGTTTGCCTTATCTAGCCAGCAATCCAATCATGTTTATTTGGAAAGTGATAGCATGCCAACCGTAATTGGCGTAGAGGATTCTGGCCACATTGTTCTTCCTGCGCCTCATCCTAACTTGGCGAATCAGTGGTCACTTGTCGGAGATGGTGCTATGACACTAGTATCCTACCTCTTAGCAATTCATACTTGTGATGAGACAAATCTGATGAACAGAGGGTGGAAGAAGAGACAATCTGTAAAGAATGTCGATCGTAATAAATGGGACGGTAAAAATCAATTTTCCAATGATATTGAATCATTGTTTAAAGAAACCCTTGCCAAGCATAATTCGGTTTCTAATTGGGCCAGAACAACAATTAGCGGCGAGGCAAATTTGATGGCTATTACTTGTAATTACGGTGATAAAATGTTATCTCTTGGTATTAGAAATAGCGGCACGCAGGCAAAAATTTCAGTATCTGCCAGGCTAGAATATGGCGGCGATTCTAGCGGCATACAAACTGCAATCGATCTGGTATGCCAGCAACTAGCCAAAATCATGATTATCCATTGATAATGGTTTTCTCATAAGTTTGGTTTAGGTAGGTAACTATACCTAAGAGTATTGAGGAGCTTACCAGTACAGCTAACATTGTTTCAATACCTGCACCAGCACTGAATAAGACCATTGCAACAATCCAAGATAGTATCATATCTATGGCGCCAAAGACTCTCCATGCTTTCCTCATTGTGAGGATGCCGCTTACCCATGAAGTGGTGGAACAAATCATCAACAATACCGAGACGAATAGTAAACCATCCCAACCAAAGCCCGCAGGAATCAGCATCAAATGCATCGACCATAAGCCGGCAGCAAGCCAAACCCCTGTATCGGAAATAATCGACCACACGACGAATATTATACTTAGTAAACCGGTTATTGTTGCAATTAAGTGAATTCCAGGCACTGCTAAGCCAACGATTTCAAAGGCCCAAAATGCAAGACCAGTGAAGGCGAACGGAATCATCAACCATGAGATCATTACTGCCGCAGGCTGCGTCCAATTCCAGCCTCTGCGAAACACCATAATAATGGCTAAAATTCCGGCAAAGCCCACGGAAATTAATCCGGCAAAAATCACCCAAGATGCTCTACCGGCCGCGCCACGGTGGTCTTCCAAACCACGCTTAATCCGCTGACCTTCGACCCAGTCGTAGGCGATGACACAAATTAACAGCACAATCTCAACAAACAACAATGGTAATGTCCAGTCAATCATCCCTCCATCTAATGGATTTACCTGATACATAATAGGTACTTCTCCACCAATCAGCAAAGCCATTATACGATCCATAACCAGTAAGTAAACCACGCCTTCAACCGCATTAGGGATCCTTAATCCGAGGTCATTCCTACCAAGTAAGCCAATTCCAGCTAGTGTGCAAAGCCCTGCGGTAATTACTGCTAGGTGTTTGGCATCATCAAGCCCAACAACTGAATCCGAGATACGCCCTGCTAAGTGGACTAATACAAGCCCCACCATCGAGATTGCAATGGGTAGTTCAATTCCAGCCACATCCGGCAAACGTAATCCAATTTCGTTAGCTCGTAGCCTTGCTAGAGCGATAAACAGTATTGAAACCACTACACAAAACGCTAGAACTAGATAGGACATTGAAGTGGTAAAGGCAATAAATGTTGATGCAAGAATAGTGGTAATCAGGAAGGCAATAACAATAACTGGGCGATGGTGAATGTCGCCAATCTCTAAATCATATTGGGCAGAGGTGCCGGCTCTCTTCGCTCGTTTTCTCTGCTTTTCGGCCAAATCAAGCATTTCAACATCAATCATCTTCAATTTAGCCTTATTGTCTGGTAATTCATCTATAGGATTTGCACCGTCTTCGGCTGATGCTTGCACCTCGATGAATTTCTCCAAGCGTTCACGCTTTTCCTGAATTTTCTTTAAGCGTTCTTCGCGCTTTGCGATAGAACGCAACTCAGTTCTAAATTCGCCCTGTAGGGCTAAGTAAGCTCCAGAGCCGAGGAATGCTAAGACTGTAGCAAGCATGACAATCGACGACTCTTTTACCTGTGCAGCATAGCCCATTACAACTAATAGTCCAACAGCAGCCATTGCAGGAGGTAATAGTTTCTCAAGCGTTGCTGCCCTCTTGAGGTATAATACTAAAGCCACTATAGTAATCGCAGTAATAGTGTATAGATTCACCTCTTCGGTTAGTAAAAAACCACTTCCATCTAATGCCATTAAATTAAGTGGTTCTAGAGCAATTACGATGAAGAAGCCAGATAGTAAACCCATCATTAATGTTAATAATTGACCAGGTAAAGCCTCGGCCTTTTTCAGTAATTCATCACTTAAGCCAGCGTTCTTCTTCTTGTCAGACGCCAATAATAGTATGCCACAGGAAATAACCAAAGTTGCCGCCCAGATTGCTCCTTGGCCGTAACTCCAAGATAATGCGATGGTAGATGCTCCCCAAATAGTCATCAATGTCCTTGGGCGCCCTTTGTGCTTATCCAGGTAGACCATAACAGAATGGCTGATTAGTAGTAATGTCAGCATGCCAAATAGCCCAATGGCTGGTAATGCACTTGGGCGAGTAATTGACCAAGTGACAAATAACGCTAATAGGAAACTTAGATTCCATAATTGCAAAACTTCTGAATCACGAATTCTAGCCCCCAATTCAGACATTCCACTCAGTCTAGACGCTAAGTTAAAACCGGTTTCACCATGTTTTACATTCACCCAAATCTGTTGAGAAAGTAGGACTAACATCCAGATTGCCAAATCATATTGATCAATAGAAATCGGAACGTAATCAGCAGATATCAATCGGCTCTCAACATCGGTGGCGAAAAACAGTAGCCAAACCCAAGGCCCGACCACAGCTGTACCAGCAATTGAAGGAGAATCTCTTCGCATCGATAGCTGTGCCAATCCAACCCATACAATTCCTTGGCTGACAAGGAGAGTCCTAGACCCACTTGCAGCATCATCGGCTGGGATAAGTAATGTTAGTAAAAACACAATCAGCAGGCCACCAGCCCATAACACGTGGTCAGAAACTGCAGTTTGATTTTTCAGCAAAGCACTTGCTGTTAGCGCAGCGGTTAATGCCGCATAAATGCTGTACGGGCCCAGTCCAAATGGAATCGACAAGTCCAATGCACCACTCTCGAGAATTGACAACATAAACAGCAAAATTGGCGCTGGCATCACAATTAATGGCAATAATTTAGTCCACTCAACTCCTCTGACAACTAGGTATGAGGCACTAAAGGCAGTTAGTAGTAATACCAACTGGGCCAAAGCATAACCAGTTTCTAAGCGGTTTGCTGCAACCGCTAATAGGGCGCCAATCATTCCAAGACCAACAGATACTGACCATAATCCGGGTTTGCCAAGCCCCAAGGATTTGAAGGCATCTGAAAACCAATTATCCTTGTCGACAAACTTAGCAGCAATAGTTGAATTGGTTGCAGTTACACAAACCATCAATAAGAAGAGCAATAATTCATCCTCAAACGGCAAGATCTCCAATCCAAAGATAACCCAGTTATCCGATATTGCGTGTATGCCTACCCACAGATAAGATACAGCAACACCCATGCTAGCAAGGTTGCCAGAGTTTCTTACAATGGCCAGTCCATGAAGCATTATAGTGCCTAAACCAATCATTATTGCGACGCCAAATTCACCATACAAAGACCCAGCAGCACTGCCGACAATCAATAGAATCAACGTTGCTTGTGCAGCAATTGCATCCTCATCATGCCGTTGAGCAATGCCGATGTTGAGAGCCACTCCAAGTAGTAATAATCCACCAAGAATATTATCTTCAGAGGCAAAGCCGAGTTCATCCAACCATCCCCAATGCCACAAATCTAGAACTAATCCGTAAATGAGCTTCATTGAGATAATGACCCATGTCACCCCAAGAATCCTCATGTTTGGGTTTGGAATCCATTTTTCGCCAAGATATAGACCAATTATGGCCATAGTTGTCAGCCCAATAGCGCCAAGTACAGGATTTAGCACTGTACCGACAATGGTCCCGATTAACGACCATGAAAAAATCATGGCAATCAAAAGACCGAAACCTAGCCGCTTCTCTCCATGGACTGCCAAATCTGTAACACTATCAATTTCGGGGGCACTGTTGACTGTACCATCTGTTTGTATCGCCCCAGGCCGGGTGAAATCTTCCCCGCCCTTAGAAAAAATCTCTGCCATTTCTCCCATGGCAATATCGGTTTCTTTTTCTTCTTCGACAGTTTCCCAAACAGAGGTTTTTTCCTCTTCCTGTTCGATCATAAAAGAGGAGATATCTAGGCCCCTTGCTCGAGAAAAGGATTGTTTTCTGATAACTTCGTCTCGTTTGTTACTGGGCTTATCTGTGATGTCTTCAGCATCAAGATCATCAGACATGTAACAAAGGCTTTGACTACTGCTATTCAATACTCGCCCCTATTTGGGATGATTATTCACTAATTTGGCGGCAGTTGTGTGAGGCCCAAATCACAATTTTTTTTGGTACTAGCATGCGAAAAGGACAAAGACGACCTTTGACACGATTTGGTATGGCCGAGACACTGGGTGAGCCGAAAGGCGACCTTTCCGAGCACGGATTACATTGTGCAGGAAGCATTCACTGGAATTTACCCGTGGAGAAACTGGTCGAATTGGCAGTTACCCGAGGCGAAGGAGTTTACAGTGCTCACAAAGCCTTAGTTACTGAAACGGGTGAAAGAACCGGCAGATCTCCCAACGACAAATACATAGTCGATGAAGCAAGCACCAATTCCGATATCAATTGGGGGGATGTCAATGTTTCAACCGATTTGGCGACCTTTAACAGAATGAGGGCGAAAGTAGTTGATTATTTATCCAAGCAGGAAGATTTGTTTGTCCAAGACCTATATTGTGGCGCAGATTTTAGCGAAGCCTTACCAATACGGGTCATCAATCAAAATGCTTGGCACAATGCCTTTGCCAGAAATATGTTCATCAGGCCAAGTGCAGACCAAATGAACCACCACTCTCCCGAGTTCACCGTATTTCATGCACCGCATTATGAAGCAAACGCAGAGCAAGACGGGCTAAACTCTCAGTGTTTTGTGATGGTGAACTATGATGCGAAAGAAGTCATTATTGGAGGGACAAGGTACGCGGGAGAAATCAAGAAATCAATCTTTTCAGTTATGAATTTGATACTACCAAAGAAAGGCATCCTGCCTATGCACTGTTCAGCTAATACCACTGGTGAAAACACGGCCATTTTCTTTGGCTTGTCTGGTACGGGGAAAACCACACTTTCAGCGGACCCAAAGCGCGCTTTAATCGGGGACGATGAACACGGCTGGGGGGCAAATGGAGTGTTTAATTTTGAAGGTGGGTGTTATGCAAAACTCATCGATTTATCTGAAGAGGACGAGCCAGCAATTTTTGGCACAACTAGAAAATTCGGCTCAATTTTAGAAAATATAGTGATGGATGACCGCGGAGTCCCTGATTTCCATGACACCTCTTTAACCCAGAACACCAGGGGGTCATATCCGATAGAGTTCATTGACAATCGAACTATTGATTCCAAAGGTGGGCACCCACAAAATGTTATTTTCCTTACTTGTGATGCTTTTGGTGTTTTACCCCCGATTTCTAAGTTAAGCCCAGATCAAGCAGCGTACCACTTTATCTCCGGTTATACTGCCAAAGTTGCAGGAACCGAAATTGGCGTTAAAGAGCCACAAGCGACATTTTCGGCATGCTTTGGCGAGCCATTCATGCCCATGCACCCAGGCGTTTATGCCGACCTACTTGCGCAGAAAATGGAAGAGCATAACGCCACAGCTTGGTTAATCAATACCGGTTGGTCTGGAGGCCCTTATGGTGTTGGCAACCGAATGAAAATTAAGTATACAAGAGCAATGTTGAATGCCGCATTAGATGGCGATTTAGACAATGTTGAATATGTCAAAGATAGTAGATTTGGCTTTGCTGTGCCAACATCCTGTCCCGGAGTCCCAAGCGACGTATTACAACCCATCAAAACTTGGAATAATTCGGATGATTATCACACCTCTGCAAATAATTTGGCAAGTATGTTTATCGAGAATTTCAAAAGGTATCAACAAGGAGTCTCAGAAGCAGTAAACGCATCGTCTCCAAAACCATTGTCGGTTAACTGAATAACCGTACTTTGATAACTTAGCGGCGCGCACAAGAAATTGTGAGAGCCATGCGTAATCTACGATTTTTAGTTGGAATTATGTTCATTATTACTGCATTATCCCCGATAATGACTACCCATAATCCACTTAATTTAGACACATTTGATGAAGAAGAAAGCAAGAATCCATTTGGCGAACCAATTTTATTGGACGATTTAAGAAAGGACATTAGGAATGCGGTTGGTCAACCCTGCCCAGCAATACAAAATGATGGCGGGTCTCCTGGTGATGCAGGAAATGCAACAACCAATACCGCTAAAGATCTAGGTTCAAATCCCACAACCTCGTTCACTAGTTGTGCTGACACCACCGATATTGAAGATTGGTATGAATTTACCATGGACCAAGACTACAATATTGAGGTCACCATGTCTAACTATCAAAACGATTACGATTTAGCGATTGCTTACGATGATAACGGGTCATACTTTGCCGCAGACACATCATATTACGGCGACCCAGTAGAAACGGTAACTAGCGTTGGCTCAATAATCGAATCAACACCTGGAACTTATTGGGTAGTTGTGTTTCCTTATAACCAAGGCGCAAGCTCCTCAATTGGCGATTATGATCTAGACATCTGGACAAACTACACCGAATCATGCGCTGATTGGTTTTCACCACAAAACGATGCAAATACTGGGCAAGACGCCCCTCAAAACTGGTCGGAGTCCCCGACCAACATGGGTAACAATGTGACTGCTAGCTACACCGGGTGCCTCGACGGTTCTGATGGCGGCGATGTTTTCGCTTTTGACGTGCCGGTAAATCACACTATTACCGCTACCTTAACAATGGATTCTGGAGTGGACTTCGACCTGATAATGCACCAAACAAACGGGTCAATAATTGATTCCTCTGGTGGCAGCAACGATGCTGATGAATTTATCACATCACTTGATACCACATTTGAAAATCAACAGGGAACATATTACATCAACGTCACACACTTCTCTGGCAGTGGCAATTATTCATTAGACGTCTGGACAAATTTTAGCGTCCCAATTCCAAACCTAGCAATCGATAATATTAGTTTTGGACTGGCAGCAAATCCGGGAGATATAGTCCCGGTAGACATAACAGTAATCAATGACGGAACTTTAGATTTAACAGATTCTTTCATGGCTGAAGTTATCCTAAGCGTTGATTCAGGACAAACTTGGGTAGATCACAATCTCGGTAATGCAAGTTGGACCTCAGGTTTGGCAATTAATGCAACCCAAGTTCTTACGGTTAACGGAGCGATACCGACAAATATCGTCGAGGGGGAATACAATGTATTTATTGTCCTTGATTCAAACGAAATGGTTGCCGAAAAGAGTGAAACAGATAATGTCGAGTTAGCCGATGACACAATGGAAATTGGTAATTCTGTCAACGCCTGCGCAACTCCGCAAGATGATGCTGCATCAGGCTCCGATATTGGCGAAACGGTTGCGACATCCTTCGATTTAGGATCTGACCCTGAGCTAGAAGTAAGGGGCTGTATAGACTCATCTGATGAAGCCGATCTTTACAAGGTAACAATCACGCCTAATCAGCCGCTTGAAGTTACTTTAGTTACCGCACCAATTGACGGCGCAGACTTCGACCTTAGCCTCGACTTACCGAATGGCACATCAATTGACACAAGCCTATCGATAAATGACGATTTCGTCACTCTAGAAGGCACTGATTACGAAAATACCGCAGGAGACTATTACATCAATATCACTTATTGGGGCGGCTTTGGCTCTAGTAATCCTGGTGGAACCTACCGATTACTAATTGGTGAGCCAGACCAGACAACATATGTTCCACCGTTTACTTGTGGCAATCAAAACGACCTTGGGTTAGGCCAAGATGCTAGTTCATCCGGAATCCCGCTTGGGACAAATAATCCAATCAGTGGTACAGGTTGTTTGAGCAATTCAGATACTGAAGATGTTTACAGCTTCACCATTGACGATTACTACAACACAGAAGTCAGATTTAATGCTTCTATGTCTGCACCGTTCACAGCTACATTAACCAACAGTGCTGGCAACTTAGTGGCTTCAGTTGACAACATGAGCTACGGATTGGTCTTTGAGTCTATGGATAACGAGACCTATGAAGGGCAAACAACAACCTACACACTAACAATCGATTCCAATGGCGGTCAAGGCGATTATGACGTTGAACTTGTAGTCGTTAACCCAGCACTACCAGACCTTATTCCAGAATCATTAACCTGTCCGACTACCGAAGCATACACCGATGAAGAGATTACTACTCAATGGATAATTCACAACGCCAGAGGCCCTGCATTTGGCCAAAGTATGGTTGTTCAAATTGAGTTAGTTGATTCAGATAATGTGACGCTTACCACAATGTATTCTTCTGAATTAGAATCAGAAAACCCAAGTATAAGCAATGCAATGTCATACGAGCAATCTAGCGTACAAGATAGTTATGCATTCTTTACCATTCCAACCGATACGCCATCAGGAGATTACCGTTGTAAGCTAATTATTGATAGTAATAATGACGTCACTGAAGCCAATGAATCCAATAACGTTCACTTTTCTGAACCATTCTATGTTCAAAATGAAGATGAATTGTGGGCTAATGATGCAGATAGAGACGGGTTCAATTCAACCGATGCCGGAGACGGAATTATCGACGACTGTCCTAACAATCCAGGGACCTCAACCGTCGACAGATATGGCTGCCCAGATCTCGATAGTGATGGAGTTTCCAATGATAATGATATCCTGCCAAATGACATGTCTCAGTGGTACGACACCGATGGCGACGGATTCGGAGACAATCCACTAGGTACCAATGGCGACCAATGTCCAGCCGTTGCTGGAGTCTTTTCGGGAGATGATGGTGTTGGTTGTCCAATTCTAGATTTAGATTCGGACGGCGTTCTTAATGAGAACGATATCTGCCCTGAAACCCCACTAGGCACGATTGTCGGTTCCGATGGTTGTGAATTGCCAGATGAGCCAGATGAGCCGGACGACAACACAACAGACCCAACCGACCCAGTTGACCCAGTTGACCCAGTTGACCCAGTTGACCCAACTGAACCCGGGGATGATACGGACTTGGGCGATGATACCACAGATTCTACAGATGAAGCAGAATCCGAATCAGGTATATTCGGTATGTCGTATACGCTCATTGGAATAATTGGTGCAGTGATAGTATTGCTCTTAGTTACGGTATTCTTTGTTAGAGGAAGAGGCTCTAAGAATGATGAATGGTCGATGCAGGAGAAGGCGTATTCTGATGCTGGATTCGCTGCAGTAGCGGGTATGCCGGCGCCTGATACGTCAATTACGCCAGAACAACTCGCTTATGAGCAACAATTAATCGCAGCAGGTTATCCTGCAGACTATGCAAGAGCATATGCAGATCAGCATTTCCGACCTTGGCTAAAGCAGTGAAGTAGAGGCAATACTCATGACCTGCCGATTATTGGCA
>CAXGZX010000047.1:0-10941 GCA_964014545.1 uncultured Candidatus Poseidoniales archaeon | reverse complement strand
GCTAGTCTTTCCAAAGAAAGTCTAACTGTTACGTGAGCAAACTTATCTAAACGATCAAAACCATCCTCCGCAATGTTTAGTCTTGTGGATTGAACCTCAAAAGGCATTGCTGAAACTGCTATTACAATCGCCCCTGACAATCTAGCTTGTCGAGCGAATTCATGGGCTGCCCCAGTTCCAGTTCCACCGCCAAGACCGGTCAATAGAATAACTAATTCTACAGGCTCCATCAATTTACTGACCACTGAGGAAACGCTCCGCATACGCTGTTCAGCAAGCGGTGGTAATGACGCACAGCCGAGTTTATCGACAACAGTTCCTAAGCGTAAAACATGACCACGTTCAACACCCGCAAAGCTTTCATCATCAGCATCGATTAGTAAAATATCTGCTTCGGAATCACAGCGAGACCAAGCACCTTTTGCCCATGAGCAACCAATGCCGCCAACCCCTGCAATCAGAATCTGTGATGATTCCATTAACCATCCGTGAAGTTGAACATCAATGAACTTTAGCCTATCAATCGATATAGCGAAGATACCTTCTTCTCGAATCTCTGGCCCAAGCATTATCTGGTTCCAATTCTAAAACCCGATCATAAAATTTCACAGCCGTTTCAAACTCCGATAAATACCGACCATACAGGTGGCCTAAATTGGACAGAACGGGTATACATTCATCGTCTAAATCGAGCATTTTTAGCAATAATTCCTCGGCTTTTCCAAGACTATTTTTCAAAATAAGTTCTTCCGCCTCTTCCAAATCTGCTAACTGACTCTCTGACAAATCATAGGTGTTCTCAAAGGGAGTTGACATAAGAATCAATATTGCCAAAAACTCCTAATTATTGAACTATCCCCTTTAACAATGATTTTAAGGCGGTTTTCATGGTTTATAAACTCGCCCAAAAACGAGGTACTGCGAATATATTACCCCGCCTAATTTGACAATGTTTAAAGGGTTCATATAGTTGGGAGAAATAACTGGGTGTGTTTATGTTGCGCAAGCCTATCTCGAAACGCCTTGCGCTGGGCATATCTTTGTTGGTTATTTTAATCACGCCTAGCCTTGCCTCTTCGTACCACGGAGGCATCGGCGGAGAACAATCAAACGCTGGTGAAACCATCGATGACGTTGCCAAAGAGGGCTGTCTTTGCCACAATGCAGCAGCCGATAACACCGTTCAAATCATCCTAGACGACGTCCCGTATGCGTGGGTGGGTGGAGAATTTTATGAATTAAAATTGCAAATCATCGGTGGACCAACTGCGGCCAGCCCATGGACTGCAGGATTCTCCATGCGAGTAACTAGCGGGGTACTTTCTGGCGACAACTTGCAAAATTGGGAAGACGACCCAACAACCCTTACCCAAACCGAAGCAGCAGCAGGTAACTCTGACAGAATGTGGACACTCACCTGGGCAGCGCCCGAGGCTGGCAGCGGAGTTGTTGACTTTTGGATCACTGGAAATTCAGTCAACGGCGACCAAGGTCCGGGCCCTGAAGATAAATGGAATCAGCTTATTTTTGCCCTGCAAGAAGGTGACGAGAGCACCTCTGCCATGGGCACAAGAACACTATTTGCCGGAGACGGCAATGTTAGCCCACCTGTGCCAGAGGAGACCGGAGTAGACCTACACCACATGGGAGCAGAGTTTAGAGCACACGTGCTAGGATTGCTTGGATTTGGCGCAGTTATTGCAGTTATCTTATTTGCAGGATTAATGCTTAGGTACAGTTTCTCATCATCTTACAAAGGTAGAAGTAACCAGCTGAGGTTGCGATATAAGATAAGGCGAAGAGGTGATCAATAATGGATGATACAATCACAAAACTCCTACGTGGAGTGGCCAAGGGTGACATCACCGTAGAAGACGCGAGAAAATCCTTGGAAGACGCCAGTCTTACAGAAGAAGAAATGGAGATGGCAATCGAAAAAGGCGTGTTCACCGAAGCTGACATGGGTTCAATCGTAAGCGCAAAATTAGCACCGTCTGGGGCATCATATCTTACCATGTTCTTTTTCATCTGGGGGATTTTTTGGTCCTGCTACTGGGTATTTTCTTTGATTTACGGATTGGCTAAAGATTGGGATCAAAGACAATTGGCATTCCATCTAGCAATGTCGCTAACTACTCTTATTATGATGGGCTTAGTATATCTAAGATTCATCTTACCAGACACTATCATTGTGAAACATGCAATAAACAAATTTATTCCAGAGCATCAAAAAGACTGGAAAGAATACAAGGTGTGATTTAGTTGGCAAGAGAATATGATTTGAAACCTGCACCATCAGTGGGTGGGGACGACTCAACATATGGTGCTGGGAAAGTCATCAATCGCCGGCAATTTTTGAAATACGGATTCAACACAGCAACTGGAGTATTAGCAGCATCATTGGGTGTTCTGGGATTCACCGCACTCATTATGCCGCCCGACACCGAGGGCACTGGTGGAGAAGGCACCATACAATTCTGGGCCAAGGGTCGTGAAGATGAGGCTTGGTATGGGGCGAAACACGAAGTCAATATGACTCGTCAAGATTTCGTAGACGAAGCAGCAAAATCAAGCACTGGAACAGCTGGAGCAGCCGGAATTTGGAATGGAGTCCCAGTTATTGTAGTATATGTTGATCACGCGAAAAACAAAGACACCCCAGTATCCCTTGGTAAAGCAAGATTCCAAATGATGGAAGGATACGACGAAACTGGCAAGAGAATTGGTCATTTTGAGGATATGTCAGATGTTGACCCGAGGATTTTCCCGTCCGACAATATAGTAATCATTTACGGACGCTGCACTCATCTTTGTTGTATACCAGGTTGGCAATTAGTTTCCAATTCATTTACTGATGATTCATGGACTCCAGGCGGCGGCGATGATGGCGGAACTAAACTATTCTGTATCTGTCACTCTTCAAGATTTGACCCTACTGCCCTAGAGATGAACTCTAATAGAAATCGTTCTAGTGGTGCAACATTTAGTTATGCAGGGATAAAAGCTTCAGGTGGCCCCGCTCCAGTAGGACTGCCCATTATACCTGTACTAATGGACGGTGATTTGATAACCGGAATCACCGATTATGTAGATTGGTTAACATATTGTGATTGAGGTGATAAAATGACTACAATGTTCTGGATTCTTTGGTTCTTTATCGCCTTCATTATTGTCCTTGTTGCGTTTACCCTGCGCAAAGAGAATGAAGAAATGCCTCGTAGAGAAATTCTACGAGCTGTCGAATCCTCTGGAAAGATGGGTTTTGCTGAGCGTTCATTCCTTTGGGTGTTTTCTTGGCTAGACACTAGATTTAGAATACAAGATTATTGGAATATGTCAAAAGGCGCATACTACAACATGCACAGACAGATGCCTCTTACTCACGCTGAAAAGTATAAACTTCGCATAATCTGGTATTGGTATCCTCTATATTGTCTAGGAGGAATATCATTCTTATCGTTCATTATCCTAGTCCTAACTGGTACTGTGCTGGGAATCTACTACGTCCCTGGCGGAAATGGAATCCCATCTCCGGCTTATTTGAGTATGCAATACATCATGACTGAACTACCGTTTGGCTACATCATAAGAGCTGTTCACCACTGGGGAACTCACTTCATGGTGGCTAGCGTATTCTTGCATATGTGCCGTGTATATTTCACAGGAGCCTATCGAAATCCAAGAGAACTTAACTGGCTAATTGGTGTAGCATTAATGGCTCTAACAATCGTCTTTGGCTATTCAGGCTACTTACTACCGTGGGACTCACTAGCATATGGTGCTGCGGTAATTGGTATAAACCTAGCAAACTCCAGCCCGCTAGTCGGCAAATATGTCGCAACATTACTATTTGGTGGCTCTTCACTAACCGAGAGAACAGTAACTAGAATGTACTTTATTCACGTATTCATACTACCAGTCATAGTCACAGGACTAATTATAGTTCATTTGTTTATTGTTTGGGTGCAAGGAATTGCGGAGCCACATTGATCTTAGGGGGAATTAAATGGGACTAGTAGAGAATCTGGGTAGAGTAGCATCCTCATATATGGATGAAAAAGAGAAACTTCAGGCAACTGAAGGTAAGCGTGAGAGAACACGCCTGGGCCATGGATTTTGGCCGCATGAAGTATTGAGAGATATCTTGATTTTCGCATTCATGGGCGCTGTACTGTTGTATTACGCATGGATTATCCCTCCACCACTGCACGGGGCAGCAGACCCATACGCTCAAGCTGGATTCGTATTCCCTGACTGGTATGTGTTGTTTTCTTACGGCTATCTTAGATGGGGTGAATATCTACCCCAATTTACCGTCCCTACCGGTTTCATCGGAGAGATAGTCGGTCAGCCTGTATTCCCTTGGAACGCTGCATGGTGGGGAGCAGCCCTAACTGGAATCCCAATCGGCATACTTATCCTACCACCGTTCCTTGGTGGTAGAGAAAAGCGCCCAGTTGAAGATCCATGGTTTGCTGCTGCAGGTGCTGTTTACTTGGCACACATTTGGTTCATATCGGTATTTTCAATCAATATTTTCTTGGAATTATATCATAAAAATCGGTCTGATTATTGTAAACTAGACAGCCATGGCGACTTGCTTTGTGGGGTGAGGGAACCCTGGATTGCGGAAGCGTTCAACGCCCTACCCTGGGCGATGACGGGTATTCTGTTATGGATATGTATCTACTTTGGTGCTAGAATGGTATTATCAAAAGCATGGGGCTCAGCGTTTACGCCAAATCATGCCAAGCAAATTCTAGTTGGTGCGTTAATTCTCTCTACTGCGGCCACTGTTGCAACATGGGATACTTACGACAAAGGTTTCTGGGGCGCAAGAGGATTAGGAACCATATCAGACTATGGTGAACTAGAAGAAATGCGAACCCAACCTGTCGATGTCCATGTTCATGACACTAACGAATTTACTGATAACTTTGGTTGGTCAGATGATGCTACTGTACCAACTACAGCGTGGCTAGATTGGGTAATCTATCAACCAGGCCGAGAAGTAATTATCGATTTCTTTGATTCTAACGGCCATCAAATACCAGCAGATGGCATTAATTCTGCATTTGAATCAACAACCTTGATTACCGAGGATTATTATTCTGTGAATGATACATTTACTGTTACTGAAGACCCTGTATTATTCCCCGATGGACATCATGAATCGGTTAGCAAGATTACTACTGACATAGCATGTGAACATCGAGCTGAAGAAAGAAAAATCAATGATGTCAAGACTGATTCGATGATTAGCAGCACCCTGACTATTACAAGCGCAGATGGCAATGTTGTCGCTGACTTCAATGACTGTGCAGGAACAAGTGTCGACTTACCAGTAGGAACCTACCAGTATCAATTTGATGTTACAATTACCGGGCCTTTGGCTCTTAATGATACAATGATGAAAGAAATCAAGCTAGAAATTGCTTCATTCCAACCACTATTAGTTTGGAATAGTGCAGCGCCGGCTGCACTAGAAGGTAAGACAGTCAATCTTAGCAGCACCACAGAAATGGCGCTTGGTGGCTCAAACTACGGACAAATCGATAACCCTGGATATCACATGAACCCAAAGAGCCTAGATGCGAAACTAATCTATGCAATGTTTATTCCTTGTCTTACCTTTGGTGCAATGGTATTTGTCTTGCTCCGCTCAATGGCTAGAGGCTATGAATTTGAGATGAACAAGTGTTACGGATGTGACCTTTGTGATGATGCTTGCCCTGTTAGATTATTCAATGGTGGTGACAAACTCAACATCATTTACAACTCATGGAACAACGAAGACGATGGGGTCCCAATGTATTCATGTCTGACCTGTACAGCCTGTACTAATGCATGTCCTCAATTAGTTGACTATGACTCATATGTCGACATTCGCAGAGGACTAATCGTCGGTGGTCCACAGGCTGAAATCCCTCACACTGTATTACAAGCAGTTCTTGCTGCTGAAGCTGAAGAAGATGCAGATCAAGACTTCATTACTGTTGAAGACTACCCGATTGATTCTAATATCGGTTATTATCCAGGCTGCGTCGACTACCTCGACCAAGAAATGGTCTTCTCTCACGTCAATGAAGGTGAAATGAACCTTGGAGCCGCAACTACATCGGCATACACTCTGTTTGATGAAATTGGAGTTGATGTCTCATACTTAGGCAGGGACTTCCTGAAATGCTGTGGTCACGATCAAAAGTGGCAAGGTCTTACTGAAGTGTTTGACAAGTTGAAAGCTTACAATCAAAAGAAAATTCATCAATCGGGAATTGATACATTAGTATCATCCTGTGCTGAGTGTTTCAGAACCTTTGCTAGAGACTACGAACTTGAAGATGTGAAAGTCATGCACACTACTGAATTTTTACTTGAACAAGGATTTGACATGGACCTAAAGGTTGCTGAAGAAACCACAGTTACTTATCACGACCCATGTAGACTTGGCAGACAAATGGGAGTCTATGAAGAACCCCGAGAATTAATCAATGCTGTTGAAGGCGTAAATTTGGTCGAGATGGAACATAGCGGCGAAGATGCAATGTGCTGTGGCGTATCTAGCATGATGTCTTGTAATGAAAATGCTAGAGCACTTCGAGTATCTAGAATGGAAGAAATCAAATCCACTGGTGCTGATACCATGTTAACATCGTGTCCAAAGTGTGTTACTCACTTTGAGTGTTTGAAGTTTGAAGATGATGACAAATACTCCGACATTAAGATTCTTGACGTAGTGACTTTCCTAGCACAACAAATTAACGAGAAGAAGTCAAAGATTGCCGAAGAAGCAATTACCACTATCGAGACTGAAGCTTGAGTTAATTCTCAGTCGCTTCTTCGTCTTCACTCATACCGAGTATTTCGTAATTTGACGGGAATAAAGCAACACCAACTCCGGCAATTAGAGTGACTAATCCCCACATGAACATTTGTTGAACAAATAACATCTCAAGAGCTAGTACACACAAGATTAAGCCACCAATATTGGAAGTCCAGACTAGGGTTTTGAAAGTAGATAATGGAACACCTGTAGTTCCTGGTTTACGATAGGGGCCAAATTCGCCACCAAATCGTTGAGCGTCATTTTTAGCTTCGTCTTTCCCACTCATAGCATCACCTGTCAATCATCGATATTGCATCTGTTGGACACGCTAGAACACACAGCCTGCAACCGGTACAAGCATCGCGAATAATCTTCGCTTTACGATTTGATTCAACGTTCATCAGAGGACTTCGCATTGGAACTTTGTAGAGTTCAATTGCATCATCATCACATACTATGTCGCATTGATCACAACCAATGCACAAGCTTTCCTCAACAAAGGCTACGGTATTTTCACCACCTTTGACAGATGCATGTTGAACACTACGCTGTCGATTAAGTGAAGTTCGAATGCGCAGAGCTTCCGCTTCTCTACGCTTTTTCAACTCATCCGCTGACGTCATTCATGCAACCCCACGTGGGCCTTCTCTTCAAACCTAACGACTGTCATATTAACAAGTAAATCACCAAAACAGTAGAATGCACCAACCAAAAGTGGTGGATTCCAGGCGGTCAATCCAGTCCATGGCACTTCGTTTGCCCAAGTCCAATTACCTAATTGTGTACCAACTATTTCCATTGCTAATGCTGCCCAAGCCATTGATGCATACAAACGAGGCTGGGGCCCAAATCTGGTGAAAACCAATACCAATATCAAAAGAATAAGTCCGGAAGTATCACTGCCATCATAGACACCGTACGCAACCATTGGAATAAATGGTATCAAAATTGGTAACGCGAGTGATTGTTTCATCTTGTTTGCCATAATTCTGCCAAGGTCAAATAAGAAATAATGGCCGGCTGGAACAAATAACGGCATTAAGCCCCGTTGATATTCATAGATATTCCAAACTTCGCTAAAGAATAATTCCATGGGTGTAGCAAAGGCAAGAACGGTAATCATCTCTATTCTTTCTTTACGACCTGTCGTCTTGTAGATATAGGCAAACACACCCCAGCACCAGATGTTTACTGGCCATTCTGCCAAGTTATCAGGAAGTAATCCACCAAATGCAGTAGCAGAAATCCACAGGCCAACAAGGATAGTGAGTGAATATAGCCATGCTCTGCCCATAAACATCCCAAGGTATCCATAGCATTATCTATTTGGCAGACATTAATTTTGATAGGCTGAAAACTCTTTGCCCATAGCAAGCATCGAAAGTTCGGCCACTAAGGCATGCCAACCATGAGCATGTTTGCCATAAATGTGTCCGACTTCAGAATGGCTTTGGAAAACTGCACTTGGAGAATTGAGGTTTTCGATATCTGATTTCTTCTCATTGATTCGGTAAAACCAAGAAGCTGCCTGACCATCAACCAAGTAAACAACCGGTTCAACTGGACCATCAGACTCGGTAGTAAGACAAGTCGGGACTCCTTCTTGAATCAGGAAATCTTCTACATCAACACCGCCTTTGGAGTACATTAATTTCTTCATTTTGCGATTGGAAAGTTCAAGCAACTCACTACCACTCTTGACTGATAAAATTCCCAGACCATACGTACCACTATTGTTCTTGATGAATACTACTGGTTCTCTATCAATCCCCATTGCTTGGTATCTTGCTCCAATCTTTGATAGGAAATGGTCTACCTCTCCGGCAAGTTCAATTCTGCATGCTTCCTTATCCAAGCACTTATCCTTGGAAACAAACCACTCAGTCATCAAGTACCATGAATCTATGCCCAACATTTCTGAGATTTCATCGACGTAATCCTGTAATGCTTGATAATGATCTGACTTTTTTCTTACATGCCAACCCATTTCAGTGGGAGGGGATACTCTACTAGAGGCAAGGCCAGGCAGTAATCCTTCAGTGAGGTCGTTATTGAGAAGTATCAAATCTGGTCGCTTACCATCAATAGCAATTCCTTGTTGACCATCAAAATCTTTCAGCTCCACATTATCTAGATTCAAGGGGCCTGACAGACCGGCAATGGAACCATGTCCTTCAAGTTCCGGTGAACCAACAGTCACCCGGAAATCAACCATTTTTAGCAACCGCTGTAGAGTCCGTAGGTTCTCTGCGTATGCTGAATTTCTAGTATGCGATTCAGGATATAGGTGAACCCACTTACAGTTCTTATCACGTCGTAAAATATTATTTCTAAGTAATGCTGCAAGATGTTCTTCATCTTCTTTAGCGACATTATTGAAACCGGCAGGAAAGTGATTAGCGTCGACTACAGCGATTTTCCAGCCTGCGTCACGAATATCAACACTGCCATAAATTGGAATGGATACTTCTTGGCGTTTTTTCTCCATCCATGCAGTTATGTCTGGTCTTTTGTCTTCAATTAATGTTGTTAGGTCGTGTAAATTCATGCTATCACCTCATCAATCAATGATTCTATAGAAAATTTTGTTCGGGTATGTAGTGGTTGAGTAATGTGTAAAGCCTCAAACAATCCTAGACCGATTGCCATGTCAGGTTGGTTATTCAATAGTTTACTAAATTTGGTATATTTCTCCGCTACTGCTTCTGCGAGATGCGAGAATTCACTTAGGAATTGGCGAAGTTGATTTGGTGATGTTGCAGTTCCTGCTGGAAGTTTTGGCCGGTCAGTAATAGACCTAGGTAATTTGGTTAACCTTGCTGCTGATCGTAATGCGGCTTTTTCTAAACCACCGTCAGGTAGACGCCATTCAGTTGGCAAGCGGTAAGAATGTTGTCGATGTTGTTGACCAAGGAATGGCACTCTAACTTCTAAAGAATTAGCCATTGAGTGACGGTCTACTAATCTTAATTGGAAATTACTCAACTGACCACGCTCAAGTTCAAAGTTAAGGAATTCTTCCAAATTATTAGTATAATCTTCAGGCAATAGACTACTCGAGTACCAGCAACTGTTAGTATCAAGATTACGATTAATTATTGGCTTTGTTACTGATTCATCAATTTGCTTAAGTCTAGAGTTTACTACTTCGGTATGTTTGGTTAACGACCTGTATCGTGGATAACCCGCATGCAATTCATCGGCACCTTGACCACAAAGTCCAACTTTGACATGTTTTTGCATTTCTTTGAAAAGTGGTTGAAAGAATAGAACAGAAACATCCAGATCTTCCCCATAGTAGGCTAGCTTTGGAATGTCTTTGACAAATCCTCCATTTGGCATAATTTTGGTATGGTGTGCTAAATCAAGCGAACTTGCCACTTCTTCTGCAGCAAGCCAATCAGGGTTATCTTCGCTTTCAGCGACAGTCCAACAAGCAGGTACTGGTTTTGCTTCACGCATCGCAGCATCACTAGCAACTGCGGCAACTAATGAGGAGTCAAGACCGCCAGAGAGCACGATTCCGACTGGGACATCCGCCATAAGTCGCTCTTGAACGCTGTAGGTAAACGATTCTAGCAAACTTTTTGCTTCTAAATCTGGATTCCAAGTAGCAACTGGATTTAGTTGCTGGCGCTCAAAACTAGTTACTGAGTGTAAATAGGGTTGGCCAATATTGTTTTCTCGCCAGACCTCTACGGTACCTGGTCTTACCTGATGTACATTTTCAATCAAAGTTGAGGAATCCAAGCAATATTCCCATGCTAATCTTAATGCCAAAGCTGTTTCATCAAGTATTGGTTGATAGGATTCATGTGCATGAAATGCCTTTATTTCGCTGGCAAATAATAGGCTGCCATCAATGATTGTACGAACTAATGGTTTAATACCGAGTGAATCTCTTGCCAGTATTAGTTCTTGATGTTCACTATCCCACAAAGCAAAACTAAACATGCCATTCAATTGTTTAACCCAATCTGTGTGATTAACATCACCAACTTTGCCGACATTTTTCGCATACTTTTCATGAAGCGCAAGAATAACTTCAGAGTCCCCTGATGTTTTCCAATTATAGTTTAGTTTACCACGTAAATCTAGATGGTTGTAGATTTCAC
>CAXGZX010000046.1:0-11377 GCA_964014545.1 uncultured Candidatus Poseidoniales archaeon | reverse complement strand
CAGGCCACTTCAAACGCATGTCAACAAAGTAAACCCTGTTTCTTTACTATTTGATTTATTTCATTATCATAATGCCAACGAGCAGTCTAAATTTTGCCTTTCGGTCTTAGATAGATTTGAAGAACTGTTGCCATTTTGGAAATGTTATGGCGGGCTTGGAGATTGATGCAGTTTGGTTGGCTGTTGGAATACTATTTTTTGTAGCATTAGTTGTTTATCTAGTCAAACTACTAAACAGCATTAAACAAGAAAATGATGAGTTGAAAGTAAAAATTATGCTTCATAAACAGGAGTTAAGTGAAGCAGAAAAAGCCGCAAGAAAAGACTCAACTAATAGACAAAGAGCCATCTTGAAAGGTCAAATTAGCGAAACTCTAGCTCCATGGTCAATTGATGCAGTCAACAGCGTCAAGGAACTGTCTTTCTTAGGAAACCCAATTGATTTTATTGGCTTTAAGGGACTGGATACTGATGAAGAAATACAGATAAAATTTATTGAAATAAAAACCGGGAATTCTAGGTTAACTAAATCTGAGAAGAGGATCAAAGAAGCAGTACTAGCGAAGCGGATTGATTGGAAAACCATTCATGTAAGTGAATTACCTGAAGTAAAAGAAATTTAAATCCAAACATCGTTAGATGCGGTTAATTCACCTTCTGCTTCACCAGTATTGACTACCCCTTTAGGCTCAACTAGCAGAATTTTACATTCTTCATCTGAGTATGGTTTGTGTTGGACGCCCTTAGGCACAACATACATTTCTCCAGCATTGAGCTCAATGGTTTGTTCAGCGAATTCAATCTTCAAACAGCCTTCAATGACAATGAACACTTCATCGGTATCACTATGGTTGTGCCAGACAAATTCACCTTTTACCTTCACTAACTTGAATTGATAATCATTCATTTCCGCGATTACTTTTGGTGTCCAATGTTCACTGAATTTGGCAAATTTATCTTGGAAATTTATCTTGGCCATGCTAATGCTAGGCTGGTTTACTTTGAATAGATTTTTAAATTCGATTGATTAAGTCGACTTATGGACGAATTAGACAAACTCAGTGAAGAAGATTATGTCTTGTTTGATGGTTTCAAAATCGTCCTATTTGGGTGGTATGGCGGGGAATGGAATGGTGATGTAAGCTTTGGTAATACGCCAGAAGAGGTAGTTCTAAACATGTCAAGAGGGAGTTGGAATCCAGAGGAAAATGGCAACCCGGCAGAATACATGGCAGGAGTACAATATAGGTCCTTTCAAGAACATACGTCGCTTTACCATGATGAAGAATCATTCTTACAACTGCTCATCAAAGATGAATCGATGAAGATTTACAAATGGGAATGGGAGCCTGAAAACAAATAATCCAATATAATTCCATTACGGATTTATCATTCAACATCCACGATGAACATCTGGATCATAACTATCCCATGTAATCATATCACTAGTTGAATTTTCAAACAAGCCGTCCCATTCGCCACTACAAATTAGATAATCGGGATAATCATAATCGCCCGCTGCATCAACTCTAAGCCCTGAAAAACTAACTGACCGGTCGCCCATTTGGTCAGCATGACCAGTAACGATTTTTACGTGAGAAACATTCTCTACCGTATTATCAAACGCGTGTCTAAACCACCGATCAAACCAAAACTCATCTAGATAATCTTCGTGTGAAGCATAGCGTTCATAATCACCATACATGTAAAGTGAATCGATTTGTTGTATCCATTGCGTACTGTTATGTGCCATAGT
Source organism: uncultured Candidatus Poseidoniales archaeon (assembly GCA_964014545.1). Lineage (GTDB taxonomy): Archaea > Thermoplasmatota > Poseidoniia > Poseidoniales > Poseidoniaceae > MGIIa-L1. The sequence continues at coordinate 9,621 of CAXGZX010000046.1, read as the reverse complement.
ATAGACTTCAATACCTGAATAGCCAACATATTGGCCGCCTGGATGGAACATAACTAGCATGCTAATTCCATCAATGTCTGAGACCTCTTGTAATTCATATTCAAACTCAAATGCTGTTGATTCTCCGGTTTGATAACGATATGTGCATATGCCGCCATTGATTACTAGATCCATATTAGAATACGTGCCATCTGCTCTATTGGTCTCATAACCACGCATTGCTGTTTCAGATACAGTGTTAATTGGCACTGTAACAGGATAATTTACGCTTTCGTCACACCATCGATTTGGCATTTCATAATCATAGGTGCCAAAATCATCATCCAGAAAAATATCAGATACAATAACAAAACCGAACATCAAAAAAATGATGATTGGGAATAAGGCAAATCTGCTTAAAGCTCCAAATGAGTTCTTTGCTGGTTCAACATTAAAGTTCGGTGAACCGGGGTCTTGATAGTTGACTTTGCCTGCACTTCTACTCACATTGCCTGTTGGCAAGCCTAGTAAATTTGTCAATTTCGCCCTATTGTTGCGACCAAAGCTACCACCGCCTGCACCTTGTGCTGAATATAATTCTCCGCCCGAAGCATCAACCATTCTGAAATGGTAGTATGTTGTAGAAGTTGTATCACCCTCTGAATCGGTAGAATAACTCACTTCCTCCCAGTGTTGTAATTTATCGCCTACTTGTTTTTGATAAATGAAATCTACAGATTGTCCCTTGTACCAAACAAAGGTAGAATCGTTTGGATAATGGTCTATTTTTACATGTATAGAAAAAGCAATCGCCAATCCAATAAATGAGATGAAACCGGTGATTAGCAGTGGAAAGATTGCCCCGTTAATTAGTGAAATTAAGGCAAAAAAGAGTGCCCCTCCGCCAACAATAATAGCCGCTATATTTGGGAAATGGTGCGTTTCCTTTGGCCCTGATTGTTCTAATTGTTGAATATCTTTTGACCTCATTTCCACAATTCTTTGCGATGTAGAAATTTCGTTATTTGGTGTGGTTTGCGACCAAATATTGTCTGAAGCATTTGCTTTTTCGCTTGGAATAGCTTCAGGAATTATTGACTCAAGATAATCCATGGCCTGCCCAATATCGCCTCTTTGTTGGTGAATTATGTTGCCATCTAGCCAATGTTCAATCTCGGCTGTCTGGACATTCATCTGAAAAAATCTGTTTCCGGGAGCCAGTTCTATCATCCAATATTCTTTGGATTTAAAAATTAAATTAATGGCTTGCTCGGATAATTCATTAGATCGTGCCAAGGGGAATTGTGTTTTGTTGCCGTCTACATCAATCACCAGTGGGTTACTAAACAATACTGCATCAGAATGGGGTTTGGTTGCTTTATTTCCCACTGAAGGTGGGTCTTGTTCAACTGATGGAAGAGGAGGGGTGGGGGTTTCTTCATCGCCGACTTTAGCATCCCAGAAATTAGTTGACATGTTGTTATCCCTCGTCTAATGGTTTTTTTGGTTTGTCCCGACCATGTGTTAAACTAACAGTATAATCTACAGGAGTGGGTATAAAATAAGGAATCTTTTCATCGGTTTTTATTAAACTTTGAAGATACTACTCCAAAGGTATTTTTTAGCATCATAGCAACCATAAAAACCCCAATTAAGGGAAATGGTAAGACACAACATACTCCGAAATCTACGCCAGAAAGACCTGGCTCAAGTACGGCTTCATACGGATTATCTGGATTGACATATACTGTGATTTCCTTGCCTTCTGGGTAGTCATCATCCGCATTTCCTGACCATGAATCACATGAATTATCTTTGCTAAAACTAACTACGTCACCATCGTAAGTGTTCCCATTGTAGGTATATTCATAATTGACCCACAAACAGTATGTCGTACCTCCTTCGCCGTCACTAGAGGTGTGTACTTCACTAGAAGTAATTACTCCATCAGTGGCATTCCAATCAGCAGTCCCCAAGTCTGCTATTGCAGGTCCTCCAACAAGAAATAAAATCAAAAAGGAGATAGTAAACCAAATTCCTGCAAAAACCCAACCACCTATTAGGCCACCAAATGTTTCAATATTATTGAGTTGAATAGTATTGCTGGACTCTTCTTCAAACTCATGACTTGGTGGGCGCCAAACAGTAACACCCTCTTGTTGCATAGTTTGAATCGCCAAATCAAGTATTTTCTGCGCCTCTGCTTTAGAGGTCACAAGTTTAATTCCAGTATTCTGTTTGAAAAAATCTAAACTCTTTTCCTCAACGACCATTCGATTATCATTATACCATTGAACAATGTGCATGGCATCGTTATCACTATCCCAATAACCTACTGGGAAGTCATTTAACTTGACATCGATCTTCACTTTGGGTTTCGAGATATCTAATTTCTTTGGATTATTATCGTCCTTACCGATTGATGCATCCTCAGAAAGTTTAGTATCCCAAAAATTATCAGACATTGGTTAATCCTAACCCGCTTGTCTTTTGTGGCTTTGCCCTACATATCTGATTAAGACGGTTTAATCAGGGTTCAGTAGTTGGGTCCCAGCCAGAAACATAGTTGCATTCTAGCGATTTTATTGCCTCGTATTGACTAGAAATGTCGACATCTAACGATTGAATATTTTCCACAATACGCGCTGGATTACTTGACTTTGGAATAGTGATACAACCTTCATCATAACAAAATTTTATCGCAACTTGGGCTGGAGTACATCCGAGTTTCTCAGCGATCATGCCAAGTTGTGGGTCGTCAACTTTGTGCCCTCTAGCAAGTGGGGAATAGGCCATTACTTTGGCACCTGCGTCCTCAGTAGCTTGTTTTAGGTGTGGGCGCTGCAGCCATGGATTGAATTCTATCTGATTTACACTGGGCATATATTTTGCATAACCTTTCATGGCCGCTAAATGGGCAGGTCCGTAATTAGATACCCCAATTGCTTTGACCCAGCCTTGTTCAAGGCAGTATTCCATTGCTTGCCATACTGGTGCGCGATGGTCTGGATTTTCTGGTGGTGCATGAACCAGATATAGGTCGATATAGTCCATATTGAGTAATTCCAGTGACTTCTGACAGTGCTCGATAGTATCCTGGTAACCGGTTGCATGGCCTCTGCGAAGTTTTGTCGTGATGAATAATGATTCACGCGCAACATTTGATTCTCTAACCGCCTTTCCAACCTCATGCTCGTTATTGTAAGCTCGCGCGGTGTCGATGTGGGTATAGCCTGCTTCTAGAGCCTGCAGAATAGAGTCTTTACATTCCCCATCGTCTGACATCAGGAATACTCCTAAACCAAATTGAGGTACTTCATGAACGTAGGCTTCATTGCCATCCGGTGTGATGTGACTAATGCGCATGGATTAGTGGAATAGTTGGAGGTTGATGAATTCCTCGTTTATTCCTCTTCAGACCAAGTTCGTCGCATGACCATGCCAGTAATTTCTCCAGCATCCAACGGATCTAAATCATGGTCGACAATCAAATGTTTGACAAGTTCATGTTGAAAGACCATTTCCTTGCACTTAGGGCATTCGAGTTGTTTGGCTTGCCGGTATCCCATGAACTCAAGTCTGCCTCGCTTAGTCGAAAGTCGACTACCGGTGCGCAACAATACTGAGACAAACGCCACAACAAATAGGACAATGAAACATCCAAAGCCCATCATCACACCTGAAGCAGTTGGGTTTTGCTGTAACTTTAAATTTTGATAGACTTTAGAATCAGGAGAATTTTGGTGTTGGCTGATATCTATTACGTGGGTGAAGTTTTCGCCTTTGAGAGTCAAAAGTATCTCGATTCCATCTTCTTCTGAGTCTGCATCAATTACCATGGTGAACTCACCATAAGCATTTGTCATTGCCTCAGTGCCGCGGTATTGGTAGCATTCAAAAGCGCCTTGTTCGCAATTTACGTAGACATAACCAAGCGCTACTGCTGAGTTATCAGCATAGGTTGCCTTACCAGAAATGCGGTATGTTTCTGCCGAAGCAATAGGGGTCAACAACAACAGTATTGTCGCCCACAGTATGTGCTTCATGGGGCTACCAAGTTTTGGTTGTTTAAAGAACCTTGATTAGATTCTAATAACAAGTTATTTGCATCTTACAGGGTGTTTTGGTTCGTATAATTGTCGAGATTTTTTCGCTATCAAGTAAATCGCAGAACCAAGTAGGGTCAAGAAAAATAACCACCCAAAGCCGGCTACTGTAAGAAAAATATAGCCAGCCATATTGAATGAATCCTTATCCTCTGCGTTGGTTGATTCGGCTTGTACTGTTGTAGCAGTCATTACCATAATAATGGCCAGCGACAAATAGATTAGAGACCTATTTACATTCATAATTATCACCTCAGACTAATAAAAATGCGATGTTGGCAAGAAGTATCGCTACTGTTAACCAAACACTTAGTTTGTGCAGCAGGTCAAACTTCTTGCTATTTCCAGAGTCTGTTGCCCGGTTAGTTGCCGGGATTATCCCATAACAGATTCCTGAGGCCAACAAAGTAAATCCAGAAATTCCTAGATGAACATTATTCCCGTCACCACTTGATAGCATAACGCCGATGCTAGTAAGGGCTAGAAAGCAGATTAGTGCGAAAAATTTTGGCCAGATAGAACGAATTGCTGTGCCAAAATCTTCAATCTTGAGTTTTTTGAACATCGTCGGAGCGATAATGGATACTTGAAAGACAATAATGCCCGCTATTGCCCCAGGAATGTAGAAGTGCATATTCCGTGGAAATTCAGGTGGCTTAAAAATAGCAGTATTAATTGAAATTTCAAGAAATTAATAATTTGATAAATAACTCGCAGTTAGTATGATTGTGTGGGGCCCTGACAAAGACTGGCAGTGCTTTAGGTGCTACAAGACCTACAAACCTGCAGTAATGGAATTGAATAAAACTAACAAAAAATGGTATTGTAAAATTTGTATAAAACCTGAAATTGTTAATACGCCATATATTTTAACAGAAGACGAGGTTGCTAGCATCTCTCTAAAATGTGAGTCATGTGGCGAGATTTATCTTACTGAACACAAAAAAATACTTTGGCAAGACGGTGAAACTTTTGTTTGTGCTAGATGCACATTGAGTAATTAAACCGGTTCTTGTGACGCTGATTCCCAGTATGACGAAATTAACTCTTGGTCATCTAGTAAGCCTTCGTGGCGATCTGTGATAATACCTGCTGAATTGATGAAAAATGTCGTTCCGGGAGTGGTAATATCCATTTCAAGCGCAGTATCATCACCCTTCATGAAAGCATAAGTTGACAACTCAATACCAGTATCGTTTTCCTCATCATCGTGAGCATTAGCCGATTCATGCCATTGTTGTAGAGTCAAGCCGCCAGCGCGCTTAGCCGGGTCAGTAGACATCACTAATACTGGCAGTTCAGCTTGCGTATTCCAGATGGAATGCAGAGTAGAGTAGCATGGACTATTACACCATTCTGCGGAAAACATCACGATGTATGGTGCGCCGGCCATTATCGAATTATTGTAAGTTAGTTCATCATCAGCCACCGCAGAGAATTGCGGAAATTCTTGTTCTTCTGCTGCTTCCTCAACGCAGCCGCTCAATGATGGCAGCAATAACAGAGTCGTTATGACTAGAATCTGCAATCGCATGGCTAAATGCTGTAATGTTGGGTTTTCAAGGTTTTGTCACAATGCATAGCAATAAAGCCATTAATGTTCAAACAGACCGGTACGCATGGCATCAAGACAAATTGTTGTAATAATACTGCTGGGGGTAATCGTTTCAGGATTTTCTATTACCTCTGCGTCAGCACAAGATTCTCCATGTGTGGCCAGTGGTGATTCAACCGAAGATCGAATTGGCTGTTTGGATTCAGATGGGGATGGATGGTCTGATGCTGATGAGAATTGGACTATTGCCATGGGTGCTGATGCTTTTCCAAATAATTCATCAGAGCATGCAGATTTAGACCTCGATGGAATTGGTGATAATTCCGATAATGATATTGATGGCGACGGGGTAGAAAATACGCAAGATGTTTGGCCAACAATTACCAAAATTTGGTCAGATACTGATGAAGACGGTTATGCTGACCAAGGTGGTCACGAGCTATCGGATAATTGCCCTGCTGCATACGGGAAAAGTAGAATTCGCCTAGTTGGTTGTTCTGATATTGATGGCGACTTTATGCCCGACATCTATGACGATGATGCAGATGGTGATGGAATACGTAACGAATTAGAACGGGCTGCATCATCTGGCACGATTCTATACGACCCATTCAATCCACTATCAACACCACTTGATACTGATAGAGACACTATTCCAGATGTTATAGATGATGATAACGACAATGATGGTTGGCCAGATTCAGTAGAATTAGATCGTGGTTCTGATATTTTTGATGCCGATGAAACCCCGTTTAATCTATACTTTGGCATCAATAGCGGCGTCTTTTACTCTGGAGGTTTAAACGGTAATTCATTCAGTCAAGATTATGATGCGGAGAGTTTCGAGCTGTCTGTTTCTGCGTTCATGGAAATCGTGTTTGAAGAACTAGTCATTCCTTTGTTGCTAATTCCAACCTACTTCGCAATCTATTATGTCAGAGCAAGTAAGTATCGAGACTTATTGTCCAAGATAGAAGGTGCTGAATCAAAGGATGAATTGATTGAACTAGAAAAGGCAGTTAACCAGACGGTCAAGGACAAGGGAATCAAAGTGTATCACGGCTTAGTACTGCGAAATGCCATCGAAGAAGTAGAATCTAAATTCAATACTGAATCACCCTCCGTTGAGGAAGAATAACAGTTATCTTCTGGTAATTTGATTACTCATCAGTAGCATATAGTGGTGGATAAAGATAATCCTGATTGATGTCTTCATCCATTTGTACAACATAGACTCCAGATACCATTTCAGAGACGAACAAGAATCCTCGTGGGTCATATTGCAGCCCCCAGTCAAATGGAATCATACAAGATGCCCAACAATCTGCCATATCATAACCTAGGGTTTCCTTCGGGTTTTCCATCCATGTTGGTCCAGCTGGAAGGTAGTAACCCATGGTTCTGGTTTCGGCCAATTGCTCGATTGCTGGGAAACCAATTTCAGGGGCTGGGACTCCATCGACCCATTGTATTTCACTCCAAATCTGGCTGTGGTCAGTAACCCAGTTACCAGCGTGGTAATGGGTCCAATATACGTGGCCATTAGTTCCAGTATCACCATTGTGTGGGCTGTAAATATAGCCGCCTGGAATGTAATGATGTTCATGCACACTACCGTCTGGCAGAATACTAGTGCCTGGTAATTTCCACTTGCTTAGCAAGAACGGGTTTGCTGGGTCGGTTGTATCGATAGTCCAAATGTATCCGGTGTGGTTTGTGTTAGTGCCGTATTCAGGGGCAATGAGGGTCAAGTGGCGCCAGTTAATGCCGTAAACTGGGTCTTCAGGCCCTGTGCCACATTCTGCATCCCAAGTCTCGACCGGATCGAATTCAGCTGCACCATTGCAGAGTAGGTGTTCGTATGGCACCGCATAATGTATCCAGCCATTGCCGTTCTGTGCGCCGCTGCTACCGCCCCATACATCAGGAGTCATGTTAGCATGGCCGCCACCATCAGGGCCGTACCAGCCATCGTTAGCACTTGGGCAACCAAGCCAACGGCCGACTTCATTATCTTGTGGCCAAGAGACTCCTTCAGGGTCTGGAATTGCTGGCGGTTCAGAAACGTCAACGATTCTTAGTCCTGCATCCCAATAGGAAATATAGAGCAAGGCTTGTCCGGTGATAGGATGAATGTGAAATACGTTGTCGTGATTGAAAATTGAGCCGCCACAGGTGGTTTCGGGTTCAGGTGAATATCCGCCCCAGCGAATTATTTCTCGGCTGACATTTTGGTCCTCATCATTAATATCCGGCCTCCAAGATTCAAATCCAAGTGGAACATAGAATACTTGAGTGCCTTTGTAGAATGTTCCTGAATCACCCTCAACCATTTCCGGGTATGGGTCAGCACCGTAGAGGAATAGGTGGCATTCTTCTTGAGCATAAATTGCTGGCGCATTTTCCCAATCACAGTCAACGTGAAGGTCTTGGTTGTGGAATCCTGCTGGCGGATTGTTCCATTCAGCGACCTTGATTGGTCCATTCTTATCAGAAACATCAATCACATCGAGTCGATTTGCGCCGCTATTAGCGTCATCATCTTGTGGAATCGGGTCCAAATCACTATTGGTAAGTTCGTGATTAACCAAAACCCAGTTGTTGTCTGGTGTAACCTTGATGTCAATCATACGACCGACTTCCGCGTAATAGGTCGAAAGTAAAACGATGTTATTTGGTTCTGAGATATCTAGAATTTCGAATTGGTTGTATGATGAAACATAGGCATAGCAACCACCAGTTCCATCCGGATGTTTTACACAGTCTTCCATGAAGTTGCCTTCTATGGATATTTCAGAAGAGTCACCAGGAGTTGGTCCGACATTTTTGAATTCGGGGAAACACGGGCGTCCAGCTACGTTATCAAGTTCAGCAGGTGGTGCAACATTACCATCACAGTTTAGATTGTGGTAATCGATTAATTGCATATTGCTGGTTGCAAGACGATGTGCTAGTAGATCGGTATGACTGTGGTTCTCATCTTCGATTTCGACTACCGGGTCAATCCATGCTTCTTGTTCCATGGATGCAGGTGAGGAATCGTCTTCACCGGTAGACATGATAACATATGCTCCAAGAGAAAGCATACTAACGCTTACCAAGCCAACGATTGCATACATTATGAGTTGGTCTGCACCATTCCAATCGCGAGTCATACCTTCTTTACGCATGGTCGATTGAAAAAGCAGTATTATTTGAATTAATGCAATAAACGCTTGTTGGGATTATTTATTTACGAGCGGCTGTGGTTTTGGAATATGGCCATCAAAACACGAGTATTAGCCTTGGCAATTTTACTTGCTTTTGTGGCAAGTCCAGCCATCGTTTCTGTGCAAGCCCATACTGCAAGTAGCTTCACTGTGCTAATTCAAGAGGATGGTTTCTCACAGAGCAACCCGCAAATTATTCAAAACGACTCAGTTATTTGGTACAATGTTGACAATCAGTCCAATTTGACACATCGAATTGTCTACGATTATGATGGTGACGGCCTTTACAACGGCACCTTTGATTGGGATTCTGGTGAACTATCTTACGATTGCGAGCGGGATGAGAACAACACCAAATTAGACGAAAATTGTACCATCAATTTCATGGTCACCCTCGATATGAATTGGACTGTGGGCAATTATACTTACCAGGATATTCGCTCTGATGGCTCAATGGTAAATGCAACTATTCAGTTGATGGCTGATAATGGCACCCACGTGGAAGCAAATGTCCCCTCAATAGGTAGTGAATTTGGCGTCATTAACGATGACAGCGATACTACAACTAGTACTGAAAGTGAAGATGAAGGGTTAACCCCTGAGAAAATGTTGCTCTATGTGGGGCTGTTTACTGGTATTTCTTCTGGCCTACTACTTGGAATACTAATCGCTAGAAGATCTGCTGAAGAAGAGCCACTAGATGCTTCACAGGAAGCGAAATCTGAAAAAATAGTCAATATCACAATCCAAGATTCCGTGATAATGGGTGATT
>CAXGZX010000045.1:0-11461 GCA_964014545.1 uncultured Candidatus Poseidoniales archaeon | reverse complement strand
TGAAAACCGTGCAGGGAATGAGTTTATGCCGTGCTTACGATCACTCTCAACGTCCATTCTTGCATAATTTATGTCAAAAGCAGTAATCCACAAGGTCACTCCTAGAGAAATGAATAAAATTGTCGGGTACCACAATAATCCATTGCCAAACCCATCAGTGCCAGTAATTGCCTGCCATCCGTGGAAATCTCCGGCAATTGCAACCCATGCGCCTGCAGGCGCAAGGCCCAGGCACAAGCCAAGCCAAAGGTGGCATAGCCAAGTGAATCGTTTGGTATATGGATAGACTACGAAGGTTAGGACAGGAAGCCAGGACATAGCTAACGCAACCTCGTTAAGCATTCCAGCACCAAGTAGAAGCATTGACAGGAAAATCACTGCTAGAGTCCATGCAGTTGACATTGACATGGTGCCGCTGGCTAAATGGCGCTTTGCTGTACGAGGGTTTTCTGCGTCAATGTTCCTGTCGATAATTCTGTTCAAGGTCATCGCTAGCCCCCTTGCACCAACTGCTGCAACGAGGACCCATGCCAAATCCATCAGCGGCATTTCACCATCTGGATAAAACTGCTCGATTGCTACGAAATAGCCGATGATGATGAACGGAAGGGAGAATAACGTGTGTTCTATTTTTATGAATGACATTATCTGTTTGAAATCCATCAATCACTGCCCCCGAATTCAAGGTGGGGGGGCCACTCATATTTCGCTAATTCTGGATGAGCAGCAACTTTCTCAAGGGTTTCATCAGAATGGAGGGTAATCGCCGGCCATCTTCTAACACCGTGTTCATCGCTTGGGATTGGAGTAGTGGCATCCCAGCACAACCGTTGGCGACTTTCGTCAAAGAATAGACCTCGTCCAACATCAAACCTCGATGTCAGCTGCCAAAGTAGTCTACGTCTTGCTTTTACGCAGTTTAAATCCATGTCGTCATTGGTAATAAATAACCATCTTAGTGACTTTTCAGAATCCAATTGCCAAATTGAATTTTTCAATTGGGTAATTCTTTCCAATCTTGCAGATTCATGATCATTTTGAAAATCATCAGAACCAGTTTCGGGAGATGGAGTCCCAGCGATATTTGTCGTAACCACCAAGATATTGTCTCTTAGCATTCTGGCGTCGCTAACTAAGTCCATTTCATTGACTTTGTCGATTTGGTTAAATTTGGCAGATTCTGTAAGGCCTTGCCGCCACTCAGGTGTATTTTGTTTGAATGAGCCTTCCAGTGGTTCACTCGGTGAGCGAGGGTCTCGTTGAGGAATTGTAGTAGCATCGATGATTAGTTTGCTGTGGACATTTTCATACGGGCTCGAGGCGTCTAATGAATCAGCAACCATCCCGTCTAGAATTATGACATCTTGAGAAATCTCAACTTTGTCGTTCAGTGCATCTAACAGCGCCTCTAAGTCTTTTGGATTGTGCTCGGGATCAACCGCGATAATCACTTTCAGGAACATCATTTGTCCCGCACCGAGTAAGCCAAGTGCCGTTTTTCGTGCCTGCCTAGGGTAACGTTGTTTTGCCGCAACAATTGCTAAATTATGAAATCCAGTTTCCAACGGCAAGTGGACGCTTTTCACGTCCCTGTGCTGGAATTGCAGGACTGGTGAGAACTGTCTACCAATCGCCTCTCCGAGGTATCCGTCTTCCATTGGCGGTAGTCCAACTATGGTTGCAGGTAGCACTGCATCTTTTCTGGTGGTAATTGCTGTAACATGCATTACAGGATACTGGCCAGTTAGTGAATAGAAGCCAAAGTGGTCGCCAAACGGCCCTTCTAATCGTGTTTCACCGGGGATACAGTATCCTTCAATCACAATATCTGCTTCTGCAGGAACCATCAAATCTTGAGTTAGTGCTTTGGTTATTCTAAGCGAACGGCTGCCCAAAATTCCGGCGAATTGGTATTCAGATAGATTATCGGGTAGTGGGGCAATGGCCGAGAAAATCAATTCAGGAGGCCCACCCATGCATATTGCCACAGGCATTTTCTGATTTTCTCCAGTTGCAGCGGCATGATCTGCTCCATGCTTGTGGATTTGCCAATGTAGACCAATTTCCTTAGGTCCAAATACTTGGGCTCTATACATGCCCAAATTATGTTCACCAGAATTAGGATCTTTGGTGACTACCAACGGTAAGGTGACAAAGTGGCCGCCGTCCATTGGCCAGGTCTTTGGAATAGGCAATTTGGTCAAATCTGTATCCAAACGAACTCGCTGACAATTTCCTCGCCATTTTTTCCTTGGTGGCATAGCAAGTGCGTCTCTTACCAATGGTAGCGCTTTCCAAGGAGCTCTCATGTAGGCGCCGATATCTGGTTTCATCATTGCCACCATGCGGTCACCAACTTCGGTTTCGTGTGATGCCCCAAGCGCCCTTAGGGTTCTGTCATTACTGCCAAATATGTTCATTACTAGCGGGATTTTTGAAATTGTACCGTCGGCAAGTATTGGTTTCTCAAACAAAACAGCAGGGCCATTATTTTTCACCAGCAAGTCAGCAATGGCTCCAGCCTCATACACTGTGTCTACCGGTCTAGATATTCTGAGCATTTCACCTCGTGACTCGAGGTGGCCCATCCAGCGTTTGAGAGTCTTCCAAGCCACGCCACTCCGAGTAGGATTATACCTTTGAACCTGCGTAGTAGTCCTAAGCATTTCAACCGCTTCATTGATGGACTGTTTGTTCCTAGAATGTCCATGGCAGCAGAGGTCGACATGGTCGATGTTTTGGTCATCGGCGCAGGTCCTGGCGGTGGTTCAGCAGCAATACACAGTGCGAGGGCCGGATTGAAGACTATTGTTGTTGAAGCGGATGCAGCAGTTGGCGTGCCTGTGCACTGCGGAGAGTGTCTCTCAGAAATGGCAGTAGAAAATTTAGATTTAGAGATACCCGATCACGTCAAAGCTCTTGACGTCAAAGGAATCCGTGTCATCTTCCCTGACGGCACTGAGAAGTTATTGACAGAGCCCGGATATGTGCTTGAGAAGCATTTGTTCGAGCAGTGGTTGATGGATGAGGCAAGCAAAGTGGGCTCAACATTACACCTCGGACATCGTGTTAATAGTATGGAGAGAATATACAATAGCGAAAATCAATTTACCAATTGGAAAATTGACGGTAGAGGCGAACATTTCCCTATCTATTGCAAGGTAGTGATTGATGCATCAGGGGTTGCTGGTGCGTCATCCAAATTACTCGACATGGGCACGCAAGTAGAAGTTATTGCAGGGTTTCAATACGAGGTGACTGAAGTTAAAAACGATGGATATCTAGATTTCTATCTGTGGCCACAATATTCTCCACATGGTTATGTCTGGATGATTCCGAAAAAAGGGGAAAGAGCGAATGTTGGACTCGTAACAACTGACAAAAGAGGTGCTATTAAGTATCTAGATAAGTTCATCACCGATACCTATCTTGACGGAAAACCAATTGTAAATCCACAATGGCGCGACCAAACAAAAAAGGCTAAACCATTCGGCGGTACTATTCCAATTTCCGGTCCACGGGAAGTCACAGTTCAAGATGGAATAGTGTTGGTTGGTGATGCAGCAGGTTTCACATCTCCGCTATTTGAGGGTGGGTCGCATCTTGCCTTGTGGTCGGGTAGAGAAGCGGCAAATGTTGTAGCCAAAGCAATTAGTAACGGGGATTTATCACAACAAGCTTTGTTGCCTTACGAGGCAGCATGGAAAAAGAGATTCCCTCCTTATCATAAGATCTTGAAAGGGAAGACTGCACTGTATGATTTAACCGATGAAGAGATGTCGATTATGGCGCAGTGTTTACCAGATGAATTATCTAATATGTCCCCATTACAAAAGTTAGGGATCGGCATGAAAATCTTGGTTAGAAAACCAATGTTGCTTACCAAGCGAGTTATTTCCGTCCTGCTATCTTTCGGCTACAGCCGAGCAAAGCACTTTGGTTGGTAGAACAATCACTATGCACACATTATTACAAGAGTTAACTCCTTCAAGAACCGGAGGTAGCCTAGATTATGTGGGGGGTAACACTGTGGGTCGCAGCTGTTGCGGCACTCATTCTGTTAATTCGCCCTAATTTATCTGAAAAATCACGACCGTTGGGGATAATTACCCATTTATTGATGGTTTTACCATTTTTTGCCTTAGCTAGTAGATTTCTAGTTAATGATACATCCATTCAATATGTTGCCGCCTTTGGCGGTGAGTCTTTGCCTTACAAGTACCGTTTTGCTGCTACTTGGGCCGCCCGAGAAGGGCCGATACTAATGTGGGTAGTATGGCTTACTTTACTTGCTTGGATATGGCGCAAACCAATGGCAGGAAAATTCGTAGAGTCAGCGCAGTCTCGCGATTTCAGACTAAGAGTCGTCTTTGGATTTTCCCTTACTTTATTACTAATTGCGATAGTTCTTGATCCGTTTAAGCAGACTCCTCAGTTCTTTTTTGGAGCTGGGCTAAACGAATTACTCCAAACAGATTTGATGATAATTCATCCGCCGATAATTTTCCTCGGCTATTCTTTTTGTATTCACATAGCAGCAGTTTCCTTATCTGGAATTTTTACAGGCCATACGGACGGGGTTTCTGGCCGCATAATTACCTTAACTAGACCTGGCTTGCTGATTACTACTATCGGTATTGGACTTGGTGGATTATGGGCATATCTAATCTTAGATTGGGGCGGCTATTGGGCTTGGGACCCTGTTGAAACTGGTTCATTCTTACCATGGCTGGCATTGGTGGCGATATCTCACTTGAGGACTCGTCCGGGTAAGGTCTCTGACAGTGGCTGGATAGGTGCTGGCTTAGTAACCGGTGCACTAGCGTTATTTGCTACCTTAGTGACTCGGGCCGGTGGTGTCTGGGCATCATCAGTTCATACATTTGTTATCTCTGAAAGTGGCACTCCTCCTGAGGACGCTTTTTCGCGGATGATGTTACTAAAAAACGATGCAGTGGCAGGGGTCGAGATAATGTCTTATCTCATGTTCATTCTAATTATTGCTGGAAGTTGGCTGCTGCTTATTCGCAGAGGGCTGCACAACAATGATTCCACTAATTCCAGCCAATTGCTGTTAGTACCGGTAATAGGTGCAGCATTGGCAATTCCTTTTGGCGCAGATTTGTATCATTGGTTGCCGGATATAACAATTCTAGGATTACTAGTTGGCTTTATTGCATTTGATAAATATACTAACAACGACTTGGAGTTTGAACCAAAAGGCTGGACTTATTTCCGTTCCAAGTATGCTTCTTCATTGGTTATTATGCCAATATTGGTGTTTTTATTAATTCCTCAAACCTTCTTTGTGTTGCTATTCATTGTCCTTTTTACGCCCCTTTACTATTCTCAGAAAGCCATCAATGAATGGATATGGGCTAGTATGGGGATAATGCTCTCTCTAGCAGGTGCATGGTCAGGAATGATTGATGTTTTGCAGGCAGGGATAGTGATTATCATCTTCTTAACGCCGTTTTTAGTCGAGGAAGAGGTTGCAGAAAGCCAAAAATTTTCGAAACGTCAATTAAACAAAATTGCCCTTTGGTGTTCTGTTATGCTGGTTAGTCTATACCTTATTTTGACATTAACCATTTTACTCGAGAGTGTCGATACAATAAATTTTGATGCCCATGAACTATACGGTGCACCATTTATTTTGGGCTTTGCAGCAGCAATGTTAGTCTACACACGGCGCCGGCACAGCGCTAAATCAACGCTGGTTGTATTATCAGTAGTCTCCTTGTTTTCGTTGCTGATGGCGATCTTCTTTTCTGATAGTTTAGGTCAAGATTCGGGCACTGCAATATCAGAATATCTCGATAGGGGATTTATCGCATGGATTTCTCTGCCGTTATTGTTGTTATTACTCGGACCTGTGATTTCTGAGGTCTACTCTCAAATCACTAAATCTAGCAAAACACCAGTCTGGCAACGTATTCCAGTAGGGGCTCATTTAGTTCATCTAGGTCTAGTTTTGTTGCTGATTGGCCACATTACCACCACTGTATTAGTAGACAGAGGCGATGCAAGTCATCGAATTACCCTAGTTAAAGATGAACTGGTTCTTCACGATGGGTACGGATTTGAATTCACCGACCTAGTGGCAACTGAAGATAATTTAGAGGTCGGTGATGGATTTGTTGGCGTCAGCATAACTGTTTATGAGATGGACGGGACGCAAAAGCAAGAAATTGGCGTAGTTGAGCCTGGCATGCTTAGGTTTGATAAAACCGGTACTGCGAGGTCAGAAGTTGATGTATTAACCCGATGGTCGGGAGATATGGTGTTTATTTTTGACGGGACGCAAGCTCAAGGTTTAATGCAACAAACTTCGAGTGAAGGTCTTGATTCAGTAAATTTAGTCAGAGTCACAATATATGACTTGCCTGGTTCCCACTTAGTTTGGATAGGTTGGTCAATAATGATGCTCGGGATGCTTGGTGTTAGTTACAGCGGGTTTGTCAAAAACCAGTCCCAACGTAGCACTGCTCGTAAATTGGCCGAGCAAGAATGACCTTTCATTTAACCGAGATATTATCAAGGGGAGGTCAGTCGGGCGAATATCCCTAACGGAGGCAAAACCATGGAAGATGGAGCAATAATTCATGTCGATTACGACTTATTCAGCGGAGAAACTGGTGACTTGATTGAAACAACAAGCGAGGCGATTGCCAAAGAGCATGAGATGCACCAAGAGGGTCGTAACTACACTCCAATGGTCTGTGTGGTCGGTACTGGTAACCTAATTCCTGGCTTCGAGGCAGCCTTACTTGAGGCTAAAGTCGGCAAAGAAGTAGACATCGAAATCGCACCTGAAGAAGCATACGGTGAAAAAGATGGAACTCTTGTCGAAACAATCAGCATCGATAAACTACGCAGAGCAGTTCAAGATCCAAACTCATTGTATCTTGGTGCCCCAGTTACCCTCAACGGTCGCCAAGGATATCTATCATACCTAGCAGCAGGTCGTGCAAGAATCGATTACAACCACCCAATGGCCGGCAAGACTCTGAGATACGTCTTTACTGTAGTTAAGGAAGTCAAAGGTAAGGATGACAAGGTTCTGGGTCTACTTGAATCAAACACTGGGCACTCTGGTTTTGAAGTATCATTCAAAGGCGAAGACCTGTCGATTATTCTACCACAAGCAATGCTGTTTGATACCAATGCAGCAATGCTAAAATTCCGCTTAGTTACTCTGATTAGAGATGCAGTTGAATGCGGTAAGATTTCATTTGTTGAAGTCCACGAACCTAGAGTAATCCCAGGCGCTGAGGACGATGAATCCGTTGAAGTAGAAGATCTTTCCAAATTATCAGTCGCAGAATTGAAAGAGCGATTGAAAGCAAGCGGTCTGCCCGTGGGTGGAAAGAAAGCCGATTTAGTAGCAAGACTTGCAGATGGCGAAGAAGAGTGAAAACACTTTCAAGCATTAATCTAATATTCTACGCACTGTAGGGCCAAGCGGTAATCGACATGGTTTCTGCCCAAGAAATTGAAGCACAGTTCGCTGATGCTGAAAAATCACTCGACCCAAAATTATATTCTTCTTTGGAAAAAGCAGCAATATGGACGGCAATAGCAGTCTTTACCATTATTTCGTTTGGGTTAATCTTCGTTAATGATTTATTCTGGATAGATGGACTAAAACCAATTGTTTGGGACCCAATCGTCAAAGATGCCGGCGCTGCAGGTGATGCTGGGTATTCTAGAGAAAACACCGCGTTGTATGCGCTTACCGTATTGATGAGCGTTGTTATTCTACAAGCAGTGTTTCGCAAAATGGATTTGCCAGCAGATGATCGAATGATGTTTGCTCTCATCTCCTGGGTAATATTAGCACCAGTATTGCGGGTATTAGAGGATTCAGACTTCTTTAATTCTGAACTTGATTGGCTGTTAATCTCTCCAATAATTCATATTCACCTAGCTATTTGGCTGGTTAGTATTGCGTTTGTGTCTCACAAATTGGCGAGTAAATGGGATGGCTCGGTTGATGATGCAGATATCGAAAAGAGTCGAACAGTCCTGTTCATTACTCTTGGAATGCTCCTATTCCTTCACTGGGGCCTCTTATACCAGCCAAGCTACACTACGCATCCTGACATGGGTATTTTCTTTATTGCTACAGGTTTTATCGCCGCACTGGGTGTGTTATTCGCAGTACTGGTTTGGACTGCAAATTGGCCATCACTGACTCGCGGATTAATCGCATTTGGTAGTGCAACTTCGATTTTGGGTCTTTTTCATTGGTTCCAATTTATTGCCACTCCTTGGCAACAAGAAAGCGGTCGAATTGTTGAATCACAACCCTTGTGGCCAGCTTTGATAGTTTTGGGTATACCTGCAGTAGTGTGCTATTACATGTACAGGTATGGCAAAGATGACGCTAGACATATCAAACTTGCCGGATATCAGCCAGGGGTTCTACCTGAAGGCGTGACCCTGACTGCATGGGAAGCCGCCGAGAAACAGGTTGCACAACACCCAATTGAACAACTCTCTCGCAAGGCACTACTCGCTAACCCAATGGTTCTAGCAATGGTCTTTGGCCAGTTATGCGATGGTTTTGCTACAATGGTTGGAATTGATTTCTTTGGCTACGGGGAAAAACATCCAGTAAGTGACGCAGTAATCCAAATAGGCGTAGGGATTTCCGAATCTTTTGGCATTGACCCTATGATGGAATCTAATAATGCGCCTGGAGCATGGTTGTTTGCTATAGTGAAAGCGTGTTTAGTTGCCGCTATTGCATGGTTATTTGTCGAGATGCGAGTAGAGCGTAGACAGGTCCACATGCGCATGTTGATCGTACTGGCTGTGTTGATAGTAGGATTAGCGCCAGGCCTGAGAGACATTGGTCGATTGACCTTGGATGTTTGATTTTAAGCATTTACTCGTATCGTTAAATGTTGAGTCCTCTTGCGTAGGCATGAGGGGTACAATGGATAGACTGTCAACGCGTGTTAACCGTACAGATTCTGAGTATCTCAAGCGTCAAGAACACAATCAGTCATTGATTGCAACCCTTCGTGAGCGATTGAACACTGCTTCTCAAGGAGGCGGTGGAAAATATGTCGACCGTCACCGAGGAAGAGGCAAATTATTGCCTAGAGAACGTATTGAACGAATTATTGACCCGGGTACAGCATTTCTTGAACTATCTCCACTAGCTGCTCATGAGTTATACGATGGCAGAGCCCACAGCGCAGGTATTGTGACAGGAGTAGGTTTGGTTCATGGCAGAGAGTGCTTATTTGTCGCTAATGATGCTACGGTAAAAGGTGGCTCATACTACCCAATGACAGTCAAGAAACATATTCGTGCCCAGACCGTAGCCCATGAAAATCACTTGCCCTGCATATATCTGGTAGATTCTGGTGGCGCGTTTTTACCTATGCAAGATGAAGTATTTCCTGACATAACTCACTTTGGTAGAATTTTTCGAAACCAGGCAAGAATGTCGGGCGATAAGATACCACAAATCGCTGCAGTGCTTGGTTCTTGTACAGCAGGTGGAGCCTATGTGCCGGCTATGTCTGATGAATCAATAATCGTCAAAGGCAATGGGACAATTTTCCTTGCAGGGCCTCCGCTCGTTAAAGCCGCAACAGGTGAGGAAGTCACTGCCGAAGAGTTGGGTGGTGCTGATGTCCACACTGCGCAATCTGGTGTTGCTGACCATTTTGCTGAAGATGAACCAGAGGCACTAAGATTGGTACGTAATATTGTGGAAAATCTAGGTCCTCGGGAATTAGCACCTGCCGCAAAAGCCACGCCAGAAAGTCCAGCCCATGATGTCGAAGATTTACTGGGATTGATTCCAATGGACAATCGTACACCTGTTGATATCAAGGAAATCATTGCTAGAGTAGTAGACGGTTCTAGATTTCATGAATTTAAAGCTCGTTATGGGACTACATTGGTTTGTGGATTTGCCCATATTCACGGTCACAAAGTAGGAATTGTTGCTAACAATGGGATTCTATTTTCAGAGTCCTCGATGAAAGGGGCGCATTTCGTTGAGTTATGTGGTCAGCGTGGAATTCCCTTAGTCTTCTTGCAAAACATAACCGGGTTTATGGTTGGAAAAGCCTACGAAGCCGGAGGTATCGCCAAAGATGGTGCTAAACTGGTTACTGCGGTATCTTGTGTTAATGTACCAAAGTTTACAATAATTATCGGTGGCTCTCACGGTGCCGGAAATTATGGTATGTGTGGAAGAGCATACGATCCAAGATTTTTGTTCATGTGGCCAAATAGCCGTATTTCAGTTATGGGTGGGCCTCAAGCGGCTGATGTACTAACAACGGTCAAACAAGACCAAAGAGCCAGAGAGGGACTAAACCCAATGGAAGGCGAAGAGTTGTCCCAGTTTAGGCAGCCAATACTTGACAAATATGAGACAGAAGGCAGTCCATACTATTCTACTGCGCGTCTTTGGGATGACGGAATAATTGACCCTAGAGATACTAGAGATATTCTTGGCTTGTGTTTAGCCGCAGCAAGAAACGCACCTTTGCCAGACGATAGATTTGGCGTATTTCGGATGTGATTTTGCAATTGAAAAATTAAATTTGCAATTGGAGTTTTAATTATGATAAAAATGGATAACCCACCAAAAACCGAATTGGTTGCACTTGATATTGAAGGGCCAATTTGCCGTATAACTTTGAATCGCGAATCAAAGTACAATGCAATGAATGTGCAAATGATAACAGAATTATGTGAGTTATTTGACTGGACTGCACAACGAAGTGTCGGGGCAACAGGAAATTTAGTTGATGAAAATGGCAATCAGTATTTACGAATCATAGTTTTTTCAGGCGCTGGCAAGCACTTTTGCGCTGGAGCAGACATCAACATGATGCGTGATGCCGGCGCCAATAGTCCCGAAGAGAATCGTCAAGATTCAGCACGTCTTGACCGGCTATTCAACGGTCTTTGGTCACATCCATGTTTTACTATTGGCTCCATTAGCGGAGTAGCGCTTGGTGGCGGGGCTGGATTAGTGGCGTGCCTAGATCACGTAATTGCTACAGACAACGTGAAAATCGCACTCTCTGAAGGGAAATTGGGAATATTGCCTGCAGTAATCGGCCCCTATGTATACCGTAGATTGGGTTCAGCATGTTTTCGTAGACTAGCAATGCAAGCCAGTAGAATTGGTGCACAGGAAGCCCTTAGAACAGGATTTATTGAACAAGTAGTCAACAAGCCCGAGGATTTGGCGCAATCGGTTAACAATTTGATTGACGAAGTAATGACTACTGGCCCGTGTGCGGTTAGTTTAGCTAAAGAATTAACTCTAGGTTTCGATAGATGGACTGGCAGTGATGAGGAGTTAAGAGATTTCACTCTTGACTTTACCAGTAGAATGCGTGGCTCAGATGAAGGTCAAGAAGGACTTTCCTCATTTCTAGAAAAGCGAGATGCAAACTGGAAATCTTGATTTGGTGAA
>CAXGZX010000044.1:0-11826 GCA_964014545.1 uncultured Candidatus Poseidoniales archaeon | reverse complement strand
GGTGGAGCAGTTGCGCCAGCGACGAAACCAACAATTGGCTTAGTCACATTTTCAGCAGCCCATGCAGCAGCTTCTTCTTCTGCAGTACCACCGATTTCTCCAATCATTACTATCGCTTCGGTTTGTTCATCTGCTTCAAAAGCAGCCAAGCATTCAATGAACCCAGTTCCGTTTACTGGATCTCCACCAATTCCAATGCAGGTAGACTGTCCTTCGCCGATACTCATGGTTTGAGCAACCGCTTCGTAAGTTAAGGTTCCAGACTTAGAGACAATACCAATTCTGCCTTTGGCATGAATGTGGCCTGGCATAATTCCTATTTTTGCTCCCCCGGTCTCTCCAGGAGTGATTATACCTGGGCAATTAGGTCCGATTAGACGAACACCTGGGCGATTGTAAACATAGGCTACGGCTTTTACCATGTCAAGGGTTGGAATACCCTCGGTTATACAAACGATTACCCCTTCTCCTTTGACAGTGTCAAAAGCGTCTGCAGCCTCCATTATAGCCTCTCCAGCAAAGGGGGGTGGCACATAGATGACGGTAGCGTCTGCATCAGTTGCAGTTATTGCCTCAGTCATTGAATTCCATACCGGATAATTGCTTCCCTGTAATTCGACAGTTTGTCCGCCTTTTCCAGGTGTGCATCCACCGACAATATTAGTACCATATTCAACCATTTTATCCGCATGGAACATTCCTTGCTTACCAGTTATACCTTGAACCAACACTTTGGCATCCTCTTCTATCCATATTGGCATTACTGACCACCTCCACCGATAAGAGCGACGATTTTTTGCGCACCTTCTGCTAAATCATCTGCCGGATGAATATTCAAAGTAGACTTAGATAATATTGCCTTGCCTTCATCAACATTTGTTCCAGCGAGCCGAACTACCAATGGTACTTCAAGCGAAAGAGCCTCAGTTGCTGCAATAACACCACGGGCAATTATGTCACAACGCATGATACCACCAAATATGTTAACGAGAATTCCTTTCACATTTGGGTCCTCAAGAATAATGGAGAAAGCAGTTTTCACTTGCTCTTCATTTGCACCACCACCAACGTCAAGGAAGTTTGCTGGTTCACCACCATACAATTTGATAACGTCCATTGTGGCCATTGCCAATCCTGCACCGTTCACCAAACATCCGATATTTCCATCAAGTTTCACGTACGACAGACCAGATTCTTTAGCACGAACTTCAACGTCTTCCTCTTCGCTCAAATCACGTAATGAGTCCCAATTCTTATGTCTGAATTCAGCATTTTCATCAAAGGAAACTTTTGAATCAAGAGCGACAATTTCATCGTTCTTGGTCTTGACCAATGGATTAATCTCCACCATAGTACAATCATTTGATACAAACATTTGGTACATGCTTGACAACATTTTCATGAATGATTTCAATGCTTTACCGCTTAGTCCAAGAGCAATCCCCAAATCTCTATTTTGAAAACCCATTAATCCCGAATTGGGGTCAATAGTTATTTTATGAATCAATTCTGGCGTTTCATGTGCAACATCTTCAATGTTCATACCACCTTCAGTTGATGCCATTATCATGACAGCTTTGTTTTCTCTGTCGACCAGTAGGGCAAGATAGAATTCGTGTTCGATGTCACACCCAGATTCGATGTACAAATTACTGACTAGTTTACCCTCATCTCCAGTTTGAATTGTAACTAATATATTACCAAGAATATTTTCGGAATATGATTTCACTTCATCTCTAGAGAAGGCAATTTTCACACCGCCGTCCATCACATGATCTCTTGTTTTGGGATTGTAAAGAGTTCCTTTTCCTCTGCCTCCTGCATGAATTTGTGACTTAACTGCAACCACTTTTGAATTTAGTAAGTCATACGCATCTAACGCTTCTTCAACAGTTTTGCAGTGTACTCCATCTAGAACAGGGACACCATTTGCCCTAAGCAATTCTTTTCCTTGATATTCATGGATATTCATGACTCTCTCCAAATCTGTCCAATCGAAGACCGTCTTTGAATACTTTGCTTGAACTGAATATCTAAACACTGTGGCAGTTAGGCTAAATTATGTCCAACGACTTCTATTGGTTTGTCATTTTAGGATTGTGGTCGATCATAGTTGTATTTGGCATAAAACCATTTTATCACTACCTTAGAAAGCAGGGTTCAGAACACATGGTTGCGGTATATTACAATCGAAAAGTTGCACATATGCTGGCTGGCGGTGTGCCAATAATAGCCGCTCCAATGGTCTTTGAAAACCCATTTTGGGTTTTGATTGGAGGGATATTGGGATGTTTAGGCTTAGCTTTAACCCATCTTACTGACCGACGATTATGGTGGATGCAAACAGACCAAAATATGAATGATGCATCTTTCGCCTTGATGTTGGGAATTTCAGTTTATGCTATTTGGGAGTATAGTAACGAGCCTTGGTTAGCAATATTACCAGCACTCTACATGGCCTTTGGAGATGGAGTCACCGGAATTATAAGGAATAAAATGTTCCAAAAAAGAACAAAAAGTGCTTGGGGAAATGTTGGAATGGCAATATTGTGCTTACCGTTGGGTTATTTCTTTGGACAATTGGCAGAACCAGAAATTCCGTTGTGGGGGCTAATTTCTGGGATAGTAGCATCCTATGTAGAGAGATATGAATTTGGCGTTATCGATGATAATATTCTCATTGTGTTATTTTCTAGTTTAGTTTTAGTGATTGGCCTAAATATTGGACCGATATAGAATACAAGGTACTTTATTGAATGACTCTTGGTTTGGTAACATGACACTAAGCGTTGGAGATAATTTGGTCGACTTTACTTTAAAAAATGCTAACAACAGTATCGGTGGAGATGAAGTCAACGCAGTAAAATATGCCCAAGAAAACGGCCTAGTAGTAGCGTTTGAGTGTAATCATTGCCCCTATGTGGTAGCCAGTGTTTTGCGAATGAATTCATTAGCCAAATACTGCTTTGACAATGGTATCGGATTTGTTGGAATCAACTCTAATGATTCTTCAGTATACGAAACAGACTCGTTTGAACACATGGTAAAGAGAGCTGAAAAGGGTATGCCATATCCTTACTTGCATGATGAAGATCAATCAGTTGCTACAGAATATGGCGCAAAAAGAACCCCAGAGTTTTTCTTCTTCAACAAAGACAAATCACTGACGTACAAAGGTCGAATGGATGATTCCCCAAAGAATCCGACTGAGGTTACATCAACTGATTTACTAGATGCCATTAATGCAGTATTAGCAGGTAATGAGCCTGAAATAAAAGCAACAGAATCAATTGGCTGCTCGGTAAAATGGAAGGCATGATCTCATGAGTTGCCGTAGACAATGTGACTGGGATGACAATCAAGTTTGTCGCAGTTGTGGCATTGATTATTCAACCCCAGATGATAATGAGTCAAATAATGAATCAAAAGATGATTAACTAACGGATTGATTCAAAGACTTAACCACAAACCGGTTAACATGCAAGTGGTTATCTTAGCCGGTGGTATTGGCTCAAGGTTAAGCCCATGGACGAAATCCGTGCCTAAACCACTATTACCGATGTTGGACAGAACTTTACTTGAACAAGTAATCTATACAATTCCAAATAATTTAATCGACGAAGTTATTGTTGCAGGAGGCTATAAAGTAGACATGATTAAATCATATTTTGATTCTATAGAATGTGACTTTGACGTCAATATTGTTAATGAAAAAGAGCCACTTGGTACTGGTGGAGCACTTGGTAACTGTAAGGATAGTGTAAGTGGTACCTTTGCTTGTTTTAACGGGGATATAATTTCATCACTTGATGTGGGAAAACTTCTACAATTGCACAATAAAAACGGTGGCATTGGCTCTCTAGGTCTTTGGGAAGTTGAAGATCCAACTAGGTTCGGTATTGTTGGACTAGACGATTCTGAAAAAATCACCAAATTTAAGGAAAAACCCAAACCGGATGAAGTATTTTCTAATCTTATAAACGCAGGCTCATATATTTTTGAGGAGGATATCTTTGACTTTATGCCGCAAGGTCGTCATTCGCTTGAAAGAGATGTATTTCCACAATTAACTGATACAAGAATGCTAAATGGCATGAAATTTGGGGGTTATTTTATCGATGCAGGGACGAGGGAGTCTTGGTGTGATGCGGTATCAAAATGTGTGGAAGAATCACGATTTAGTTCTGGTACTAGAGTTGAAAATTCATGGTGTTACTCCACCAAAAGCCCAGTACTTGACAGTAGTATTATGTCTTCAATGATTGCATCAGGTGTAGAAATCGCACAGTCTTCAATAAAACACTCGACTATCTTAGATAATAGCAAAATTGGTAGATTGAGTCAAATATCTGGAAGCTTAATTGGTCGCAATAGTATCATTGGGGAAAATAGTCGATTGACAAATGTTATTGTTGGTCATGATTCGGTAATCCCACCAGGTACTACGATTACTGATACTACTTGGGAAAACCAGTGAATTGCACATTATGAGTGGAAGAACTCAAATGCAATGTTAGCCTGCCAAACTCATGGACAAACCCTTGATAGTTGTTAATTTCAAAACGTATCAAACAGCATGCGGCGAATCTGCAGAGCAACTTGCTACAGTAATGGAACAGTTTGTTAACCGAAATTACCGCATGATAGCAGTAGTATCTGCATTTGACTTGTCTTCAATTTCTACTAATTCTAATAAACTTGAGGTTTGGTCACAACATCTTGACCCAGTTGGAAAAGGTAGTCACACCGGTTGGCTAGAGCCTGATTTGGCTATTCATCGTGGAGCAGTTGGAACAATAATCAATCATGCTGAGCACAAAGTTTCACTGGAACATGTCAAGGAATTGATGGCTATGTTACCGGAAAATTTTCCTATTTGTGCGTGTGCTGCAGATGTTGATGAAGCGATTGCTTTGGCTAAACTAAGTCCAACTTTCATTGCCGTAGAGCCTCCTGAACTAATTGGTGGAGATATTTCAGTGACATCAGCAGACCCATCCATTGTGTCAGACACCGTTGCAGCAGTTAAATCGACCAATCCTAATGTCAGAGTACTTTGCGGTGCAGGTGTAAAAAACGGCGCAGATGTCAAGAAGGCAATTGAACTAGGCGCAGAAGGAGTCTTACTGGCAAGCGGAGTTACCAAGGCTTCTGATATCAGTTCCGTGTTGGATGATTTGACATCTTGATTGATGGTATCTTAGTAATCAGTCACAGCAGGACTTCTCTAAGGCATCTTGGGCGCAGAAGCAAGTCTTTGCTGGGATTATATCTGCACGGGAACTTCTCTCATTGAACAGAGCGGTAACTTTCGCAAGTTCTTCTGAAGCATCTCCACGGGCTTCTAAACAGAGTTTTAGGCCCAATAATCCCCACATGTTATCTTTCCACAACTTAATGTCAGCTCGGTAAACTTCCTCTGCTTCCTCAATGTGACCTTGTTCGAATAGTAGTGCACCAAGGATGTGTCTGACTGGCTGCATTTGTCCCCATGGCTCATTGTAAGCAAGGTTTAGTGACAGATCTACACCTCTGCGTAGTTCGTCAAACGCTGCTGTGAAATCAGCAGAATGACCGTTTGCTTTTGCTAAGAATTGCCTTCTGTATTCAATTTCAGCTTCTAAGATTGCCGAATTAACATTTAGAATTGAAGGTCCCTCAGCAGGATCTTGGTACATCAAATTATTATGCATAACTCTGCCAGCAAGTGCTGGGTTTTCCAATGCTTGATTGAATAACACTTGTTCGGCTTCTGCTTCTGGAACCATTCCTTTGGAAGCATATGCTACACCACGAGCATAGTGTTGAGTGGCGATAGTTGCTGGGAATGCATCTTTGTCAGAATGCATTGGTTCAACAAGAATTTCATCCCACTTACCGAATCTAATCATAACGTGCCAAGGCATAGTGACGTATGATTCTAGGAAGATTGCACCCATAGGGATTATTCCAGCAAGCATGAAATTAACTCCATGATTTTCATCTCCAGCAGGCAAGGTTGCCGCGGCTTTTCGAGCATATTTCAAAGCAGTCTCATACTGACCTTCAAACATAGCACACCAGACAATAAAATGGTGGTTGTGCATTCGATAAAATTTGTAGAACTGGGATTCATTTCCAGTAAGTTCGACATATCTGTCATCGGCTTCAACTGCTGCTATATTACATTCTACAGCCTCTTTCCATTGTCCAACCCACGCATCAATGTGTGAAGGCATGTGGACTAAGTGGCCCAATCCTGGCATTGCAGTACGCAATACATCGGCAGCTGGAAGTGCCTTTTCAGGGAAAGGAGACAATTCAAGTGCGTGGCAATAAAGGTGACAAAGAGCAATATGTTGTTTGGCTTCTTCGCTACTTCCAAATGCATCTTCCATGATTTTCACCAATAGTAGAGTATTATCATCTGCAGGAGTTATTTCTCCAGTGGTAGTATTTTTATCCCATAGTTGCCAAGCTTTTAGATTCATCAAACCCTCTACATAGATCGCAGTTACATCTAAATCGCCGCTGTACTTTTCATACAGTGGTGCCATTGCTTCAGCAAATGCTACGTTCAATTCTGGGCTGTTGCCCATATTGAGTACTGTAGGGTCTGCAGCATCACGAGCTTCAGCTGAGTGACGAGTTGATAGTGCTTTGATTAGGTCTTGTTCTAATTCTGAACATCCATCCATTACAGATAATGCTTGTTGAATCGAATCGTGACCAGACCCTAATCCAGGTGCCCAGTTGTAATTAGAAGAAACACAGTAGGAAATACCCCACCAAGCCATTGCGCAATCTGGTTCAAGTACAGTACAATTTGAGAAACAGGCGATTGCTTGTTCATGATTGTAGTTGAGCATATGGCCCCATCCTTCAACGAACATTTTTCTGGTTTCATCACTCTTGCATGTTATTTTTTGGGCAAAGGCATAATTCGACGGAATTCCGAAGTCATAATCAGTAGGTGTTAACGACATGTTTGATTCCAAAAAAACAATGCTATTAAGTTCGACGGCTACATTTGCCATGGTTTTATATACTGTACTAAAATAAAACCTATATTTTTTTTTGAAAACTAAATTTTGGACATGATAATTTATACGGACAACGAATACAATACTTGGGTGAGTTTGCTAATGGTAATTTATTTGGGTTCAGGTTCTTCATAAATTCAATTTGTAGTAAGTTCATGTTATGAACATCCTTTTCCAATAATTGCTTTGATTCTTGTAACATTCTTTGACTTGGTATAATTGAATATTTTCTCCATTTACCATCACTATAAAATAAACCATGTAGAACAAATTTCTCTTGTATATTCGGTAAATATTGATTATATTTTGACCATAATAACATTGAACATAATTCTAATTCAACATATGGCTGGATTCTTTCAGATTGAAAAGTTAATCTAACCAAATGCCATTTTGATTTGGTCCGAAAAACTATGTCTGGAGAGCAATAGACGTGGATGTGCCCAAAAGCTACTGGGTTAATGCGTTCATGGAAGCTCCATTCTTTGATAGAACCATCAAGGATTCTAGTGATAATTGAATGCTTTAGTATTTTTTTAATTCGGATAAATGCGGATGAAATTAAGTAATTCTTTGTTTTGTTTGAAATTATCTTACTAGTCAAACCAAAGGATGTTAATTGGCTGGTCAATTCAAATCTAATTCTCGATTGGATTAATTTTTCACTCCAATTAACTCCTCTATGTAAATCTGCTAATAATTGAAAAAATATACATCTGGAGGTTTTGATCATCAAATTCCACGGAGAGTGATAAGTCGTTTTGTTTGGTTTTAAATTAGAATAATTATTGTCAATATATTTAATTGCGTACCTTCGAGCACAATTTGTGAAAACTTTTCTTCTAGTGACGCTCCATCTAGTTGTAGACTCAATCATGAACTTGGTTAACCAAAGTCAACCAATGTCAATCTATTCATAATAGTCCAACGTTAATGCTGGTTAAAATCGAGTTGATAGTAACCCATATTGCCAACGGTAGAATGCACCAGCCAACAAATTGAGTAAATGATTCAGCACCAAACCTGCCAAACAATCTTGAAATTGGCCCACCAATAGCCGCAATAATCCTAAGTGATAATATGGCTAATCCACCCATTAGAAGGATTAGTATCAATGATAAAACCGATCGTACAATCCCGGCAAAACCACTAAGCATTGCTGCACCAATTGCTTGAGGGAATAACGCAGGGAAGGCTAGAATTCCAAACCAGCCGAACCAAATACCGAGCAACACATCTCTTTCCATGTCTTCTAGAGGCCGCCAATCTTGGAAGTGTTTAGGATAAAGTCGATGAATGAATCCAGCCAATAATGTAGCTTCATACGGTTTGCCGTTTTTGGCGGTGAAAAATGCCATTTCAACAAACCAGAACATCATCAAGATATCTAAATAAAACAGTAATCCTGTCCCAATTGGCAATATTGTTGCAATTAATGTTGGTAAGTTCACTAATAATATTCCAGCTGCACCAGCCCCGATAATAGAAGCCCATAGCGAACCGGGAGGTACTGGTTCATCAGGGGGAGTCCACCCTTCTCTTGGTAGGGCTATGAAAAATAAGAATAGTCCAGGGCCAACTAAGAGCGCAAAATACGGTGCGAGGTTTTGGGCCCCTCCTGATGGGATTGCCTCAATGGCATCGCTGATATCATCTGAATAAGCGACAGGTGATTGACTAAATGTTACGTGCATTGCCCTATCAACGACCAATACTGAGTCGGATACGCCATTTGGTAGGGTCGAGGCAAATTGTCCATTTGTGTCCAACAGAATAGGCCATGATGTGTTAAGTTGAGCACGCATTTGTACTAAGTCAGAGGTTAAAGGATTAGTTCCAGATATAATGTGAATGATGGCTATATCGTCCCCATAACTCTCTAAAGTCCGGTTGAATTGATTACTTTGTTCAATAAAATTTTCTGAGGCAGGTAAACCAATCCCGATTACCAAGGCATCTTTACCGTCAAATAGTTCATCAATTGTGTATGAGTTTTCATTCTCATCATACAATTCTGCGTTAGAAACTCTAGTGTTGTCGTAAATAGCCGCATCAGCTCCTAGATTATTTTGACTAAATGCAGTTGGAACAAATAACAACATCATTACCAAAAGGGCTCCTAATATCGGTGCAGGAATTAGGAGTCCTTGGTTAAACGCGTTACCGACAAACAGCAGTAGTGCAAATACCGTAGTAATAGTCAAGAATAGTTTAGCGTTAGCAAATCCGTTATCTTCGTCTATTACTTCAAATCTAAGGATTCCAAAAGCATGACACTCACTGTTTAAGTCACCGTGAACTGTTTTGATACAAATTTGTAAATTGTATTCTCCACTTTTTAGATTTTCTTTGCCAGACCATACTAGAACAGATTTATTATCGGTGACTTGTCTTTCCAGCATAGATTTTCCAGCGGAGTTTTCAATCATATCATCATTATCAAACGATGTACGATCATATTGACTAAGCGGTCCCCAAATTTCCCATTTAGTTTCTTTTATGTCTTCAACTCCCCAAGGTAGAATTGGGTCTAATTCTATGTGAGGTATGTTTGAATTGTCAATAACCATATTCATTTTTGGTTGATACAATTGTCCCACCATCAAAATGCCGCCAGAATTTTGTGGCTCAGGGCCACCACCCCACTGTACCATGACACTAGACCCTAGACAATTATGAACACCTGAAAGCGTTAATTGGAAAGTATCTCCAGGGCTTGCAGTAATGTTGACATCATTTACCGGTCCAGAAAAATTCAATGCTGATGAAGAACCGATTTCGTCGACAATTTCAGTTACAGATTCTTGATAAATCTGTTGTCCGGCTAAAGATACTGTGTAGGTCAGAGTGGTACTTGCATCAGATATACCAAGACTTGTGCTTTGTTGTCTGACACAGGTTTGAGGGCCCACACTATCATCTAGATAGACTGAGAAGTAAACACTCATTTTCACAGTTTGAGCAAACCCATGTTGAATTGGGTCGCTCTGGATTGAAAAAATGTCCCCATTGAATAATGGGTCTAAACTAATTCCACCTTCTGTTTGGTCTGGTTTTTCTCGTTGAAGTATCGCAGTTTGTTCGGACTCACCTTCAACAAACAAATGCTCAACAGGATTGATTTCCCAGTCTACATAGCCAGGTTGGTATGAATCATCATCGGCTGCAACACTGCTTGAGGCAATAACCCCGATGAGTAAAATTAGCAATAAAATGCTAATGATACGCTTGCCCATGAATCAACCAAAGAGTATTAGTTGAATAACTATTGGCTTATTGATTGATTAAAACCAACTAAGCCAAGCCAACATAATTAGCATGCCTGAGGTAATCGCTAAAGCATTGACACCACCTTTAGTCAATAATCCACGATTTTCAAACCAGGCTCCTAATAGACTGTCGATTTGGCAGCCAATCCAGCCTATGGTGACAACCGCTAAACTAAGGTTGAATCCATAACTAAAACTTTTATCTGGATTGATAAGTAGCCATGCCCCCATGGTCATGACTGCAATGATTACTGAACCAATTAATGCAGCTAACTGTCCAGTTTTGGAAAATCCTCCATTAACTCCAGGTTCACATTTGTTGAGAGTTGTAATCATTCTCACATTTTCATCAAGACAGCCAAATTCACTGGCAAATGTATCAGCAGCAGCAACTGAAACTGCAGCGCCAAACATCCAAATGCCATATTCCCACTGGTCTGTCAAAAATGCACCAGTTGCGATTAATGCAGGGATGCTACCGTTGGCAAATACGTTTACCCAACCACGATGACCATCATCACTTTCCGACATGTTTTTGGCTTTTTTTTCCTCAAACTTCCATTTTGTGGCAAGATGAGAAAATACCAAGAAAGAAAGTAGGATAAGTAACCAACTCCAGTGGCCCAGAACACCGACTAGTAAACCAACAAATACTGCAGAAGCAACTCCAGCGGTATCTAAGAACCGAGCCTTAGTTGATGCAATAACTAGCACCAGCATTATCATTGAAGTGACAAACAAGTTACCTTGATTTATCCCTTCAGTTAGATAATCCATAGTTATCCCCATACCTTGTGCGTGACGGTTTGTTTAAATTTACTTCCCTAATATTGCCACAAAAAGACCTATTCTGTAGTGATATTTCCTTCCTCAAGTGCGTATGGAATCAACCTTCGCAATATAACCCATAACAATACAATCAAGGTTATTATAGTCACAATATTGGCAATGATCTGTATCAAGAGGGAAGAATCTTGCAAAATTACGCTAGTTAACCATAACGATCCATTCCATAAAGAATGGCATATTATTGCAATCAATATCGCTTTTACTGGTTTCTCAGTCATTGTAATCATCTTGTCTTGACCAGCAGAAAGCCATTTAGGAATTGATGTTATTCCAATCTCACTTTTTGAAGAAATCATTGGTTGGCCTGATTTTTTATTGAATAATATCCACTGACTCTCTAAGTTGGTTTTTGATTTGTCAAAAACACCTACACTCATTTTATTCCATCGCTTGTTAATTACGTAACATCCAATAGCATAACCAGTGATACCAGTCCACGTTGCGTGGCCAGGAATTGACCCTATTGCTCTTAATATCGCCGTGAAAACAAAACTAATTGCGGCCCCTTCACCGGTAAATAAAGCGCCTAGAATATAAATCATATTTTCAAGTAGAGCAAAACCTAGGCCGACAGAAAAACCGATCTGAAAGCCTCGTTTTGGTGAATCAATGAATCTAGCTAGAAATAATACAGCACAGGCTTTGGACAATTCCTCACCAATCGGCGCAGAAAGGAATAGAATCAT
>CAXGZX010000043.1:0-11988 GCA_964014545.1 uncultured Candidatus Poseidoniales archaeon | reverse complement strand
ATAAGTGGTGATGGCCAGTATTTGGTACATCAATTCCGGCAGGAGCTACGCCTTTCCCTGACAAACCAAATTGCACTAAAAAAGGAGATTTTATTTTGTCTCCATCTTGAAGGTTAATGAAATAGACCTCTTCAGAAAAAGCATTAAGAGATAGAAGCGCAGATAAGATAGTTATTATTTTTTTCATATTAATTTTGAGAATATCATTTATTTGCACTTATAAATAAATACTTCAAAAATCTATCCTGCTATTTTTTTAAATAAGTTACCTGTCATCTCTAGAACACGCTTTCTAGACATGAGTCTAGTAAGGTTGTATAAAAAACGATTTCTGCTCCCACAAAGAATATATTGCTTATTTTTTTCAAACGCTTCTAAACATTCAATCGCAACTTCTTGAGAAGTTTGCATGTTTCCGCCTGCTGCGGTGCCCTCTCGCTGTTGATATCTTTTGGTGAGTGTCTCTGATTTTTCAGTGGCAACGGTGGCAAATTCTGACTCTGTGCCTCCAGGCAATAAAGCCATTACCTTAATGCCTTTATCTTGATACTCAAAGCGAATAGCTTCTGAGAACATAAGAACGTAGGCTTTTGAAGATGAATAAACGCTTGCGTAAGGAATTGGCGAAAGAGAAGCCATGGATCCAACATTAATTATGCCACCGCTGCCTTGAGCAACCATGTCTGGAATATATAGGTGACAAAGATCAGTTAGGGTAGTGACGTTAAGCTGCAACATTTTTGAATAATCGTCTCTTTCGTGACTGGTAAGCTCACCCCAACGCCCATAACCAGCATTATTAATTAATATATCGACCTTTAATCCTGCAGATTTAATTTGGTCGTACAATTTCATACCAGATTCCGGCAAAGACAAATCTTCAGTAAATATATGTGCTTTTCCGCCAGCGCTTTCTATTTTTTTTGCTAACTCTTCTAGCCTGTCTTTTCTTCTAGCAGTAATAATTACTTCGGCCCCACGCTTAGCTAGTTCTTCAGATAAGGCGTATCCTATGCCTGCTGAGGCTCCAGTAATTAGTACTTTTTTCTCTTTATATATCGACATTTATTTCTCCTCTATAAATTGTTATTTTTTTGATTCTTCTATCAGTTTAACGAGCTTTTCATGAATTATGGGTGCGGTATTTGGGCCCAAAGACACTACTTCGCCATAAGTTTCTTCCTTCTCTCCGTAGATCCAAGGTGCATCTTCATCCCATTCACTTTTCGGAATAATGTAACCAATAGAGTCATTTGCTAAGTTCACCATCAAATTAAGTTTGTCTGGAAATTGACTTCGCAAATGTGGAACTTCTTGTGGAGCTATGACGTAATCGGCGCCTGTAGGATTTTCAATGCCTCCAACAGCAATTTCTGGATAGAGTTCTCCAGGAACGCCGGTAATAGATGCGTCTCCTAATTGTATGAACGACACTTCACTGAGATAACGAATAAATGGTGGCATCAGACTAAATTTAGGATCAGTATCAATCACGCCAAGTAAGGTGCCTAAAGAGAGCATGAAGTTTTCGATACCTAATTCTACCTCTATTGAACGAACAGATAGTGATGGATTAGGAGAAGCCTGGAAAGCGCCTGCCTGAAAAGCGTCTATAACGCTATTTGCTAAGCTATATCCATATGCACGAGCTTTAGCATGACTTGGTTTAGTGAGCATTTTTTTTAAAACAGGATCATAAATTGGATCGGTTGGTCCTGACGTCATCAAGCCTCCAATGTTTCCTGTAAGCCATAATGTGGTTCCGCCAAGTCCGGATCTAATCAGTTGATTATCATAATAAATACCTTCACTGATACCCCTTCTTAAGTAGCCGGCAACATCAGAAGTTAATTTTAGATTTTTATCCCATGTAAGTTCCACATGAATTCCAAAATTAATCAACGAACCTATAATCGAACCATCAGTGCGATTGAACAATATCGCTCTTATGTCATCGTCTATCACGATGGGTTTTCGTTTGTCTTTAATAGGTGTGAGGGGATTTGTCGGAATTAAAGCTAGGCTCATTTGTGCGGGTTCCAAGTTATCTATAGCCATTTTTAATGTCTTTATAAAATCTTTTTTAAGCTGCTCCATATAAACATCGTCAACACCGCTTTTTAAAAAACTTGGACCCCAAAGACCTTGAGTATCTGGGCCCTCATGATTATGTGTTGCATGCACCATAATGTAATCTAGGCCCCACTCTTCAGGAACATCCTCACGGACACTAAGTACAAATTTTCGCATTAAGCCAATGGTGTCAGCGCTAATAATTCCTATCCGAGTCTGGC
This sequence comes from uncultured Candidatus Poseidoniales archaeon, assembly GCA_964014545.1. GTDB lineage: Archaea > Thermoplasmatota > Poseidoniia > Poseidoniales > Poseidoniaceae > MGIIa-L1. Next base: position 9,694 of record CAXGZX010000043.1, on the reverse strand, counting down.
CATCATCAATCACCGCAGCTACCGCCATGAGGTCATCTTTAACTCCTTGAGCGGCTCGTTTGTTTTGAAAACCTGCCATCCACACAGCATCGAACTGGTCATTACCGTTTAAATCAGTCCACTTATCAATATCTGCATCAAATTGAGCGTCGTTATTTATATCTTCCCATTCATCGATTAGATTAGGAGTAATTGAGGACTTAGCAAATCCAACTGCAAATTCGTTTGCATGAAGTTGAGCAGACAAAACAATAACCAACGTCATAAAAAGATAAAGTATATTTTTTATCTTACTAAAACACTTCGAAAGTAGATTATTGTTCAAACTAATTGCTCGATTAAAAGTTCCCTATTAGCTCAAAAAAACAAACTTCTGATGACGAGAGATCATTTTTAGAAATACTTGAGAAGTCAGATAAATAGTTAGATCTTCCTTCCCATCTACAACCAATATTAGTATTTAAGTAAGTAGAAATTTCAAGCATCAATCCAATATCAACTTCCCAATTATGAGCTTTCATTCCATCGTCCAATTCTAATAGGTAATTAATATTTGGCCCTTCTAAGGTGTAATACATGTTCTGGCTAGAAGTTTTTGAATAATCGAAACCATATTCTAAAGAAATATATGGCATTGCGTTATATTTTGATTCCGCAAATAAATAGCTGATATCTGTTCCAATGGATGCCTTAGCATTGGATAGCGTAAGTTCGTCAAAAGTTAATGCCGCCTCGCCGCCTATTTCACTATATTTATCAAACTCTGTGTGTGAGCCATCCATTCTGAAATAAGGAGAAATTTGCCAGTTGCTATTCTCGTTTCTTAATGAACGAATGAAAGCCAAGGATCCATAGAGTTGATCCGCCTCTCTTTGACCTTTCAGAAGCTCTTTTCTATCCAATCGGTCTGAGTCAAATTCTAATTTACTGATCCCAAAAATAAATTGTAAGGCATTGTTCCTATTAGCGAATTTTCCATATGTTGAAAGGCTATAGTTCCTAGCCTCTACATGAGAGTCATTATTTCTGTCTTTTGGTTTAGTTTCTCCTAGACCCAAGGCAAAACCAAACAAATCTCCATCATCACTAAATAACTTATCAATTCCTAGATGAAAGGATCTTTCATCTAGAATTCTCGGACTAGGCTTGGTTTTACCAAGGGTAAATTCTCCAAATTCACCATCAATCCATACCGACCAATCGCCGAGAGCTTCCTTTAGTTCTCCACTGGCCGTTACTTTTACCGGATCTAACGCCCATTCTTTGACGGTTGACTTTAGTTGCTCTGTATCTTGGGAACTGTCAGCTTCCTCCCGATCGTTGTACATATTTGAATTTTGAATATCTAAATTAGTATCTACAAAGTCTGTGTTTTGGTCATAATTCTGAGGGTTAGCAACTAGTGATGTAGCTGACTTAGGATTATTAAATTCTGACGTACAGAAATAATTAGCATTTGGATCTGTCCATTCTTTAAGATCATCTGTGAGTGTATGGGTATAAACCATATTGCTGCCTAATAGTGAATTTGAAGACTCTAAAAGAGAGACAATAATTTTCCTATCCCCTGGGGCAAAACCAAATCTATCATGCGGAATACCTTCAATAATTATGATGGCAGATTTAAGACCAGCCTCTATATTTAATATTCCATCCCCAAATGAAAATTTTTCTTTGCCTGATGAGCCAGAAATATTAAAGTCTACGACAATATCTTCAGGCGCAATTTTAGATAAATGGACTTTTATCTTTAGAGATGGATCGGTTTTGGGGCCACTAGAATTTATTGTACAAAATTCTAAGATTGGCTCCTCAACAAAGTTATTATCGGGCTCACTCGCATCAATAGATTTAATTGAATCGATGACCTTATTGTCAAAATTAACCCTTAAACCTTGTCGCGATGAAGTCATCATCCGTTTAGAAATTACGTTAATATTTTGATCAACCCAGCGAGTTGCAATCTGGTTCATAGCTTTTGCATTATCAATTACAGGCTGCTTTAGGGTTGGATCAGTCAATTCAATGCGAGTTTTAAAATTAAATTCTGTTTTGTCACTAATGCCGTTATAAGCATTACCAGAAATGTCTTCAAATGCTGTGTTATCAATTAATACGTAATACTCTGTTTCATAGTTAAGATTTGAAGGTAGATTAATCGTGATGGTCTCAGTCCCACAACCGGTCACAATTTCATTAGGCAGACTGACAGCAAAAGAAGAAGAATTATCCTCTGATTTAATATTGATAGTGCCTGTTCCACAGTTTACAACTTTGTTAAAAGTCAAAATGATGTCGCTGTTTATTGGAATACTTGTACTATCATCCAGAGGACTGGTCGTTGTTAAAATTGGTCTTTTATCATCGTCATTTGCCAATATCGTATAAGTGTGAACGCTGTCGCTGCCTAAAGTTGCGTTGCCGGGATTTGATAAAGTCACGATCACAGTCTCATTTTCCTCTGTGAGGCCATCATCAACGATGTCAGTTATTGTAATAGTTCCAGTTGTTTCGCCAGCGCTTATGGAGAGCGTTCCATTGGCTAAAGTGTAATCTGTGCCAGAACCGGTTGCAGTACCAGTGACTGCATAATTAACTGTAATGTTTTTGGTGGAGGCTTCCGATAAATCAACAGTGATTGTTTTAGATGAAGTGCTTTCATCTCCGCTAGAACTAGTTGAATTAAAATCTATAAGCGGAGGATTGTCGTTGTCAATGATGTTGAGAATGTGAACAATATCGCTCCCAAGAGTTGCATTGATTGGATTAGATAAAGTGATGATTATTGTTTCATCAACTTCATCTGCTGTATCATCAATAATTGAAGGTATAACTATTGTTCCGCTTGTTGCCCCATCCTGAATAACCACTTTACCAGATGACAATGAGTAGTCTGTGCCTGATCCAGCCGTACCTCCAGTAACCGCATAATCAACTTCAATTTCTTGAGCAGATGAAAAAGGAATAACAACAGCCAATGTTCTTGTAGAAACTGCTTCTGAGTCAGCGGAGGTTGAAGCAGAAAATGCTACTGTTGGAATTCCATCATTATCATTGATGGTGTAAGTGTGAACACTATCAGTCCCCAGAACGGCATTGCTTGGCCCTGATAAAGTTAAAATCACCGTTTCATTTCCCTCTACAGCCTCGTCATCGACAATGCCGGCGATAGTTATAGTGCCACTTGTTGCGCCAGCACTTATGGTCAAGGTGTCATTGGCTAGGGTGTAATCGGTACCAGAGCCGGTAGCCGTTCCGGTCACAGCGTAATTCACGGTAATGTTATTACTGGAGGCTGCAGATAAATAAACAGTTAAAGCGACCGTTGATATGTCCTCAGCACCAGATGAACTAGAGTTACCAAAATCGACTGTAGGCAGACCATCATCATCTGCAATCGTATAAGTATGAGCGCTGTCACTGCCTAAAGTTGCATTGCTAGGACTTGATAAAGTAACAATTACCGTCTCATCTGGTTCGTCCGCGGTGTCGTTAACAATATTTGCAATTGTGATAGTCCCTGTTGTAGCACCTGAAGGAATACTTAAAGTCCCGTTAACGAGCGTATAATCAGTGCCTGATCCAGTAGCCGTTCCTGTAACAGCATAATCGATAGTTACAATTTCTCCTGAAGGCCCAGATAAATCGACCGTGAGGGCTTTGGAAGAAACCGATTCGGCCCCGCTCGAGCTAACGGTATTGAAGTCAATAGTTGGAGTATTGTCATTATCATTAATGGTGTAAGTGTGAACGCTATCGCTGCCCAAAGTTGCATTGCTGGGATTGGATAGAGTCAATACAACAGTTTCATTGGCCTCATCAAGCAAGTCATCAATGATCCCCGCTATTGTAATGTCCTTAGATGTTGCGCCGGCACTGATGGTCAAAGTGTCATTCGCTAAAGTGTAATCGGTACCCGAGCCGGTAGCCGTTCCGGTCACAGCGTAATCAATAGTTACATCTTGTCCTGAGGCTGCTGATAAATCTACTGTGATGACTTTGGAGGAAACCGATTCCGCTCCATTTGAACTAGTAGTATTGAAGTCAATCACCGGAGGATTATCATTATCAGTGATAGTGTAAGTATGAACGCTGTCACTACCCAAAGTTGCGTTGCTGGGACTCGACAAAGTTACAGTGACGGTCTCATTGGCTTCATCCAATGAATCTTCAACAATGCTAGCGATCGTAATAGTCTCGTTTGTTGTACCAGCACTGATGGTCAAAGTATCATTGGCTAAGGTGTAATCGGTGCCAGAGCCTGTGGCCGTTCCGGTCACGACATAATTAACCGTTACGTTTTGACTGGACGGGGCAGATAATTTCACCGTGATGGCTTTGGAAGTTACCGATTCAGCTCCACTTGAATTGGGGGTAAGGAATTCAATGGTTGGAGTATTTTCATTATCAGTAATCGTATAAGTATGAATTTGGTCACTGCCTAGAGTCGCATTGCTGGGATTTGATAAAGTAACGATGACTGTCTCATCAACTTCATCAATTAAGTCATCAATAATCCCTGCTATTGTAATAGTACCGTTTGTTGCACCAGCACTGATGGTCAAAGTGTCATTGGCTAAGGTGTAATCGGTGCCAGAGCCTGTGGCCGTTCCAGTCACGGCATAATCGATTGTTATGTTTTGACTAGACGGAGCGGATAAATCAACTGTCAAGCCAGCGGAAGAAACCGACTCAGCTCCACTTGAGCTAGTAGTGTTGAAATCTACCACCGGAGGATTGTCGTTGTCTGTAATCGTATAAGTATGAACGCTGTCACTACCCAAAGTTGCGTTGCTGGGATTCGATAAAGTAACAATGACAGTCTCACTGGCTTCGTCAGCTGCATCATCAATAATATTAGCAATCGTAATAGTCTCGTTTGTTGTACCAGCACTGATGGTCAAAGTGTCATTGGCTAAGGTGTAATCGGTGCCAGAGCCTGTGGCCGTTCCGGTCACGGCAAAATCTATAGTCACATCTTGTCCTGAAGCTGCTGATAAATCCACCGTAATGGCTTTGGAAGAAACCGATTCAGCTCCACTTGAGCTAGTAGTGTTGAAATCAATCACTGGAGCGTTGTCGTTGTCACTAATGGTGTAAGTATGGACGCTATCACTACCCAAAGTTGCATTGCTGGGATTTGATAAAGTCACGATCACTGTTTCATCGGCTTCATCAAGTGCGTCGTTAACAATGCTGGCGATCGAAATAGTCCCAAATGGTGTATTAGCATTAATGGTCAAAGTATCATTGGCTAGGGTGTAATCAGTACCCGAGCCAGTTGCGGTTCCGGTCACAGCATAATCAACTGTTATGATTTGTCCTGATACTGCAGATAAATCAACAGTCAAATCAGCGGAAGAAACCGATTCAGCTCCACTTGAGCTGATGGCATTGAAATCTATCACTGGCGGATTGTCGTTATCAGTAATCGTATAAGTATGAACGCTGTCACTGCCCAAAGATGCATTGCTAGGACTTGATAAGGTCACGATCACCGTTTCATTAACCTCATCGATTGAGTCATCGATAATACTTGATATATTGATCGTGCCAGTAGTTGACTCCGCATTTATGGAGAGCGTTCCATTCGCTAAAGTGTAATCGGTGCCAGAGCCGGTGGCCGTTCCGGTCACGGCATAATTAACTGTCACATCTTTTCCTGAGGCTGCCGATAAATCCACCGTAATGGCTTTAGTAGAAACCGATTCAACGCCATTTGAACTAGTAGTATTGAAGTCAACCACTGGAGGGTTATCGTTGTCAGTAATCGTGTAAGTATGAACAAGAATAGAGCCTGAGTCAGCGTTTGAAGGATTAGATAAAGTGACAACAATAGTTTCGTCCACCTCATCCAGAGAGTCATCAACAATGCCAGTAATATTAATCGTGGTTGATGTTGAACCAGCGGCAATGGTTGCAATGCCATTTGCAAGAGTATAATCGGTGCCTGAGCCAGTTGCAGTACCGGTCACAGCATAGTCTACTGTTACGTTAGAAGAATGTGATGCAGACAACAGTAGAGTTAGATCCTTGGAAGATACTGATTCAGCTCCGCTGGAAGTGGCAGCAGCAAAAGATATATCCCTGTCCCCTACTGGCTCCAAAATTGTAAACGTGTGAACATCATTGCTACCCAAGATTGCATTACCGGGACTTGATAGAGTCAAAATAACGGTCTCACTTCCTTCAGTAACTCCATCATTGACAATCCCTGCTATTGTAATAGTACCGTTTGTTGCACCAGCACTGATGGTCAAAGTGTCATTGGCTAAGGTGTAATCAGTACCAGAACCGGTAGCCGTTCCAGTAACGGCATAATTAATTGTCACATCTTGTCCTGAGGCTGCCGATAAATTGACTTTAACATCTTTGCTAGATACTGATTCTGCCCCGCTTGAACTAGTTAATTCAAAATCAACTACAGGTGTGCTGTCATTGTCACTAATCGTATAAGTATGAACTTGGTCACTACCCAAAGTTGCGTTGCTGGGATTTGATAAGGTCACGACCACTGTCTCATCGGCTTCATCCAATAAGTCGTCAACTATACTACCGATCGTAATAGTCCCGGAGGTTTCGCCGGCACTAATGGTCAAAGTATCATTCGCCAAGGTGTAATCAGTACCCGAGCCAGTTGCGGTTCCGGTCACGGCATAATCAACTGTTATGTTTTGACTGGAGGCGACGGATAAATCAACTGTAAGATCTTTGGAAAATATAGATTCAGCGCCACTTGAGCTAGTAGTATTAAAATCAACTACTGGTGTGCTGTCATTATCAGTGATGGTATAAGTATGAACTCGACCACTGCCCAAAACCGCATTGTTAGGACTCGACAAGGTCACGATCACTGTTTCGTTAGCCTCGTCAATTAAATCATCGACAATCCCTGCTATTGTGATGGTCCCGGTTGTATCTCCAGCAGTTATGGAGAGCGTTCCATTCGCTAAAGTGTAATCAGTACCAGAACCGGTAGCCGTTCCAGTCACGACATAATTAACTGTTACGTCTCGTCCTGAGGCTGCCCCTAAAGTAACACCTAAACCTGCAGAAGAAACCGATTCAGCTCCACTTGAGCTAGAGTTGTCAAAGTCAATATTTGGGGTACTGTCATTGTCAGTAATCGTATAAGTGTGAACACTGTCACTGCCCAAAGTTGCGTTACTTGGACTAGACAAGGTCACAATCACTGTCTCATCGGCTTCATCTAGAGAATCTTCAACAATGCTAGCAATCGTAATCGTCCCGGATGTTGCACTAGCACTAATGGTTAAAGTGTCATTAGCCAATGTGTAATCAGTCCCCGAGCCAGTGGCGGTTCCGGTCACGACATAGTTAACTGTCACATCTTTTCCTGAGGCTGCCGATAAATCCACCGTAATGGCTTTAGAAGAAACCGATTCAGCGCCATTTGAACTAGTAGTATTGAAGTCAACTACCGGAGGATTGTCATTGTCACTAATGGTATAGGTGTGAACGCTGTCACTGCCTAAAGTCGCATTGCTTGGACTTGATAAAGTCACGATCACTGTTTCATCCACTTCATCTAGACCGTCATCGACAATACCCGCAATTGTTATAGTCCCGATGGTTTCACCAGCAGCTATGGTCAAAGTGTCATTGGCTAGGGTGTAATCGGTGCCCGAACCAGTCGCCGTTCCGGTTACGGCATAATTAACTGTTACGTTTTGAGTGGACACAGCAGATAAATCCACCGTGATGGCTTTGGATGATATAGATTCAGCTCCATTTGAGCTGGTGCTACTGAAATCAACCACCGGAGGATTATCGTTGTCAGTAATCGTATAAGTATGAACCTGATCACTGCCCAAAGTCGCATTGCTTGGACTTGATAAAGTCACGATCACCGTTTCATCAACTTCGTCAATTAAGTCATCAATGATCCCCGCTATTGTAATAGTCCCAGATGTTGTATTAGCACTTATAGGTAGAGTTCCATTCGCTAAAGTAAAATCAGTACCCGAACCAGTCGCGGTTCCGGTCACGGCATAATTAACTGTCACCTCTTTTCCAGAGGCTGCCGATAAATCTACAGTTAAGCCGACGGAAGAAACTGATTCAGCCCCGCTTGAGCTGGTAGTGTTAAAGTCAACTGTTGGAGCATTATCATTATCAGTGATGGTGTAAGTATGAACGCTGTCACTGCCCAAAGTTGCATTGTTAGGACTTGATAAGGTCACGATCACCGTTTCATCAACTTCATCAAGCAGGTCATTAACAATCCCCGCTATTGTGATGGTCTCATTTGTTGCGCCAGCGCTTATGGTCAAGGTGTCATTGGCTAGGGTAAAGTCAGTTCCCGAGCCGGTGGCAGTTCCGGTCACAACATAATTAACTGTTACGTTCTGACTGGACGCGGCAGATAAATCGACCGTGATGGCTTTGGAGGAAACCGATTCAGCGCCATTTGAACTAGTAGTGTTGAAATCTACCACCGGAGGATTATCGTTGTCAGTAATCGTATAAGTGTGAACACTATCACTGCCTAAAGTTGCATTGTTTGGACTTGATAAGGTCACAATGACTGTCTCATTGGCCTCATCTAAAGAGTCGTTAACAATCCCTGCTATTGTGATGACCCCGGTTGTATCACCTGCACTTATGGTTAAAGTGTCATTGGCTAGAGTGTAATCGGTACCCGAGCCAGTCGCGGTTCCAGTGACAGCATAATTAACTGTCACGTCCTGACTTGATGCAAATGATAAATCTACAGTTAAAGCTGCAGAGGAAACCGATTCAGCTCCATTAGAGTTAGTAATATTAAAATCAACCGTCGGATTGGCTGCTCTAGTAATTACTCGAATATAGTCTCCTGGGTTGCCGTTTTTTGAGCCAAACCTTAATGTTCTTTTATCGGAGCCAATAGATACCCAATCACCGCCTTGGGTTGAGGAAGTTGTGCTGCTGCCATAATGATTATGATTCTCTGTGCTCCTTGCACTGTAACCATTATCAGTTGGGCTTGGGTATAATGCGTTTAATTTATCGACTTCTGGAAAATCCACAGTCATTGAAGAGTGTGTCCAGTACCCCAATATTTCGTTATCAAATATTATTTGGCCAATCTTATCGGTTCGATCACTTTTGCTATGATTATCATTAATAAAAACCAGGTAAGAATTGGCCGGGGTATTCCCAAAATGAATCGAAGTTAAGCTTCCAGTTGGTACGTAACCAAGGCCACTAAAGTTATAAGTAGTGGTGCATTGAGAGCTGGTCTGACCTTGCTGACAAATTTCTGTTCTCTCAGGAGTAATTATAAAGTCAAATCCTGAAGAAGATCTTTGGCCGCTGCTGACTTGCTTTCGCGCTCTAAGATCAGTGGCACTGTTTTTAATTTCTACATATGAATTAACGCTTGCAATACCATTAGCGTGAGCTTGCATAGACAGAAATCCAGCTAATGCAAAAAACAAGCCAATACAAAAAGGTCTAAGCAAATCAAAGCCTATTTTCATTTTTAAGTAATTAATCCCCCCACGAGATAACTGGGCGTAATTTTATATAAATTTTAGAAATTTATAAATCTCTTCTTTTAGATTTTTTTTATCGCCTTAACAGAATAAAAATCCAGCGACTGAGGTTTAAAATGTCGGCTAATGCAGCCGAGACATAAGTGAGGGCTGCTGCTCTTAGAATTTGACTAACGGCTTTTTCATTTGACTGCGAT
>CAXGZX010000042.1:0-12030 GCA_964014545.1 uncultured Candidatus Poseidoniales archaeon | reverse complement strand
AAACTGGATCGTCGCATCCGCATTGTTGACGACCAATTTCAATATGGGCAACACAATGGTTGACACCAATTAATGGAGTATCAAGCTTAGCTGACAACCCCCTAGCAATTGCAGCACCAATACGCAGACAAGGCCCTAAACCAGGGCCTTGAGAATAGGCAACAGCCGAAATGTCTGCTGCGGATAATGAATTATCATCAAGTAATTTAGCAAGCAAACTAGCAGCACAGTCTTTGTGGTGATCTGCAGCCTCTCGAGGATGGATCCCACCTTTTTCTGGTCGAATTGTTGCTGACGATGAAGGAAATGGAATGCCTTTGTCATCGACTAAACCAAACGATAATGTGTGCGCGGTTGACTCTATTCCTAGTGTCCACATGTCATCTCGCCATTTAATCCTAACAAGCCATTATTCTTGAACCCTCACCTATTGGGGGTATTTATGAGGACCGTTCTAATCAACTGTGGACCAATAGTTCATGTCGATTCGAACGTACCGATTGTCGGCCATGACATGGAAGATGAAAAATGGTTATTCTCTAAAGGAAAAGCAATTATTATAGACGCTAATGAAATTTCTGCAATCCGTAATTCATATGAAGCTCTAGATGATTATGAATCACATAATTCAGCAGAGGTCAAAATAATTGATATTGACGGAAAGGCGATAATACCTGGGCTAATTGATTCCCACACCCACATGGTTTGGGGTGGCGACCGTTCTCGCGAGGTTAGGTGGAAACAACAAGGACACACGTACTCAGATATTGCTAAGATGGGTGGCGGCATTGTATCAACAGTAAACTCTACTAAATCACTATCTCAAACTGAATTATTTGTCATTTCAAAGCAACGTCTATTGAAGTCATTAAGAAATGGGACAACTCATGTTGAAACAAAATCAGGTTATGGACTAGATACTCGTTCTGAAATTAAGTTGCTAAAGGTTGCCAAGATGTTAGCGGATGATTACATGACCCCGTCGGTTGATTCAACTTGGCTTGGAGCTCATGCAGTTCCAGATAATCATACTTTGAAGAGTTACACAGAAGAAATAATCAGCGACCAATTACCGTTAGTAGCAGAAACGAAATTAGCACGTTCTGCTGATGTATTTTGCGAACCTGGCTGGTTTGGCATCGATGAATCTGAACAAATACTCAATGCTGCAAAATCATATGGAATGAACCTACGAATGCACATTGATGAATTTTCAGATGGTGGCGGTGGAGAACTTGCAGCTGAACTAAAAGTAGATACTGCTGACCATTCACATTATACCAGCAAGGAAAACCGTACTAAGATGACTCAGGCCGGAGTGAACACCGGGTTTTTACCTGGAACACCTTACTCGATGGGTTCTAACTGGCCTGATTTTAATTCAATGATAGACAATAAACACTTATGGACAATCGCTACTGACTTTAATCCAAATAACCAAATTCTAAGTCTGCCATTTGTCGCTTCATGTATTGTTCAAAGGTGTGGAGTTGATCCATTAGCAGCATTAGTAGCATCGACAATTAACCCGTCATTTACTACCCCACACCCTTCTGGCAAACGTCATGGGGTAATTTCTCCAGGAGCAGTTGCTAATTTGAATATCTTAAGTTCACCACATTGGGAGTCTTGGTGTTTAACTCCTGGTGATTCTCCAGTATCTGCCAACATATTGAATGGAAAATACAACAATTATGAATATTGATTAAATGCTTATCAAATAGCAAAAGAACTAAACTTATTAGAAAACAAAACAATGTGATTTTCATGCAATACATAGAAACTATCGTATGTCAGGCCAAGGAAGGAAAAGAAGCTAGATTTGAAAGGATGGTGAAATCACGAATCGAATTGGCAAAGCGTCAAGATGGGTGTGTCAATTCTTGGTTTGGCAAATCAAGTTCTGATGAATTCCTATTTCTCATTCAAACGGTTTACCAGGATTTGGATTCATTCCACGAAGTAAAAAAAATAGTAGATAGTACATTAGATCCAAAAGACGGGGGTCTAGAATCTTGTTTATCTGGGCCGCCACTACTAGGATTATTCAAAATAGATGATAACACGACAAATACACCAAAATAACCATGCTCGTCAAGTCGTATAATCAATGTTATACGACATTTGATCAAAATAAGGATTTAGCGTCAAAATCTAAAATCAAAAATTTGTAACGCAGTCTGCCGTTTTTACTTCAACGAGTGGTGGTTTTGTGTCAAAAATACCTAAATTTGTCCAAATAACCCCCCCACTAAGGTGGAAAAGTCACAATATTTGCCAAACTATATCAAATACAATTTCTCAAAGGAATAATTGATAGTTATTCACTAACTGGTTAGTTTGAGTGGAATGTCTGAAGTATCTGGTTTTTGTCTAAAATGTAAGAGTTATGGGCCAATAAGTAATGGTGAACTAATCAAGATGTCCAATGGACGTACACGTATGGCTGGTAGATGTTCAAAACAAGACTGTAATGGAAAAATTTCCAAGATAGTTAGCTAAAGTTAAACCGATGCGATTTAATACACCCGGTTATTCGGTTTGCTTGAGGGCTCGTGGTCTAGGGGTTATGACGTCGCCTTGACATGGCGAAGATCGAGAGTTCAATTCTCTCCGAGCCCACCAATGAATATCAATTAATATCGCTTGCATTAAATGGTACAATAATTACCTATCAAAAAAGGTTTATGCTAAAATCATAACTCTTCGGATTTTGGTATCTCTATATCTTTAGTAGGATTTGTTTTAATTTTAGCACCGTCATCTGTAAATGAAAAGTCAGTAGATCCTCCATCCCATGATTTAACATCATCAGTTTGTTCAAATGATTCTTCGATAATTTTCTGGTTGGGTCCAATTGAATAGGCCATAGGGTTGACAGTTTGTTCTATGACTTCACGCAATTCAGGAGGAGGAACATCACGTTCAACTAGATGGGCAGTTGAATGAAAAGCTCCGCATCCGACGCATCTGAAAGATCCGATATTCTCAATACAACCGCAAGAAGGACAGATGGCTTTACCAGCAAATAATTTCAAACTATCTTTTGACATGTTAATCTTCTAAGAACATATCATCTTGGTATCCAGTCACTAAATCGCCAGTTCCATCTTCTTCTATAGTTACAAAACCTTCTTCATCATCAAATTCAATGATAGTGCCATATACCTCTTCATCATCTAATACTAGCCCGATATATGAACCAATATCTATCTCATCTTGTTCATCATCATCTTCGGACTCCTCGCCATCATCTTCAGACTCCTCACCAGATTCTAATTTTGAATCTTCATCTGTTTCAGTGGAGTCATCTTCCACATCATCTTCTGATTCTGCATCATCTTCATCATCCTTAATCGCCGTTTTGACTTCCTTTCTTTCGTCGGAATTATCCTTCATGGCTCTTGCTCGTGCTCTCCATCCTGGGACCACAGATAGTTGCATGAACAAACTACCAATCAAGCCAAATGTACCTAGTATAATGAATAATATTCCGTCCCAGTAAAACCCAGCTGGCATCGAAATCTCGCCGCCTTCCGCAGCGAATGGCGCTAATGAGTTTTTACAACCGTCAGTTTGCACACTTTCGTCGCATGGGTATGCATCACCATTGGCATAAGCTGTTCCATCTTCACCGATTGTCCCACCAAATTCGGTGTCAAGTTCTACTATTCCACCACTACCGTCGACAAATGGTGCTAGTGTTGCATTTACTGCCCAAATTATGACGAAGAAGACAAATGCTGAGTGTATTAATGGCCATACAACGTCTTTCCATTTTTTAGACATCATGCGCTTTTGCCAAGTAGACGGGAATTCTTTTTTGTCTGATAATGCTGCTCCACCTTCGTATTCCTCTTCCTCGTGATCCTCTATGGTTGCGACAAATTCTATCATGTCAACAAAACCATCTTCATCTTCATCAAACATATTCATTAGTTGATCAATTGATTCAGGAGTTATTTCATCGTCTAATTCTTTGTGTAATATCAATCCCAGTTCTTCTTTACTAACCCTACTATCGCCGTCAATATCCAAATTGTTGAATAAGGCTGATGGAGTATAGCCGGCGTCGTCCATATAATTGGTTAGTAATTGGATAGCAGACACTGATTTAGTCACTGTATCGGATTCGATTTCGATATCCATTGATTCGATTATTTCAATTAATTCAAATGCGTCTATTCTGCCATTTGAATCCTCGTCTACCATTGAAATAATTTCATAAACTTCTGCTGGAGAAAGCGAATCTCCACATATTTCTATAATGCCATTTTGCAATTCCGGCCCATTAATCATCCCGTCCTCGTCTGTATCAATGGTTTCGAACATGGATCTAATGGTCATATCCAATCCTGCAGCAGTGGATACTAATTTAGCCAAATTATCCATAGCAGAATCGGTGATTACTTCTTCAATAATTTCTTCGGAATCCGATTCTTCAAGATCAGTTTCTTCCTCTTCATCATCCGATAACCCGTCAGAAGAATCGCCGGCTGAGTCGACATTACCTTCTTCTGAATCCACATCTTCCTCCGTTTGTGGTGCCTCCTGAATTTCTTCGACCTCTGCATCAGATTCATTAGATTCCTTTGTGTAATCGATTGCAGCCTTTTTGAGTTCTGCTTCGGTCAAGTAATCATTGTTATTTGCGTCGTAATCTTGGGCAAAAGCGATGAATTTTATTTTGTCCGCTATTTCATGTTTAGCAACTATTCTATCCAGTACATTTTCCGCATAATCTTTTGTTTTCTCGGCAACATCTTCCACTACTTCTTCTTCATCTTTAGGTTCGGGTGTGGCTATTGTTTCTCCAGTTATTGAAAATACTAATTCTTCTAGACTTATTACTCCATCAGAATCAGTATCTACTTCGGCTACTAGACGGTCAACTTGTGAAGGCGGTAGGTCTGCCAATTTCATCTTAAGCAATCCATCTCGCAGTTCATCTGCGTCAATAGAGCCATCAGAGTCGGAGTCGAATTTTTCGAATAGCTTTTGGGCTTCTATACCTGTGTCTGCAAACCATTCTCGCAGTACATCCAGGACGTCATCTGCAACGAAGAATACACCACAATCGGGGCAACTTTTAGAGTCAATTGGCACTAAAGAGTTACATGCACCACATTCACCTAGTGCTACTTCAGAAACCCCTGAGATTTTAATTCCACATTCACTACATTCTTTGGAATCAAGAGGAATTATTGCCCTACATGAACCACATTCTGCCATTGGAGTTTCTTTTTCTTCACTGTCGGACATTGTCACACCCATTTGTCGGATTACTACCCATGATATAATGATTAACGGGTAATTTATGCTCAAATGTATATATGATTAGTCTTATTCGTCACTGGGTATCATGTTACAACTGGGTGGTAATCGCGCTTATCTTTATGAAACTCATACATATTCAAAGATGTTTTCAGACATTGAAATATTGATTGAGAAAAATCCTGAAAAAATACTCACCTTAGTTAGTAGGGTCCCTGCAAGACGGCTACTGGAACAACTTGATTTGAGTGGATTACATACATACTGGGTGACTGAACAAGATGGAGTTAATGCAATAAAACCTGATTTTTTATCAATACACGGCATTATGAGCCAAAACATAGATGCTTCTAGTGAACGATTGGTAATCATAGAAGGTCTCGAAATGATCGCTGATACTATAGGTCCAGACCGGCTACTGGCTGAAATTGCAATATTTGTTGATAATTTGACCAAATATAATGCATCATGTGTATTATGTATTGATTTGTTATCATTGCCTGTTGAAATTGTAGCCAAATTAAAATTTATATTAGAAGTATTAGATTTTAGTACAGAATCAATTGGAAAAAATGTAAATCTAGATCAAGCCATTGCGGAACCTAGTATTTTACCTGGTGAACATATGGAATATGAACTAGGTGAAGATGGAAACCCGAGGTTAGTGTATTTGTCTAAATTGCCGCGAGTAGGATTTTCCAACAATATTTTAGTTAAACGGATATTACAGTGGAGGCGAATGGGGTTAGATGTTTCTGAAATAGAACCTGCTCTAAAATATCAAGAAAAGGATGCATATGAGTTATACAAGTCTGTAGAAGAAAAAGTCAGACGGGCCGTCGATTTAGACAGATTCATAAATTCTAACTCAAACTCGATTAATGCATCGGATTTAGCCACTGATATATTCAGATTAAGGCAGTTAACAGGTTTAGATGAACTAGAAAAGAAATACTATGATTCAGCGAATTAAGCGTTCATTTTCAGCTTCAATCCTAGATAGCCAAGTTCCTTCTCGCAAGATTTTAGCTATTGATAATAGTTCAGCACTAGTAGAGCGATCTTCCGTAAGTTTTGGTGATATTGACCGGACTAATTTATGCAGAGATTTCACAAAAGGTGCTGGCTTCAATTTATTATATTCAAGGCCTTGACAGGCAATTACTAACTCGCATGCTAGAACCTCTGATAATCTAATGCAAGATTGGTAAAGGTTCCAACATGCAGTCGCCCCCATGCTAACATGATCTTCTTGTCCTGCTGATGTGCTGGTAGAAAATGAAGTACGCGGTGCTGCGTGCCCATGCATTTCTGCCAGGGCTGAGCCTGCGCTATATTGCACAATCATCAACCCAGATTCCAAACCACTGTTGGTGGCTAGGAATGGCGGTAAACCACTTTTATTGGAATCAAGTAACTGGTCCATCCGGCGTTCGGAAATAGAACCTAATTCAAATATGGCTAGAGACATTCGATCTGCACAAAGTGCTAAAATTTCACCATGAAAATTACCTTGGGAGATTATAGTGGACTTATCATCAGTAGTTTCTGGAAATACTAACGGGTTATCGGTCGTACTATTAAGTTCAATTTGAATGGTTTCTCGCATATTCATCAATGCCTCATACACAGCACCATGAACTTGAGGGGCGCATCTAAATGAGTAAGGGTCTTGTACTTTTGAGCAGTCTGTATGTCCGGCCAATATTTCCGAGTTTTGCATTATTTGCCTTATTCTGGCCGAAATCAAAATCTGCCCAGGATGTGGTCTAGCCGAATGAACTCTTGCATCCGCTGGACTAATACTTCCTTGAAATGCTTCTAGTGATGAACAATAAATAACATCAGACATAGTCAGTAAGTTATTAAGAATTTGAAGAGATAAAATAGAATAACTTAACATTTGACTGGTGCCGTTGATAAGTGATAAACCGTCTTTTGCGAAAAGTTCTACTGGAATCAACCCTTTCTCAACAAGCAAATCTTTGGTTGGGATTTTATTATCGTGGTCATCTATTACATAACCTTCGCCAATTAACGTAAGAGCCATGTGCGATAGTGGTGCTAAATCACCACTTGCACCTAAACTCCCAATTCTTGGTATGTACGGAGTCACTCCGTGATTGACATAATCAATTAGTTGCTGAACTACATTAGGGTGGACTCCAGAAAAACCCCTTGCAAAGGAATTTATTCTAGCTACCATCATTGCTTTAACAGCCGGTTTAGTCATTGAATCGCCCAAACCAGTTGCATGCGATCTAATCAAATTTATTTGTAAATCCTGCAAATGTTCTTTTGAAATATTAGTGTCAACTAACGAGCCAAAGCCAGTATTAATGCCATAAACCACTTCGCTAGAATCCAATATGTCTTCTACTACTTTACGGGATTTGACAATCCGATTCCATGAATCTTCCGATAATTTAATTTCAATATTATCTGTTGCCACAGCATATACTTCAGCAGGTGACAATGTATTGCCATCTAATTGAATTACAGACGCCATTAACTCACCCTAGAATGTCGTCTAAAATAGCATCATCGCTTAGTTCAGGAATAGTAACTTGGAGTAATTTATTTTCTTCCATTGCCATTTTAATGGCTTCTATCGCACCAGGATTACGTGCCCAAGCCCTTCTTGCCACACCGTTATTAACATCCCAGTGCAACATCGATTCAATCTTCTTTTGTGCGGTAGGTGAACCATCGATTAATAGTCCAAACCCTCCATTTATCACTTCACCCCATCCAACTCCACCGCCATTATGTAAACTGACCCAAGTGGCACCTCTAAATGAGTCACCGACGAAATTCTGAACGGACATGTCTGCAGTAAACATGGAACCATCTCGAATATTAGCAGTCTCCCTGTAAGGGCTATCTGTACCAGATACGTCATGATGATCTCTACCTAACACTATTGGGGCTGATATATCTCCATCAGCAATGGCTTGATTCATGGCAAGGGCTATTTTACGCCGACCTACATCGTTAGCATACAATATCCTTGCTTGACTACCGACTACTAGATTATTTATTCCAGCTTGCTCAATCCATCTTATGTTGTCATTCAGTTGTTGAATGATAGACGGTGAAGCATCTAATGTCAACTCCTGTAAAACATCTTTTGCTATTTGATCGGTTTTTGCTAAATCTATAGGGTTACCAGAGGTACACACCCATCTGTAAGGTCCAAAGCCATAGTCAAAACAAATTGGACCCATTATATCTTCTACATAACTTGGGTATCTGAAACTACCATCATCATTTAGGACATCTGCACCGGCTCTTGATGATTCAAGTAAAAATGCATTGCCATAATCCCAAAAGAACATCCCCTCATTTGATAATTGGTTGATTGCGTCTGCATGTCTGCATAAGGTTTTACGAATTTCTTGAGCGAATTTATCTGGATTATTAGACATCATTTGAACAGACTCATCATAGGTATAATCTGCGGGAAAATAACCTCCTTGATACGGATTGTGTAGCGAGGTTTGGTCGCTACCCAAGTCTATTTTTATGCCCCTTTCAACTATTCGCTCCCATAACTCGACAATATTTCCAATATGGCCGATGGATATTGGCCGCCCCTCTTGGCTAGCAGAAACTAACAAATCGATTGAATTATCTACATCATATGACAAATCTGTAAGCCAACCTTGTTCATGACGTTTTACTGCAGCATGTTCATTCATTTCTGCAACAATACATGCAGCACCAGAGATGACTGCGGCTTTTGCTTGTGCACCAGACATTCCACCAAGACCTGAGGTGACAAAGGTAATGCCCGATAAATCTCTATCTGGAGGCAAATCTAGATGCATTCTAGCCGCATTTAGAAGAGTTATAGTAGTGCCATGGACAATTCCTTGAGGTCCAATATACATGTAAGACCCAGCAGTCATTTGACCATATTGTGTTACTCCGATAGAATTCATAGTTTCATAATCTTCTCTTTTACTATAATTAGGAATTACCATCCCATTAGTGATGACCACACGCGGAGAGTTTGGATCTGATGGAAACAATCCCATTGGATGACCAGAGTACATAACCAAAGTTTGGTCGTCGGTCATTTGACAAAGATATTGCATTGTCAAAAGGTATTGTGCCCAATTTTGAAATACGGAGCCATTACCGCCATAGGTGATTAATTCATGAGGAAATTGTGCTACACTTTTGTCCAGATTATTCATTATCATTAGCATAATAGCAGCGGCTTGTTGTGATTTAGCAGGATATGCTGAAATTGGATGAGCCTTAATTTCATAATCTGTTGGCCTATACCGTTGCATCGTTATTCTGCCAAAGGAATTCAGTTCGTCTAAGAATTCCTTGCCCAATACGCGGTGATGCTTTGGATTGAAATATCTTAATGCATTTCTTATCGCCAGCCTTTTACCACTTTCATCCAATACTTGTCGGCGGTTAGGCGCATGATCTACAGTGTCGTCGAATCCTGGATGGTTAGGCAATATATCAGGTATACCTGACAATAGGGATGTCCTTAGTGTAGAATAGTCTTCTCCCATGATAATCCCAAGCCTTGCAGTTCTTTGAGCCTATTGTTTGACAGTTGAATCTATATCTGGCCGCCACAAGGTAAATATTATGCCACAAATAATCATCAATAAAGAAAACGAAATAAAACCATTTTTCAGCGTCAAGCCTTGATATTCAACTAAATATCCAGCCACAGTAGTTGATAACGCTGCACTGGAACCGAGGATTAACATGTCCATAGAAAATACTCTTCCGCGGACTTCATCTTCCACCCATGTTTGAGTAAGTACGGTAGACAATACCCAATTTCCTCCACTCGCAGAGTGAGCACAAATAATTAACAGAACCGTCAACGGCAGATATATGTCTAAACTTAGTCCAACTAACAAGTAGAAAAACCCTGAAATTGTTACTAATATGCCAATTAATGAAGGCCATTTAGCTTTGTCTTTGAATATTGCACGCGCTAGTAGTGGTCCAATCCCTGTTCCAATGCCACGGGCAAAGAAGAATAATCCAAACCCAAATGCGGCACCATAACCTGTTAATTCAGAGCCTGCCAACACAAGAAATACACCAGCCAAACCCGCACCTGCTAAATTCCATGACGATTTTGCGAATACAATTCTGAGTAGTTTTTTATCAGAATAAATCCTCGACCAACCTATTTTGATATTAGCAATTGCTTTACTAAATAAGGGCCCTTTCATGCTAGGATCTATATTTTGAGTAAAATTAAGCGGTATTAGTAGTAATGATGACAACAAGAAAGTGTATGAATCGATAATGAATGCCATATCAGTGCCCCAGATGCTAACCACTATGCCGCCTAACATAGCGCCAATACAGAGAGCTGTTGACCAAGAAGCACTATCAATAGCGTTAGCCGTTATTAGATCCTCCTCATCAACGATGTTTGGTAAAGCGGCACGTTCTGCAGTTACGTATACTCCATGTAATAGCATCATCAATCCAGATAGGGTTACTAACCACCACATATCTTCAGGTCCGTCTACTAGGAGGAACGAAAGTGCCAATCCTACTTGTAGTAGATTAGCCCATAACATCAAACTCTTACGGCTAAATCTGTCTGCTAATAATCCATTAACGGGTTGTGAGATTGCAAAAAGAGCCATTCTTACAGAAAATAAAATGCCTAGAAGAAATTCAGAACCAGAGTATTCTAGAATTAAGAAAAATAATGCAATGGTATTGAACCACTCACCAAGTAATGAAATTACAGAAGCAGCCCACAACCGCCTGAATTTGGCATTACTGAAGAAAAACTCCACATATCCTTTGGTCAATGTCACTCCTCCTCGTCAATCGAATTACTCTCACTTATCGTGCAAATAATCCATTTCGAGGTGGGAGTATTTGAGATGTCAGCAGTAGACTCTAGTGGCACTAATTCGTTCGCCTCAGGGAAATATGCTGCTACATTCCTTTTTGGTATATTGTATGGAATTACCATCCATTTACGGGAGAATCTCTTAGTCCCGTTAAAGTGGCTAGTAATATCAATCAAATCCCTGGTTTTCAAATCTAATTCCAACATATCGTGTGAATTCATCATTAAGATTCTGCGATTACCTTTTATCCCTCTATACCTATCGTCAAGTCCGTAAATAGTAGTATTATATTGGTCGTGTGATCTTATCGTCATCATGACAAATTCATCATCATTTAACGATACATCGGGTAAAGGATTTATCGAAAAGTGAGCAAAACCATCATTTGTATCAAATTCGCAATTATCTTTGGGAGAGTTTGGTAAATAAAATCCATTAGGTTGCCTGACTCTGGAGTTATAGTCCTCAAAGCCATTTATTGATTCACTGATTAAATCTCTCACTTTGTCATAGTTTTGAACGCATCCTAGCCAATCAATATTAGAATCTTTCAAGGTCAAATGTGCCAAATTTGCTACTATCCACGGTTCACTTCTCAACATTTTAGAGGCTGGTTTCAGTTTCCCTTGGGATTTATGTACGATTCCCATGGAATTTTCGACAGTTACAAATTGCTCTATTTCAGCTTGAACATCTGACTCTGTACGCCCCAAACACGGTAGAATTAATGATTCATTGCCATTGACTAAGTGTGAACGATTTAGTTTGGTAGAAACATGTACCACCATATCCAACTGGGAAACAGCATTTGCCGTTCTAGGAGTATCTGGAGTTGCCGAAATGAAGTTACCACCTAAACAGAATAAGAAGTCTACTTCGGAATTTTCCATTGCTT
>CAXGZX010000041.1:0-12313 GCA_964014545.1 uncultured Candidatus Poseidoniales archaeon | reverse complement strand
GGGACCGATTATTAATCTCGGGTCTGGATAAATTTTGAGTGATGCGTCTCTATCTGCTAACCTAACAACCCCAGGTAGATCATTATCCACTGGCTCTTCATACGATATTTGTAAATGAACATGTGGGGGCCAACCACCGTTCTCCTGTTCATTGCCGATAGTTGCGATTAATTCACCTTGTTTTACCACGCCGCCAACCTTCACCATGGTCAGTGATTCAGTAGACAAATGTCCATGTAGAACCCAGAACTTTCTAGCATCTCCAAGTTCATGTGAACCTATTGAAATTGGCAACCTTAGTTCATGTTGCGTGATGATAGTTGGCCCGTATGACCCTGCCTCGGGATTTATTCCGACGCTATGGACTACACCGTCGGCAAAGGCGTAAACATTGGTATGTACTGGTGCACCGATATCTAGTCCAACGTGTAAGTCACGTTCACCTGAAAACAAGTCAGTAGTATACATACCAGGCCGGTATTCATCATAACGTCCAATTTGATAATCAAACGGACATTGCCAACTGGAGTTTGGACCTTTAGTAAAGTCAAATACCCAATAATCATCGGGGAGCAAAACTACTGGATGAAACAGTGATTCCCTTCCGACCATACCTGTCCGAACTGGTAGATATTTTTGATTCTTGGCCGAAAAGTCAAGACCTAGTTGCCTTAGGACATTCTATGCTTGTTGCCTACTGTGTCCTGTTGGCAATCAGTATAATTCCAGGCTACGCGTTGTGTAAAGTGCTTGACGGCACTGCTGATAACCTCCGGAAATCAATGCTAAGCCCTGCCTTAGGATTATTGCTAATATACGGATCCTGCGGAATTATTTTGATTTCAGGGTTATGGACTTGGGAACTTGCTTCAGCAGGTATTTTATTGTTGAATACGTTAGCAATTGCTCATATTAAAAGACGAGTAAATGTCGATAATGGTTTGACGCCATGGCAAAAACTTGAAGCGGCAATGCACGGGATGATTTTACCTAGTGATGACCAAGAGATTACTGATGAGGTTACCACTCAACAATGGTTTCAATCGCACCGGTCAAATTATAATTATATAATCGGTGGAATCTTAGTACTCAGCATTGCTATGTTGCCACTAATCCAAAAATTACCCTTTGGAGTAGATTGGATTGGTTTTGCAGTACTTGCAGGACAAATAGCCGAAAATGGCAGTTTAGTATTAACTGGAACCAATGAAGGATTTTGGACTTATCCACCGGCATTTCCGGCATTGGCTGCATGGCTACAGGAAACGATCGGAATCGATTCAGGTACTGCTGTATTCCATCTAGGCCATTATACTCTAGCAATATTGATAATCGGCCTTGCTGGAGCAATGGACCATCATGGTTCTGGAGGACATTTCTTTATTGCTGTGGCCCTTGGTTTTGGCCTCTTTGCTAAGACTTACGATTCAGGATTCCCAACAATCGCCAGCCAACTAGGGTTAGTCGTTGGCCTGTTGGTGTTACTTAGACCATCTTCGAATCGGGGAACACATCACACTCGAGGATTTATTATTGCAGTTTCTTGTGTTGCGCTTATCCACCCTACGGGGGCAATATATCTCGGGATTTTAATGGCTGCTCACATAATAATTGGTCTGAGTCTGCGAGCAGAATACGCTGAAAACCTCCAAAGATTGTTATTTGCTTGTTCGATTTTATTAACTATCGCGGTTGCTATTTCGATTGTATTCTTGGCACCACGGATGCTGAATGAAGCCGTTTTTGCCGAATACGGATGGCAAGGAGGCAAACCCTTGCTGACCTATAATGGATTATTACTAATATTTGCCATCATTGCCGGGTTTAAATTACGCCGGACTGTTGAAGGTCGATTACTTATCTTATGCACGGCTATGTTGTGGGTGCTAAGCTCAATCCACATAATTGAGGGATTACAAAGTATACCCGTACTATCTCTGTTATCTTACACCCTCTATTCTATGGGGCTGCACGCCTTTCATGTACCACTTGCTGCACTAATAGCGCTATGGATTAGCCCCTCAACAAAGTTGACCGGGGTAGATGACGAAGTGGGATTATTGTCTATTGGCTGGGACCCAACTATCAAAGAGAAGTTAGCCAAAGTACTCAGTGCATCTGTACTAGTTGGCATACTTTTAGCCAATGCAGTGGTGATTCAAATCGCTCAGCATGAAGAATTAAGACCGATTACTAACGGAGACTTAACTTTACGAGAGTACTTAGAAAAATTACCCAGTGGCAGTATAATATACACTGAAAATAACCATTGGGGACATTTCTATGACACCCCAGCAAATGTTGCTACAACCAGCATCCCAACACTTGGTTTAGTTAATGTAGAATCGACAATTCATCCTCTGGCCACATCTGGGATATTATACGATAACATCACTAAAATCCAACAATTAGGCATTGACTACGCAATAAGTTCACCAATCGGGACAATCGGTTGGAAATTGGCAGAATCCAGATATTGGAGTGTCCTAGAAGAAGCAGATGGCAGTAGATTGTGGCAGTTCAATCTTGCCGGCGATTCAAATCAGGTGATGCTTGCTCCGGTAATTGATGAGTCTTGCCAGGATGGGTGTGAGATGCGCCTAGATCCATGGCGCGACCATCGTTTCAAATCAATTACCAACATGAATCCAGATTATCGAGCATTTATTGAAGAGGGGACAGATGCTCCTTTATCATTTGATTTACCAAGAACTGCTTTTATCAATTCAAACGCTTGCTTATTTTTTGAGTCAGTCGGTAATATAGACTCTTTTTCAGTAAATCTACCATCAAGTAGCAACACCATTGACGCCTCAAAATCTGGATGGCATAGTGAATGTTTTTTGATTAATCAAACTACAAATCAGTTGACTATCCAATTAGAATGGGATAGGGGCACTGATTCAAGTTCATGGATAAATCCAACTGGTCTGTCTGGACGTGGCGACAGAGTTTTTGATGTAACTGGAATTAGAATTCATTGGCTGGAAATAGACATTTGAAGAACGAAAACTACGAAGGCATCAAAACTAAAGTAGCGGTGTCTAGACTAATGAAGAGCCTGGTAGTTATGCTCCCCACCTTAGATGAGGAGAATGGTCTACGTAGTGTGCTGCCCGAAATACCAACCAAAAAGTTAGACCAAATGGGATGGCAGATTAACATCTGGGTTGTTGACGGAGGAAGTGAGGACCAAACTATTGCGATTGCTAAAGAGTATGGATGCGATATAGTCAAGCAAGCAGGCACTGGGAAGGGTGCGGCAATGCGCACAGGCTTCACTAAATTTCTCTCTTCACAACATGATGCACTGGTAATGTTAGATGCAGATGGTACTTACGATGCTGGAGAAATTACCAATCTACTAACCTTACTTGAATCAAATGATGTAGTAATTGGAGACCGGCTTAAAGGCAATATTGAGCCGAATGCAATGACTAAATTGAATTATTTTGGCAACCATATGCTCACTTGGATTGCCTCCGGATTATATGGCGTTCCTGCTGTTGATCTTTGTACAGGTTATTGGGCGTTTTCAAAAAAAGCCATTGCGTCGCTGAAATTAAATTCTATGCGTTTTGAGATCGAGGCGGAAATGTTTGCATCATGTGTCAAGGAGGAATTAATCCTTGGCGCAATACCGATTACTTACCGAGCAAGACTTGGCGAAGCAAAATTAGGGTCAGTGGTTGATGGTTGGGCTATTTTCAAAAAATTGCTGATTCGGCGTATCTTTGGAGACCCTATTGAAGTGGTGACAGGTAAAGGCAATCTCGACATGAACTAAGCAAGCAATCAAATTTGATGACTAGAAGGCCGAATCATGACCCGTCGCAAATGCTTGGTTTTGGGTGCCGGCGGATTAGTTGGACAAAGATTGCAACAACGCCTTGCTAATCATCCAATGTTCGAGATTGTTGCTGTTGCTGGCAGCCCCTCATCTGCAGACAAGCAGTTATCCTCAATTCCTTGGCGATTAGATGAGTTGCGGCCAAATTTACCTGACCTTATTGTCATTGATGCCAATAATCCAAACTTAGCTCAGCAATGTCAAGCGATAGGGGTTGAACTGGCTTTTTCTGGCCTTCCATCAGCAATTGCTCAATCTGTGGAACAGATCCTTGTTGATGCTGGAATCACCGTATATTCAAATTCAAGTGCTTACCGAAGAAAACCGAATGTACCAATGATAATACCTGAAATAAATCCTCATCACAATTATTCAAGTAAGCATTATTGTGCAACAAATTGTACATTGATCCCACTTGCCCTTCCAGTTGCTGCCATTACTAAATTATCAGCGATTGTTTCTGTTAAAATGCGTAGTGAACAAGCCCTTTCAGGTGCTGGTTGGCAATTATTATTCGACCAGCAAGCACTATCTGGAAGTGTCAATCCTAGCATTGATGGAGAGGCCGAAAAGACTTCTGCTGAATTACTCCATGTCTTAGGTAGTATGCAAAACCGATTGGTAACCCCAGCCGAATTTTCTCTCAACGTCAAATGTAAACGGATTACTCGTCGGGACGGTCATCAAGTATTTGTTACACTCAAGACACAACGCTCACTGGAGTTACCTGAAATAATCCAACAGTTTCAAACTTTAGAAATCAGTCAGGAATTGCCAAGTAAACCCAAGCAAGCGATTCACTTAGTTGACCAAATAAATCCTGCAG
Organism: uncultured Candidatus Poseidoniales archaeon; assembly: GCA_964014545.1. Lineage (GTDB taxonomy): Archaea > Thermoplasmatota > Poseidoniia > Poseidoniales > Poseidoniaceae > MGIIa-L1. The sequence goes on along the minus strand of CAXGZX010000041.1, from coordinate 7,637 downwards.
ATCATTTGTGGAGCAATGGAGAAAACTTCAGTTCAAATCCAAACCCCTCTGATGATTTGAAAACTGGTATGGCGGTTGTTGTTGGAGATTTATTGGTTGAAGGTGACACGGTTTCATTCAATGCATACTCGCACAATACAATACGCGGTGCAGCTGGTGGTTTAGTATATCTAGCCGAATTTTTGCTACAAGAAAATTCCTAACTACAATACGGTATGCCTAAAGTATTGTTCCTGCTCCATTAACACGGTGCGCTATGGGAATCACTGCATTGATACCAGACATGACCATTGGCCAACTATATGTTGAGGCTGAATCTCGCTGGGATGAGATTTGGGATGAAAACGCTGCTCGGCTGCTTGTTTTACTGATGTTTCCTCGTAAACACCGTAAAATCATGGAACTACACGGGGATATGATTGAACATGGTCAACCAGTAATGACTGTGTTTCATCGCCCTAGAGATGAAGCCAAACTACTCGAGGAACAAAATTTTGACCCTCGCTCTGCTTCATACCAATTCGTCGACATCGCTAGTTCCGATTTAGGACCATGGATGCAGCAATTAATGTCGCAAGAAAAATGGCTTCGAAGCACCATCGATGTAGTTCCTGTACCGTTCTCAATGGGAGTACCAGCACAACGTGGCTTTGAACCAATCAGTATGCTGTGTTTTAGGCATCCCGACATAGACGCCCTTGAACGATATTACCTGCCATTTCCGCCAAAGTCTATTCCGGGCAAATGCTTTGTTTCATTACCAAGGCGGCAAGCTGCTGAATTAGCCAGACAACAAGCCGAAGTCCTAGGTGTTGGACGACTTGAAAAGAAGGCTAAAATTATCCAGCAAGCAACACCTGTTGAAACACTACCACCGCAAGTTAAATCTCAAGATGAGGCGAGCTTAGATGCGGTGATGGATAATTTCTCGGGCCAAATGTTGGAAGAAATGGCAAATGAAGTAGAAGAAGTGGTAAATGTAGAATTACCCTTTGCCCGCCAAAAATCTGAGAACGTGGCTGAACCTGTTGATATAATAGATGAAACTCAAGAGATTAATCCAAGACCAGTTGAAAACGTTCAAATTCCGGAAATTGTCGAGACTGAACCAGAAATCGAAATGTCTGATGTCGAGATAGAATTCCGTGCATTGGTCACCGAACTGATGGAAGCAGGGGTAGAACCTTCGGACATGATGGACGATTCTAGGTGGGAAGATATTAGCGAGCGGGCAATGGCAATTGGATTTGAAACTTGGCCAGTATTTTTGCAACTTACTGCCGTACAGTAAAACGATTGACTCAAATATGACGGGAAAGAGGGAAAGACATGGGCTTCTGTATCAACTGCGGTAATCAACATCATGACGGTGTGAGATTTTGCCGATTTTGTGGAACTGGCCAACCAAGTGAACAATTGTTGGCTAGGCTAAGGGCAGAGGCTGAACAAATACGCTTGCTTAGAATGCAAATGCAACAACAGAATAACCAGCAAAACGATGCTTACGCCCGACTAGAAGCAATGCGTCAACAAGCCGAAGCAGCAGCCCGCCTCAACAATCAACAAAATCAAAATTACCGGCCCCCAGGTTGGTGATTTTCATTGAGGCCCAAACATTTGGCCATCGAGTTGTCCAAACTACAACAACATCCGCAACATTCTGTTGAGTTAGAGCAATACTCCACTGAAGGTGATTTGGCAGCTTTCTTTGTCTTAGCTATCGACCAGTTAGATTTCCTTGAAGGTAAAACTGTAATTGATGTCGGTGCTGGAAATGGGGTGCTGGGTCTTGGCTGTGCAATGATTGGTGCAAGTAATGTGATATTGATTGAAGCAGACCAAGAGGTATTATCTGTGGCGCAGTCAAATGCCGATAAAGTAATGAATAAACACAACTGCTCCATTGAAACGGTTAGGCGTATGATTGGCCAAGATCAAGTACCTGAGTATTCTGATGTTGATATTGTAATTATGAATCCACCATGGGGGTTTCAAAGTTCAAGAGCCGACCGCCCATTGCTTGAATATGGTTTTAGTTTACAGCCTAAATCAATGTATGTACTCCATTCTCAACAAGCCGGGCATCTCAAAGGCATTGCCAAAGCCAACGGATATGATTGGGAAATTGTGTTTGAAAGTAATTTCCGATTACCACCAAAGTATTCTCACCAAAGCCGCAAAATGGGTGAAACCCAAGTTAAATGCTGGAGATTCCATCTTCCTGGCGACGCTAAAATCCTTGATGAGGATGAATAACGCATGTCTATTTCGTATGATGCATTGAAAAGGGATAAACTCGCCCGTCAACACAAGCGAAGGTTGTGCGACCTAAACAAGGCCACAATTGCTTAGGAATGATGAAAATGACGGCGAGCCTCGTCACCCCAGGAATGCAAGTATCAACCACCTCTGATTGTGAGGCTGGTGAAGGAACAATCGAAGTTGATGGTCGTATCCTAGCAACTGCTGTTGGTAACTTTATTGTCACTGATGGAATTGCTACAGTTACTGCTGCAAAGCAAGTCTGCACCCCTGAAGTTGGTGACACAGTAATATGTCGAGTCGAAAAACTCAATGAGAAAAATGGTGAAGCAATGATTCTGTGCATTGAAGGTAAGCCTGGCAGTCTGCTACCAGAACACCTGTACGGACATTTCCATGTGACCGGCCTAGTCGACAGATACATGCACCAAACTGCTGATGCGGTAAGACGCCGAGATGTTTGTCGTGCGCTGGTTAAGGAAGTATCTCCCGTAGTCAGAATAGATTTCCGTGAACGCAATGATTGCGGCGTATTACACGCTATTTGCCCGTCATGTGGTGATACATTAGTTGCTGACCTTCAAGGCGATTGGAATGTCAATTGTAAGAGCTGTAATTACCGTTCTTTCAGAGCATTGGCTGATAATTTCTCAGCAGGATTTGCCCAATTGGATCAAGGCGCTAGTGCCTTAAACAATTCAGGTAAAAGATGGGGTAGTGAAGCAGAGAGTCTGTTCGCTAAAGGACCATCTGGCAGAGCGACCTTCATTGCTGAAGATTTCCGTGAAGATGGTCGAGACAGAGAATACTTCCGCTTCGAAGGACAACAATCTGGTGGCGGGAATCGACGTGAGAAAGCCAAGCCTGGCTGCAAATTGTTTGTTGGCGGCTTGCCGCGTGAAATCGGCACTGATGAATTACGTGATCTATTCTCTAAATTCGGTGAGATGAGTGATTGTTTCGTTCCAACTGATGATGGCGGTGCTAACCGAGGCTTCGGATTTGTGACCTTTGGCGACAAAGCAACTGCTGATGCTGCCGCCAAAGAATTGGATGGGCACCGAATTAACGGACGCCGCATTGGAGTTCGAGATGCAGATAGCGATAACAAGAAGGGTAAGCGAGAAAAGCGTAAAGAACCAGCAGGGTTGAAATTCTATGTTGGAAATCTACCATTCAAGGCTGACGATAATACACTGAAGACTTTATTCAAAGAACACGCAACTGTTGTTGATGTCAACATCATTACTGATAATGGTGGTAAGCCGAAAGGATTTGCCTTTATCACCGTCAAAGAAATGGACAAGGGTGATGAAATAATCAAACAATTGAATGGTACTGAAGTACTTGGCCGTAAGATTAGAGTTGACTTGTCACAGAAGAAAGGCGGCGACAAGAAAGGTGGCAATAACTCAGGTAAGACTTCAAGAGAATTACGCGCTATGCGTGAGGAAGAAGAAGACGGAAAAAAGCGTAAGCCTAGACCTCGTAGCAAGAAGGATTGAAGTGTTGAACTTCAAGCATGGTTCATGGTCGAGCACCAATCACCTAAATGGTTAGTTCTCGATGGTTATGAAGATGAGCCAGCGGCGTTTGGCGTACCCCCATATGTTGGGTTTCACATTCGTTATTTGTGCGGTGTATTAGAGCAGCACAATATCGATTACCAGTACATGACTATAGATCAATGGCGCGAATTTGTCAGAGAACAAGGCGAAGCGGGTATTGAAAGTTTGATGACAAGTTTGGATGGTTTTGCATGCATAGCCGGTGCGGTGGTCCCCGGAAAGTACCTTCGCGGCACCCCTATTTCAGTTCGAGAAATGAAAGACGTTGTCCGTGCATTACCTAGTGAAATTCCGGCAATCCTTGGCGGCTGGGCCATCCGAGGATGGCGGCAACAAGGTTGGAATCCTCTGCGCAAAAATTTGTTTTTAGCACTTCAAGATACCGACGCCACATTAGATTATTATCTTAACACTGGCACTTGGAAACATGCCAGAAGAGACTCAGAACAATGGACTAAATGGGCTCACTTAGGTGCTCAAAGTAAAGCGGTTAAATTCCATCCTGATTTAGGTAATGAAACCAATCCAGGACCACTAACCTATGAAGTAGAAGTCTACCAAGGCTGTGTTCGATACAAGCGGGGTTGTAAATTCTGTATCGAGCCAAAAAAGGGAGTACCGGTTTGGCGTAGTCCTGAAGATATTATTCAGGAGGTGAAACTAGCTCACGACCTTGGAGTAAAACACGTGAGATTAGGCGGCATGACTGACACCTACACTTACATGGCCGAGGGAGTAAAAGAACTGGAGTATCCGATTCCCGATCCTGAGCCAATAGCCAAACTATTGCATGGCTTACGCAATGACGAACGTTTAGAAATTCTCCATACCGATAATGGAAACCCATCTATTATCGCCGAAAACCTAGAACCTTCTGAAGAGATAACCAAAACTTTGGTAGAGACATTATCTGATGGCGCTGTGTTATCGTTTGGTCTTGAATCAGCAGATACTGCAGTGCACGAAGCAAATTGGCTAAACTGTGATTCTACTCAGTTGAAAACCGCCATCCGCCTGATCAATAAATATGGCGCAACACGTGGTTCTAGAGGTTTGCCAAAGTTATTGCCTGGGCTAAATTTTATTGCTGGACTTAACGGTGAAACTAAACAAACTTATCACAAAAACTTCGCATTATTAGAGGAGTTGCGAAACGAAAATTTACTGCTTAGAAGAATCAACATAAGGCAAGTTGAAGGGGAAGGATTCCAAGAAATACCACAACAAGAATTCAATGATTTCAAGCAACAAGTGCGCAATGAAATCGACAAACCGTTACTGCAACAATTATTCCCACTAGGACAAATATTACGTTCAGTTCATTGGGAATCTCACGGTGGTCGAACAAGACTGCCTGCACACTTAGGCCCTGAGCACACTGACCAGAGTTGCCATGGTAAAGCAGGAATTACCTTTGGCCGGCAGATAGGGGCTTATCCAATCCTCATTGGCACTGAATACTTGATACCATTAGAATCATCATCAGACATATTGGTCACCGGTCACGGCGCCAGATCTATTACCGGTATGGAAATCGGTCTTAACCACGACAATATCACTGAAAAGCAACTATCAGCCATACCAGGGATAGGTAGTAAAACCGCGTGGAAATTAATTAGTCAGCGTGCTAAACTAAAGCGGAAGGGTTCAGATAAATCATATGATAGCTCACAGGCATGGTTCGACACAGCAGGTGTTGATTGGCAAGACGATTTCCAAGTTTACTTCACAAATTAAAAAACTAAACTCTCGGAAGTATCATGTATTATCTGCCGGTACAAGCACTGTGGATACGGTTGACAAACTAATCAAGGCAGCACAGCAACTGTCTAGTATTTGCGACAAATCAATTGCCAAGATTGAACGAAAAACACCAGTATGTCATGCCACTAATCCACTAGATTATGCTTGGGCCCACCATGAACAATACCTCGCTAAGTGGGGTGGATTTGGTGCTACAACATTGCTGCTAGGAATGAACCCCGGACCATGGGGGATGGCCCAAACCGGTGTGCCATTTGGTTCAACTGAAATGGCTAGAGAAAAATTAGAAATTGAGCCACACCAATTATTTACCCCAGCAAATGCTCACCCTAAACGTCCAATTATTGGTTTAGAACTTGAGCGACAAGAAGTGTCAGGTCAACGCTTATGGTCTTTGATGTTCAACCATTTTGGCGATGGTAAAGCGGTATTTTCTAACATTTTTGTGGTCAATCACTGTCCCTTACTTTTACTTGGTGAAACAGGTAAAAATCTAACTCCCGATAATTTACCAAGCGCGGTAATGAAGCCAATACTAGAAGCCTGTGACGAACATTTGAAGCAGGTAGTTGAAATCATGGGTATAACTAGAATAATTGGCGTGGGTAAGTATGCAGAAAAGCGCGCAAGACTGGCATTTAGTGCAGGTAAATCTGGTGATGGAGTGACAAAGAGTGGGCGAACTATTGCCATTACTTCGTGCTGGCATCCAAGTCCTGCTAGCCCATTAGCCAATCGAAATGATGGTGCTGATTGGCGAGAAAATGTGATTTCAGTGTTAGAAAACCGTTGAAATTCGCCAAAAATTGCAGGCGTCGAATTTAAGTGCTTCACGCTACACTAAGTGTGCATGGCAGAAGAGAAGATGGCATGGGCCCGTCAGCCCGACGACCGACAATGGAAAGGACCTGAAGGAGAAGATCCTAGAACACTATACCAAATGCTGATGACTAGCGTTGAGAGATTTGGCAATGAACCTTGTTTTGGATACATACCAGAACCAGGCATGCCTAGACAACATTTGGACTACAATACATTTGGCGAATTAGCAACATCTGTGGCTAAGCGTCTTAACGATCTTGGAGTCAATACTGGTGATAGAGTTGCGCTAATTCTAGATAACTCTGTTGAATGGGCTGCACTGTCATATGGTGCTAACGCAATTGGTGCAGCATATACTGCTATGTATACCCACCAACATGGTTCTGAGTGGGCATACATCCTCAATGATTCAACTCCGTCTCTACTCGCAGTCGCTAATACTGGAGTACTAGACAAGTTGGTCGACAACCTTCCAAGCGATGCAGCATCATGGCCTGACTGCGGCATCCTCCTACTTGGCGAAGAATCAGCCAACAAACTACCTCCAGAAGGTGTTGAAGTTCACGCATGGAGCGAATTTGTGGCTGCTGGCCGAGCTAGTGAAAACACCTTTGAAATCGCTGATGACCCATTTGCTCTTAACACACTTATTTACACATCAGGAACTACCGGAAATCCAAAAGGAGTTATGCTGACTAACTGGAATACTCTATCAAACATTCTTTGTGTACAATCGGCATTCAAGATTTATGTTGGGGACAAAAACGCTGCGTTCCTGCCTTGGGCTCACTCGTTTGGTAGTACCTTTGACTTGCACTGGATGATTAGATGTGGAGTTCACATTAATCTGATTTCAGATCTCACCAAGATTGCTGATGAATGTATTGAGATTAAACCAGCAGTATTACTTGCAGTTCCAAGAGTATGGAATAAATTCTATGACCGTGTAAACAGCCAATTCGAGGCGGCTACTGGAGTCAAAAAGATACTTATTGGTAAGGCTAAGAAACACGCATCTCGAAGAATCGCTAAAGCTGGCGTAGAATGTGACGCAGTACCTGCTAGTGGCTTCTTTGACAAACTGTATGATAAGTTGGTCTGGTCTAAGGTTAGAGCACGATTTGGTGGTAACATCAGATTCTGTATGTCTGGTGCAGCAGCACTATCACCTGATGTAGCAGCATTTATCCAACAAGTTGGATTTAGTTGCTATGAAGGATA
>CAXGZX010000040.1:0-12490 GCA_964014545.1 uncultured Candidatus Poseidoniales archaeon | reverse complement strand
CGTCGCATTCTTTGCGTAATTGATGAACAGCATCAAGGCAGCCTTCAGAAGTAAAACGACCGGCAGATTGACTACGGTCATCGACTGAACCATATTTGTCTACTGCAAGTTTTACCGTGACTATCGGCCTTCGGTGCTTGCACCAATACAGGAACTCACGCATTTGATGTGCTGCTTCAGCTTCGAGTAATCCGGTTTCAACTTCAATTCCTGCATCCTTGAGCACCTGGATCCCCTGACCACGAACCGTTGGATTAGGGTCATAATGAGCAATAATTGCCTTCTTGACTCCTGCCCACATTAATGCTTGAGTACAAGGCGGAGTACGGCCAAAGTGGTTACACGGCTCGAGAGTAATGTAGGCTGTTGAGCCGTTTGGTGAATGGCCTTTTTGCTCAGCGTCATGAATTGACATTTGCTCAGCATGCAGTCCACCTAAGTGGTCATGCCAACCTTCAGCAATTATTTTGCCATCTTTGACAAGGACACAACCGACGAGGGGATTTGGTGAAACACGTCCTCTGCCGGTCTCAGCAACCTCAAGGGCACGAGTCATGAACTGAACGTCAGATTCACTCCATTCCATAGACTTCCCCGAACTATCCGTGTGGCTTTCCATAATTGAGTGCTTGCTTTTGGCCAAAAGGGAAGTATTCATGCGCCAAACCCGTATCGGATAGTATGGCCTCTAATGGTAATGGACCGGAAATTATCGAGTTTTTACCCGACTTAACCAGTAAGAAAAAGAAAGGTGTTCACAAGCCAATTTATGCTGAGATATTTACCAACGAGATTGTCAAAGGTGAGCCAGCAAAAGTAATTCACTTGATGGTCAATCCATTTTCTGGTAAAAAGCAAGGTGAGAAAATTGCCAAACAAGTTGCTGGTATGTTTGAGGAAAACGAGATTTCAGTAACTATGCATTTGTCGACTTTTTCAGGTGATTTAATACAGCTTGCAGCAGGTCTAACAGCAAGTGATGATGATATTGTAGCTGTTGTTGGTGGGGATGGCAGTCTATCAGAAGTCGTCACTGGATTAATGCAGGCTGGAAGTAACTGCCGAGTGGGCCTAATCCCTGCTGGAACTGGTAATTCGATGGCTAATGATCTAAACATCAAAAGTACTGAAGACGCTGTGGCAAGAATTTGCTTAGGACACTACCAGGCGCTTGATTTGGCCAAGGTCGACATGGTTGCTGGACTGCCAGGCAGTGAGAGTGGTGAATTAACTCGCTACAGTACTAATCTGGTCACTTGGGGTCTTGGGGTTGATTCTACTATCAAGGCGGAAAAAATGCGTTGGATGGGCCCGATGCGCTATGATGTTGGTATCTTAATGGCCATCATGGCTAACAATCGACGAAATGCGAAACTCACCATCGACGGTCATGTGTTTGAAGATGACTTCACATTATTTTTGATACAAAATAGCCAGACTGGTGGTTCTTTACTACCGCTTGCCCCCGGCGCCTCACTAGATGATGGTAAGATGGATATTGGTATTTTGAAGAAAATGAAACGGGGAGAAATTCTCAAAGCCTTTGGCCAGTTAAAGAAAGAAGGCCGTCATGTATTTCATCCTAAGGTAGATTACCATCGATTCAAAACTCTTGAAATTGCCACTCCAAAGCCAACTGCGATTAATGTTGATGGGGAAAACATTGGTTCTACTCCGCTTAAAATGGAAGTTATGCAGGCTGCATTAAAAATAATTCATTCTTCATAGTGAGAAATCTGAGAAGTCATCATCTTCCTCAAATGCTTCTTGGTGAACCTTTTCTTCGTGTTGTGGTTCAGGCTCGACATGATTCTGGTCTGGCATTACTGCTTTACGCTTCTTGGCAGCCCGTCGCTTCTTGACCGGAGCTGCCGCTTTGGGTGCAGATGATTCTTTGCGGACGCTGCCAGTGAAGTGCTCAGTCTTTTTCCGTGCTGGCTCACTTGAAACTACATTGCTAACTGGCGAGCTTGTCCGAGTTGAAGTAGGTGGTGTCCAAGTTTCTTCTTGAACTGCTGGTTCGCTATTCATGGCCTGTTGCTCTAATTTAATCGCTTCCTGACTAACCACTACTGATGAAGACTTGCTGCCGAATTCTTGAGGTCCATCATCATCTGAACCAGATGAAAGAGCACTGTCTAAATCAAAACCAGCGATTGGTCCAGCATCGGCTTTTGATTTACCGGGGGGCTTACGCTGTTTCTTTTCCTCACGGTCTTGTTTATCTTGCTGCCGTTTGCGTTCTGTGGGAGAAATGTTGCCTGATTTTTTATCACGTCGTAGATCGGAGGCAACCTTCTTAATTTTCGCTAGCCCTTCATCGCCAAGTAATACTTTCATGGTCTCCTTGGCCCCTTGCCTAACAATCATTTGTGACAGTATGAACATGCCGAATGCGCCACCTATCCCGACAATTAAGAAGAATAGAATAAAACCAGCCCTGCCTAAGAACGGCATGTCGCCATTTTTCCATTCGTCATCAGAATTACCGCTGGCACTAATTACTTCGTCATTTAATTCAATTTTATCAACCAACACGTATACCGATTGAAGGTTGTTAATTCCAACATTTAGATCACACTCATTACTCAAAGTGTGACTATAAGATGCATTACCCTCTTTGTAGTAGCCTGTGGTTTGTGGCTTACCATCAATGGTAAAAGCACTACCGTTAACCAAAGTTGGACTAATTAGATAGCCATAAACAGTTATTGGTTTATGCCACTCAGTTAATGCTTTGAAGCCGTCATTCAAGTTTTCAGTAGTTGGAATAAGGCCTAGAATATACCAGTCTGATTCACTGTCTTGGTCGATTTCATCCAAATCTACAGTCCCTGCTCGAGTTTGTGGCATTAATGGGATATTCCATTCTTTTATGTCAATTCTAGCACCTTCGCCGTCCTTGACATTACCTGCATCAGCCTTAGACATTGCTTGGATAGCAACCGCAGCAGTTACTGCATTATCCATGCCACTTGCTCCATCGATTGGGTCGTGAGACTCATATAGCATACTGGCTGATAAGAAACCGGAGAATTTTATTCGATCACCAGCATTTTTACTTGGATAGATCTCTTCACCAACATTACAACCAATTGGTGATAAGTCGTTAAAGGATGATTCACCGTCACCAAGATTAGTAGTTATTGATGCTTCATCTGAAGAGAAATCAACATCGATACCATTACTGCCCCACTCGGCAGTATTACCGCCTAAACATCCAGCAAACAACATAGTTGCGACCAGTAACAGGGCAAGGCGCGCGCTCCGCATATACCTAGGAGAGGGGATTTAGTTTGAGAACTCTTCCATTATCTAAGTTGATTAGAAAACAATATTTTGGCGCAGAGAGAGGGATTCGAACCCCCGTGTCTTACGACAGTGGATTTCAAGTCCACCGCAATACCGGGCTATGCGATCTCTGCAATATGTTTGCGCAGATATTCCTCTTTCTAGTCTTTTGCCTTGACTAGCAGAGTGAGTTATTGTGACTCATTAGTCTGTTTACGACCAATTCTAACGGCTGCTAGAGAGATTGCGGCAATACTGGCAATTGTTGTGAATCCGGGGATAGAGTCACTATCTGTGTCGACTAATCCATCATTCTCAACCACGGCTCGAACATCGGAAATGAACTCTTCAGCATTCCAGTTATCTCCAGTCCATGCTACTACTGGCTTTCTTTCGGTATCAAGGATGAAAGTTGTTGTTGAGTGGCCAACATTGTATTCTTCTACAATGTCTACTTGAACACAAGAAAGCATGGTATCTTCTGGCCATTCATAACCACTATCGCACATGCAGTGCTTGCTAGCACCACTACCCATTTCCCAACCATTACCGTCACATTCTTGTTGACCATCTTCGACAAATGCCCCAGGCATTGGAATCATTGAATCGGCGGTGCTATTTGGCGCCCATGCAATGTAGGAAGGTGATTCAATAGAATCCATGCCAACATCACTTGCTTGCCACCCCATAGAGGTTTCATTCCATTGATGTAACTGCCACCACCAAGAGTAATTGTCTGCTGCAGGGTCTTCTTGGCTTACTGATTCGAGATAATGACCATATTGTGAATGGGGTGCAGAGAATTCAATTCCTGCACCATCGAAGGCTGCTGAGGTCAAATGCCAACCGTTTGAATTGTTGATTTGTTGAAACGCTGTGGTGTTATCAGGATATATCAGAGATACCGATGAATTGTCCAAGTCTGGTGTCATTAGTAAGGTCTCATCTGCTGTTGAAGCCATCCAAGCAATGTTCTTGCTAGTTGGCGTTGTTACCGAGTCGACACCTAACATGGAACCTTCCCAAGCCTGCTCACTAGTGTTGTAAGTCATCAACTTCCAATACCAAGAATTGTCTGATGGTGCTTCAATTCCATCAATACCGCTAACAAATGTACCATATATCGGATGAGTTGAATAATTTAGTTCCCAATCTGCTTCAAACGCAGCAAATTTAGTTGTTGACCAAGCGCTTGGTGTGTTCATTAGTTCTGTGGCAACGCCAGTATTATTGACCAACATAACTGTTGAATCCTCGGCTTGGTGACCGTTGATATCACCGACGTGAGCCTCGATGACGTTCTTTTGCACAACAAGACCAAAATTAGCGTAGATGCTCTCCATATCCGCTAAATCACCAGTAAGGTGCGACCAGTTGACTTTGTGTAACTCAGTATATTCCTTCAAGCGTTCAGGAGTATCAAATTCAGGATCTACTGAGATCGATATAATGGAGACATGTTCTTCATAATCAGCCCCAATGCCTGATTCAACCGACCGTAATAATTGAGTTATAACTGGACAAACATCAGGACATCGTGTGAAAACAAATGCCACCACAACTACATCACCTCTGGAATCAGTAAGGTTCACGTTCTGATTATTTTGATCGATTAAGCTGAAATCCTCAACAGGTGGTCTAGAAAGTTGGTAGCCCTTGAATGCGGTGGCAGCCGGTATCGCTGAGGTAATGAATAACGACACAACTAACAGTGCTAATAGTGACTTCTTTGACATCATGACAACTCCTATGGCGGAGTGTATATGAATTCTCCTTTTAGATATGTGAGATGTGCTCATCTAGAAGTAGCATAGTCCCAATCGGGAGTACACCATGATGGAAGTTCAGTAATTGCTTCTGGATTGGAAAGACCAATACCCCAAAGCATCAACAAAACGAATAAGACAGGGAATAATGCAGTTCTAGTATAAATCCTAGGATCGCCTTTCAAGTGCATAAAATAGGCCGCAATTCCATAGCCTTTGACAATTCCAACGACTACCAAGATAGTCCATACGGCAAATCGAGAGATTTTTATTTCGGTTCCAGGTACTGTTTCGAAAAATACTGCTCCTACCTCAAATAAGGTAAAGACCATCAAGACAATGAAATTCCAGAAGTAGATGTCTTGGTTGCCCGGAAGACGCTCGACGATTGATTCAATTATTCCTGTTGTTTCGTGCTCGCCCATATTATCACCTCAATACAAATAGAATGCCGGGAAGATAACTACCCAAGCCAAATCGACAAAGTGCCAGTATAAACCGAAATATTCGATCCCTTGGCCATTGTCCTCATCGTATCCAATAGTATCTGCCTTGAATACCAAATAAAGCATAATCAGCAACCCGGCGAAAACGTGCATTCCGTGAGCACCTGTTGCAACGTAGAATATCGAACCTTGAGAGGTTCCAACTGTGAAACCTTCTGCCACTAGATGGCTCCATTCTACTAACTTTAGAACAATAAACATCGAACCAAGAAGTAGAGTGGCTATTAGATAATTTCTAACTGCGGTCTTCTTGTCAGGCAGTAGATGCCTTAGAACTCCTTTTGGTGCTTCCCAGTCTTTTGCCTTGGCAGTCTTGAGGGCAAGCACGATGGTGTATGAGGAAATAATTAGCGCAAAGGTGTTTACTGCTCCGGGTAACATTGTCCAGAAGTCGCCAGTACCTGCAGCACCACCAGGTCGTAGGTAGTCTGATGCAGTCATGACCACATCACCGGTAACATGTTCTCCAGCATTAAACAAATCAATTTGGCTTTGACTAACACAGCCCTCTACAGGTTTGCCATTTTCTAAACCGTTGTCAAACGCCCACTTTGTACACCATTCGGTTCGAACTCTGAGATATGAAGAAAAGAAGGTCGCGAAAACCATAACCTCAGACATAATGAATACCCAAAGACCAGCTTTTCTGATATGTTCACCTTCAAATGGTGCGGAAGTAGCAATTTGTTCACCGTGTCCGATAAACGGTAGGTCTTCTCGCCACCAGTTTGCTATACCAATCATAATGATTGTCAGGCCAATAGTGCTTAGCACTAAGTTACCTGCTTCAAAGGTGCCACCTTGTGACAGCAACGGTCTAAGCCCTTCGACAAAGTCAGGGAATCCCATTAAGAATAATAGTACACCAAAACAGAAAATAATCGGTGATGCTGAACCATGATGTTCGTCGTGATGATCATCGCCATGGCTTTCCTCTTCTTGGGGCTGAATTGAATTAATGAATCCACCAACACCCAAAAATATCGCATAAATGATACTGATGACCATGATGGTCACTCCTGCTACCCAGTAGGTTAGATAGGAAAGATGGGCATCTATTTCTTCATGATGTAGATGATCTAATTCCGATTGAGTGACGGTTGGATCGTCCATAGCTTCGTAATATGTGTCCTTTGCCTCATCATAGGCATCATGCTTGATACTACCGACACCTAGTCCTAACGCAGCAAACGCAACTATCCCAATAGTTACTATCGCTCCAGCCATTAGGATTGCTCTGCCCCAAATGGAGTTTTCAATATGGTTGCCATGGCCGCTCATTCTTCAGCCCCCTTGGGTTTAGCAGTCCACAGTTTATCCGCTACTGTTTTCTTGTCTGAATGTTCATGATGCCCATACAGTTCATTCATGTCACCCTGAGTCGGGATATCATGGAATGACGGGGTTGGCGGTGGTGAGGAAGTAGACCATTCTAATGACCAGCCACCCCACGGGTCTTTACCAACAGGCTCACCGTTACGGCGGGAACTGAAGATATTCCAAACTAGTAGCAATTGGCTTAATCCAAAGATGAAGGCGAATATACTGACGGCTAAGTTGTACTCAGCAAATCCAGTTTCTTCAAGATAAGAATGCGTTCTTCTTGGCATGCCGTTAATTCCCAGTTGATGCATTGGCCAGAACGCAGCATTGTAAGAAGAGAATCCAATTAAGAAGTGCCACAGACCAAGTTTCTCGTTGAGTTTACGTCCTGTCACCTTAGGGTACCAGTAGTAAACTCCAGACAGAATACCAAAGACTGTTCCGCCGATGAAAACATAGTGGAAGTGAGCGACTACGAAGTATGAATCGTGGAAGTGTACATCTAATCCAGCAACTGGGAAGAACATTCCTGAAATACCTCCAAGAGTAAATGTTACTAAGAAGCCTAGAGACCACAGAGTGTGAGTTTTCATAACGAGGCTACCGCCCCAAATGGTAGCCAACCAGTTGAATATTTTCGCCCCCGTCGGTATGGCAACGGCCATAGTAGTAATCATGAACGCGGCTCGCCAAAATGCATCCATACCAGAAGTCAACATGTGGTGTCCCCAGACAATAAATCCGACAACTCCAATACCGGCCATGGCAAATACCATCGATTTGTAGCCAAAGATAGATCTTCTAGCACTGGTAGCAAGAACTTCTGAAACAATTCCGAATGCTGGAATAATAACTACGTATACTTCAGGATGGCCAAAGAACCAGAACAAATGCTGGAACAGCAAGCTGTCGCCACCACTAGTAAAGAATACCGTGCCTATTGTGTGATCAAATAGCAAGAATACCAAACCAATAACCAAGGCAGGTAGTGACATGTACAGCATGAATACACTGACGAATACTGACCAAGTGAATAGTGGCATCTTCATCCATGTGACACCTGGAGCACGCATAGTAAACACAGTGGTAATGAAATTCACACCTCCTAGTGTGGATGATGCCCCAAGCATGAGCATTCCCGATAAGAACGCCGTCGTACCTAGGTTAGAGCCATACTGAGAGAGACCTTCGCCCAGATTGGCTTCAGTCAGTGACGAATATGGCGGGTACATAACCCAAGTAATGTCGGCTGCTTCACCAGACCAAATCCCTGTGTAAATTAGTGGACTGGAAAAGACTAGTAGCCACAATCCCATGGCATTGATTCTTGGGAAAGCTAAATCTTTTGCACCAATTTGAAGTGGCAAGACGTAATTCATGAAACCGGCAATCATCGGCATAGCCGCCAGGAAAATCATGGTAGTACCGTGAAGAGTGAAGAATGAGTTGTATTCTGTTTCAGTTAGGAAAGTGTTCTCTGGCACTGCCAGTTGTATCCTGAACAACAGAGCGAGGAAACCACCAACAAGGAAGAAGAAAAATCCGTACAAGAAGTACAGAATACCGACTTCTTTGTGGTCAGTAGTTGTTAGCCAGGGCTTAAGGTAAGCCCAGAAGTTGTAAATTCCGAAGGTTTCAGGTGACCTTGAGTAGTAAACCCACATTACGCCCAAGAGAATCAAACCAAGTGCTAGACCAACTGCAGTTAGCAGAAGCACCAGTGCTCTTACACTAGGGGCCATTTCACCAGCATTTATTCCGGCAATAGTTGCTTCATAGGTGTTCCACATATCGCCGTTAAAACCGTCGCCACCGTTGACTGCATTACCGTAAATAGTGAATTCGACAAATTGGCTATCATCAGCAGGAGCGGTCCATTCAAAGTCCCAAGTTCGAAGTGCGTTGCCTTCTGTAGTATGAGTCAATCCGCCATCCATTTCATGGCTCAATGTTGGATCTACTGATGTGACAACCCCTTTGGAGGCTAGGATTCTAAACCCGCCTGCACGGCCATTCCAAGGATCTGCTCCCTCGGTGCTTCCGTCGTTGTAAAGTGCCATTACGTCATTAGTTACCGTAACTGTGAATGTGTAGGTTTCGCTAGCGTTATAGTTTTCTGGCAGGCCGATAACTGATACAACTGTATCGGATGATGGTCCTCCGTGGCAAGAACAACCATTGTCACCTGCTGAACCAATACCCGAAGGCGCGGCGTCAAATTGCGGCACCATTACTAGAGAAATTAGTACTAGGGATAGAAGAGCAATGGTTCTGGTACGCATTAATTAGAGCCCCCTACTTTCTGGACGCCGGTATCCGTGTCACAGAAATCTAGTCCATTTTGAATCGGAGCGACAACATCAACATTGCCAATCATCTTTGAATGGTCAAGTCCACAATATTCAGCACAGCGAATGTTGAAGGTGCCTGGGTCATCTGGCCAAAACCACATCATTGTACCACCTTCAAGACCTGGTACAAGGTCTTCTTTAACACCCCATTCAGGGAGCCAAAATGAGTGTTGAACACCCCAGTAGGTGCTGTTTAAATCACTGTAGTCTGAGGTATATGAAAACAGATTCAACACTACTTTTTCATCACAGGGAACAATCAAATGATCTCCTGCTGCAGTGGATAATTTATGGTTGATAGGAATGTGTCCCCAAGAGTGCAATTCATTGCCATCAGCATCCAGCACCATAACTGAAGCTGCAACAAAGCGATTGAATGCTGTATCAATTTGCGTCGAGCCGCCGGCAGTGAATAGTTCGTAATTTGTGGCGGCGCCATCAACCACTACCGTCATATTGACTGCATTGGGATTGCCTGAGTGTTGTATGGTTAGGTTATCTCCCCAATTTACATCTATCCCAGACACTCGAACATCATCTTGCCAAGTTAGTTCCTCTTTGTAATTAAATTCCCAAAACCATTGTTGGCCAATTATTTCCATATCGAAGGCTTCTTCTTCGTCAGGTATAACCCAAACAGCTGTGTTAGAAGCCAAGGCAAGAACGACTAGCCAAACAACGATTATTGTTGGAACTACGTAGAATAAAACTTCGATTTTGGTGTTGTGCCGATCTACTGGAAATGAGCCCACCACTATGTGGTCGATTTCAGTTGTATCTGGAACAATACTTGCACGGTACCTAATCATTGCATAGAGAAGCCACGCGAAGGTGAAAATACCAACGATGATGCCCCAAAACAGAAATTTTTCATAAAGTACTGAAAAAACGGTATCCTCTGCCACCATTGACATCACCCAGTTTGACCGCCCGAGTAGTAGCCCTTAAGGATTTGTCGAATATTGTTGTTGACTGCTTGTTTTGCAACATCCGTTGATGCTTAGCAGTGTGCCTTTTATCAGCATAGTATATGAATCTTAGTTTTTCCTTTGGAAATCACCTCCGACAGTAAAAATTACGACACTTTATCGACTTGATTATTCTGAGTAGATTTGTGGGTTTTTTGGATGTTTCAAAGTGTTTCCAAACGACTCTCGATGGTCAGGCAATTTTGAGTGTCAAAGTTCAACCTGCTGCCAAAGAAGAAGGCATAATTGGGTATAATGAATGGAATGGCGAGCTAAAAATAGCCGTCAAGGCAATTGCCGAGGGCGGTAAAGCAAACAAGGCGCTAATTCATGTGATTTCAAAATCATTTAATATTCCCAAAGAAGCAGTGGAAATCACCGCTGGGCTGAAATCAAAGAGCAAAAAAGTAAAACTTTCCACCACAAATATACAATTGATTAAGAGTATTATTGAACGGAACTTGATGTGATAGTATGGCAAGTTCTAATCGCAATGATGGTACTGGCCTGGGCAACTATGAGCTTCGGTTTACCAATGCAGGACAAACACTAGGCGAGGCACGGCGACGTAATCGGCTACATAATTGGCCAATTATCGTCGAAGGACCAAGAGACAAAAGAGCGCTTGAATCATTAGAATTTGTTGGCCCAATTGAGGTACTGAACAGGGGGTGGAATCTCGAGAGAGTGGTGGCCCATCTTTACGAAACATATGGCACAAGAAATAACTCAGTAGGCGGTTCATCGGTATGTTTACTGATGGACTGGGACCGAACTGGGGGCAGACTACAACGGAAACTTGCAAGGTTACTTGAGGGGTTTGATATGCTGGTTGATCAAGACACAAGAGTCGTTTTACAGAAGAATCTAAAACCCGAAACTAGAGTTCTAGAATCGCTTCATGGTTTGGCAGATAGGTTGAGCTATTACCTCAACCAAGAGGACCCCTTGTAAACATACAGTGGTTTATAACCCTCAATTTTGCCTCATAGGCCATGAACAGAAAAGTAACCTTACTTATCGCCCTAATCTTTGTCTTGCAAGCAACCCAATTTGTGCAAGCAGACGACCATGAAACCGATCAAACAATTGTCGACGTAGCGTCAAGCACTGGGTCGCATGACAGCCTAGTTGCAGCACTCAACCACGTTGGATTGGCTGACACTCTTGCTGGAGATGGTCCATTCACCGTCTTTGCTCCAACCGACCAAGCATTTACCGATGCTGGAATAAACCTAGATGACTTTGACACCGAAGAAGAGAATAACACTCTATCAGACATTTTGCTGTTTCACGTTATTTCCGGTGCTGCTGTTGATGCAGCAAACGTAACTGACGGAATGACAGCAGAGGCCGCAAATGGTGACACATTGTCCTTTACCGTTACCAACGATTCAGTTATAGTCGGAGATGCCACTGTTACCAGTGCTGATGTTGAAGCCAGCAATGGAATCATTCACGTCATTGACAAAGTGCTAATGCCCCCTGCTGATGTAGTTGATGAAGTCGAAGAACCAGTAACCACGACATGTGACGTTACTATTGGAGTAGTAGATGCTGCATACGACCGCCCCTCTGTCTCTATTGATGTAGGACAAACCGTTTGCTGGGAATGGACTGAGGCTGATATGCCGCACAATGTAGCAGAGATAGAAGATATCAGCAGCACCGAAATTCTGGCGGGTGGCATCTATTCTGGTGAAGCCAAGGCAACAGTATCTTTCTCTTACACATTCACTGAAGACACAACATTCTACTATGCTTGCGAACCACATTTGATGATGAACATGAAAGGTGAAGTTATTGTTGGAACAGGTATTGACGCTAATGATATCAAGGCTGATGATAGTGACAAGAGTACTGAGTCCACACCTGGATTCTTGCTGGCTACCTCAATCATTGCCATGGCTGGTGCAGTGTTGGTATTATCAAGAAAATCCTAACCATCATGTATAGTAAACGGCGAACACTACGATGTAGCCTATTATTACTACAATACTCAACACGATGTTGACTATTGATGCGATATATGCTGCCTGAGCTGTTCCCGAGTCAGGGTGATAAGGATTTAAATCGGTAACTTTCTTGGCTCCAAGAGCGATAATTAATGCCGGGATTGAAAAAATCAGTCCGCCGCAAGCAAACGACATAATTGCTAGAACTAAAGCAAGTACTGCATTGGTTTGTGGATATATCGCGTGGTGAGTTGCGCCTAGTGGGATAGTGAAGTTTTCCTCAGTCACAGTCCCTGTGAGTTTTGCTTCTTCTTCGGCTTTGTCTTGCCA
>CAXGZX010000039.1:0-14109 GCA_964014545.1 uncultured Candidatus Poseidoniales archaeon | reverse complement strand
CTAACTCACCAAATTGTACAGGCACTGAGTTAACTAGAACCACAGTTTCTTCTAGTGCGAATCCAAAAGTACAGTGGGATGTTACATATCTTGCGCAACAAAATTTCCTTGCTCAAAATATGACGTTCTCTTTCAAATTAGAGTCGACGACTGTTTCTAGTACTTATTTTGAATTCTTGTCATCAGAAAATCAACTTGGTAAACCAAAATTAATTTTGACATATGTCGATAATATTGCCGGCGTTACACCGCCAAGTCAGCCAACCCTAATTTCTCCAAGTGATTCTGAAATATTGTATGATACTTCAGGAGTGACCCTTCAAACTGTGAGTCAAACCTCATTGACTTGGTCTCCAGTAACCTCAGCAAGTTCTTACAAGGTATTTATCGATGACAAACAACAGGTAACAGTTTATGATTCCCTATATGATTCAGAGATTAATGGTAACACGTTAACTAGTTCCCAATTCATTGGTGGAGAAACCTATACCTGGTGGGTTCAAGCATACACGCAAAATATTCCTGGTCCTTCGTCTGCAAGGTGGACATTTGCTTTAGGAGATCCTGTACATTATTCCAATAATGATGGTACCTATACCTACGAATTTATCGATTCAAAAGAAGTTGCTGATTTTTCCCACATAAACGTCTATGATACCACGATTTCAGATGCTTTACCGGGTAATAATTTCGGCCAAAATCCCAATATCGTTGTTGGAAATGGTTGTTTACAAACACAGACTTCTAACTGCGCAGGTATTTTCTCAATTGACTTTTCACAAATTCCGTTAGATTACACAGCACAATCCCTCCACAGTATGGATGTTGAATTTACCGTTGAATCATGGGACTTTACCGGTGGCGCCTATGAAATTGAATTTTCGGTTCATGAATTCCTTCATACTAGTTGGAACGAACTATCCTTGACTTGGAATTCAACGGGCGCAACACCGGGGCTGATTGCTGGTGTTGATTATGTTGCGGCACCAATTGATGTAGTTCGCTACTCTAACACTGATAATTTGATTACTTTCAATATCGGTAGTGACGGTACACAAATCAATGATGAAAAGCATTGGGTAATCATTGGAACAGCAATCGGTACGGGTTCTAACACTGATGGATTTGTCAACTTATACTCTAGCGAACCAAGCACTCAAGTTGATAAGCGGCCAAAAGTAAAACTAAATCACACTGCTGTTAATTCTCTTACCATAAGTACTCAATCAACAGTATTTGATGCAGATAATCAATATCAATTTGATTTACAATCATTTGACTACCTTGGACAAGCAATAGCCAATAATTTACCTACTGGTGCGAGTATTGAGTGGTCTACCACCACAGGCACAATACAGGAGTTGTCAGAGAGTAGTATTACCCTAACTCCAACCACTAGTGGAACCCAAATAATTACTGCATGTTATGGATTGATATGCACTGATTATCAAATTATTATTGATTCTGGCCTGCCTGTTGAATTATTTGCATCTTTTAGCCAATCCTCTAGTCAATCGTCAATCACCATTGATGCTGATGCTGAAATAGATGTCTTTGCTTACGCAATTGACCAACATGGCAATCTTGTGACCGGTGAGACTATTTCATTTAGTACAACCAATGGGTCAATTGGTCAAAATGACAAATATTATCCTTACCTAGTTGGCAATCAAATCATAACCGCACAATGGATTGGCGTTTCTTCAACTTTATCTGTTGACTTGTATGTTGAAGTTTTGCCAGGTGCTCCAAATATGGTTGAACTATCGGGCTGTGATTACGTTGTTGATGCAGGAACTTCATGTGATTTATTCGCGACATTATATGACCAATTTGGCAATTTGGTTTGGCTCGATATGGGTGGTGAATATTCGTTGTCTTCAACCAACGGAGAAACTGATACAGTATTGTTTAGTTCACCCAATGAACTACCACCTGTTTCCCAGATAAAAATCGGTGAATTTACCGGTGATAGTATCGGTACCTGGTCAATAACAATAAACTCAGACAATGGTTTATCAGATCAAATAGATGTTATAGTCAGCTATGGTGAGATTCAATCACTGATTTTAGAAGCGTCACAAAGCACAATATCTGCTGACGATTTACTTTACCTTAACGCAACCAGAGTAGATGTGAGAGGCAATGAATTACTTGTTGAAATAATGGCAAGTAATTGGAGTGATATCTCTGATGGCCAAATTACTTCTGGTATTCCTTCGGTTTGGACTCCTAATTTGCAAGGAACAAAAACGATTACCGGAAGTTTTGAAGGGATTACAGAATCTGTAACAATATTTGTCACCAGAGGTTCAGTCAGTCAATTCCACATACTTGTCGATGATGAAGTTGCTAACAATCAATTATTCGAGATGACCGCAGATGAAAGTCTGTCTTCATCGTTAAGAGCTATTGACTCGAAAGGCAATACTTGGATTGTCGAAGGCACTTGGGAAGTATCCCACAATGAGTTAGATACTACAGGAATTATTTCAAGCAATAATTCGTCTCAAACTACCTTCAACCCCGTGTTTGCTTCATTCACAAGCTATACAATTACTGCTACACATGTAGAAAATGGCATCACATTCACCGAAAGTTTCTCTGTATTGGTTTCGGTAGGTGACATCGAAGAATTAATCGTTACAGGAATTGACTCTAAGGGAGTTGAATACGACATTGTGGATGGTTTTGTAATAACTGCTGATGAATTCATACAATTTACCACTGATATGTTTGACGCTGATGGTAACACTGTTGTTGTTCCAATATTTTGGAATATCATCGATCTTGGAAATTCTGTTCAAACCAATATCACAGGGGATTTAGATTCTAATATTTGGGATGCTACACTTGTTGGCGAATACTCGATTTCAGTCTACACTGTTAACCAGCGAGGATTTAATTTATCTTCCCAATTTGAGGTTATAGTAAGTCATGGTACGCCGGTTTATTTAGAGATAGTTCAGTCTACAAACACGCAAAATGCAGGAGATATCGTTACTCTTCAAGTCACTGGTACAGACTTTGATGGAAATCAATTTGCTCAGCCAGTAGTATGGCTTGAAAATAATGGTCAAGCGCAAAATATTAACTCAACAATTAATGTTGGTGGATATGAATTCAACGGCAGGTCTGCAGGGAACTACACCTTGACTGCAGAATATTTAGCCATATCATCTAGTGTGGAGGTTGAAGTTTTCGCCTTGAACATTGCTGCTAACCTCAAGTATAATGTTAGTACAGATATCTTGGAACAGCTAGAGACACTTACCGTATCAATAGAGGTATATGACGAATATTGGAATCCAATCAGCGTTCCAGAAAATTCACGAGTTGATACAACCGACCGTGGAGATGTCACGTACTTGGGTAACGGAGTGTGGGAATTAGAAACTCTGGATGAAGGAGGTCATTCTGCAACTATAGTTATTGGTTCACTTACTGAAACTTTCACTTATGATGTTGAGGGTAATCTTGCCGGATTCTTCGCTGCAGGTGGGCCGCTATACTACGTCGGAGCAGGATTAATCGGACTTATTGTTGTGGCTCTACTCGTGTTCTTGGTAAGGTTAGTGCGTGGGGATGGAGAATACTATGATGAGGATGATGAGGATGATTACTCATATACTCAAGATTCTGAACCTGCTAAAGATTTCACCCAAACCACAATTAGCAAAACTCCAGTTGTACCAACTCCGCCAACCAGACCTCCAAGCCAGCCCGAAGAGGCAGTCGTTGAATCTGAGGATCAGAATGATGAAGACCTAACTTGGGCCGTTGATTACCGAATAGAAGATGATGGCACTGAATGGGGTCAAACTGATGAAGAGATCTGGTATTACCGCGAGTCAGGTAGCGACGATTGGGTTGAGTGGACTGAATAATTGTAGGTGATTGGTTTGAAGAGAAAAATGATTCCAGTACTCATTATTGTCTCAATGATGCTCAGCATGGTGCCTAATGGAGTAACAACAACAGAGTTAGATGACCAGTCAACAGTTTTTCATCAGGGCTCATCAGCAGTAAGAGTACAAATATCATCTCCAGCATTCACCATAAGTGCTGATGAAGTAATCACGTTTTCTGCAAGTTTGTATGATTCTGTCAACAGCGTAGTTGCTGGAGAAATCATCTGGTCAAGTTCAAATGGCACAATTACCGGTGATGGTACTTTTTACCCATGGACTGCAGGGGTTATCACTATTCAAGCCAGACATACCAATCTTACCGATGAATTCAACATAACAGTAACTCCGGGAATCGGTCAATCGCTAGAAATTTCAATATCCTCAGGACAAGTTTTGCAAAATAATATCCTTACTGCCAATTTAATTGACGCAAGAGGGAATCCAAATCCTACCGATCAGGCAGCGTGGAGTATTGATGGCCAATATTTTGGTCAGGGTAATCCAGTATGGATTCCTTTGAATATTGGCCAGTATCAATTGACTGCCAGATTATATCAAATGGAGGTTACTGCTCCTATTGATGTAGCCGCTGGGGACCCATACGAATTTGTTTTTGACCAAAATATAATAATTCAAAGTAATTCTGCTACTCAACTTGAACCAATGCTTGTAGATGCAAATGGATTTACTATGGATATTAGTCTTGCTGGCTCAAAGACATGGCTTGTGGAAAACGGTTCTGTGAACTCGACCGGGGTATATTTTGCAACTCACCCTGGAAGTTGGAATATCACCGTGTCAGCTGGACCGGTTTCTGGTACAGGAATTCTTACAGTCGTACCAGCTGATGCAACTACTTCTACCCTAGCTATTATCCCAAATGAGCCGGTTTATACCGCTGGTGAATTGTATGAGATAGCTGCATATCGAACAGATATATTTGGCTACTCAGGATTGATTACTCCTCCATTAGCCAACTTTTCAGTTTCTTCAGGAACACTTAGCCAAGATTCTGGTAGAGTTTACTGGACTCCCATGACAATGGGTAGCCAATCAATAACTGTGATTGATTCAGGCTTTGAATCAACTGTTTCAGTAACCGTCGCTCACGGGCTGGCTATCGATACAAGATTGGTATTTTCGCCAAATAATTTAGCAGTAGGTCAACAATCGACCATTGTAGTCCAAGCATACGACCTAGCAGGGAATACTTGGAATGTCAATGGCAGTATTGATGTTTTGATTGGAAATGTTTCCACTATCACCAATCATGATACCTACTATACCGTTGTTCCCGATGCAATAGGTGCATTTGCCATAAAGAGTAGTTGGTTTGACCCAATTTCCGGTATAGTTTTCGAATCTCAAGATATTAAACAAGTCGGTTATGGTGATTTAGCGAGGATTGAGTTGGACGGTCAAGGTTTGAAAATTCCGATTGATATAGCATTTGATTTAAACCCAAGATTCTTTGATTCATATAATAATGAGTTGACCGACATATTTGTTAATTGGACTATTGATGGAGAAGATCAAACACTGGCAATGTCTCTACTTGATTACAACTGGATACCTTCATCTATTGGCAGTCATGAAATCCAAGCAAATGCAGCAGGTATTTTCTCAGTTGTGTCGCTAACGGTTACGGCAGGTGATGCGCGTCAAATCGTTACCGATAAGGAAGCCGGCTTTGTGGTAAATTCTGGCGAGGAATCTGATTTATATGTTGAAATTGCTGATTCACGTGGTAATTTTGCCCCAGCAGAATCGATTACGATGGATCTAAATTCCTCAGTCGGAAGTCTTGAGCCCTCTATCGCCGGTAGGGGTTATTGGACATTCGTTGGAAACACAGCAGGTGATTTCACTATGACCTTAACTCAAGATGATGCTGTGCACAGCATTAGTTTGACTATTAATCCAGGGCAACCAGTACAAATATTCGGCGAGGTTGAGGTTCGAGATTATCAGCAAGGTGACGTGGCCCTGCTCACTGTTTATGGAGTTGATAGTAACGGTAACATTGTCTCTGTGGAGCCTGAAAATACGTCGATAAGTTGTACTTCTGGCTCAGACAAATACATCACTGCCGACACATGGGAACTAGAAATAAGTAAATCAGGCTTAGATAGATCTTGTAGTATTACTTGGAACGGCCTAGTAACTCAAGCATTCTTTGATGTTGAATCAGTATTACTTGGTGGTGCTATTGGTTCTACCAATACTGCAATGACTATTGCGGCAATTTTACTAGGCCTAATTCTTGTTACCATGGTAGTTTTAGTTCGTAAGGCTAATTATGAAGCCGAAGAAACCGACGATTGGTTTGACGACGAATATGACGACGAATATGACGACGAGTATGATGATGAAGAAGTAGATGAAGACGAAGACCAATCAGTAGCCCAAGAAGCAGTGCAACCAGCGATTGTCAATCAACCGCAGCAGCAGGCTTCAACACCCACCGCACCGTCAATCTCTGAACAAGAAAGAACAAACCTCGCTACAGAAGCAGGTAAATTAGGGGTTATGCAAGCAATTGACCAAACTAAACAAGGTGCTAGCGGTTGGTATGTTGACGTTAGTGGAGAAATCCAATACTGGAATGTTGGTGCAGATGGTTCTTGGTCTAGAGGTCAGTAGATAACTGAAAACTATTCTTCTGATAATCCTTCAAAAGAAGCGAAGAACTCATTGATGTCAATAACGCCATTTTCATCATCATCAGACTTATGGAAGATAGAACGAGATTCATCTACACTGTAATTGAAACCCAGTGCTAATAAGGCGTTTTGGAATTCTCTCACATTTAGGTGCCCTTTGCCGCCAAAATCAGCTGCATTGAATGCTGCAAGTCGGCGTTGGTGTTCAGATGCGCTAGTACGACTGAATTGTTCTCTAAAAGTAGCAATAGGTGTTTTATCAGAGGCAATGTAATGCTTTCTACCGTATAGATAGTAAGTTGCCAAACCAGTAACTATGGCTACTCCACCGCCGATAAATGCTTTTGAGCCCATCAAAAATACCAAGAATGCCCCAGCAATAATTCCCCACAGTTGCATGTATGGGTACAATGGCCCCTTGTAAGCAGGGTCCCAATCATATCTGTCACTGGTTTGTCTAAGGACAATCACACAAGAATTGATCATCATAAAAATCATAATTTTGAAACCCGATGCTAATTTTACTACGTCTTTTAATGGGACAAATAGTATTGCCAAACACATGGCAACACCAGTAATTATTATTGGTATGTGAGGTGTTTCAAATTTGACACTAACATCTTCAAGAGGTTGTGGCAGTAGGTTATCTCTAGCCATAGCAAACAGGAATCTAGAAGACGCTAAGATGCCAGCAAGAGCCATTGAAATCATAGTTAACACAGATAATATAGCGGCAACAACACCAAATTCCGTATTGACTACATGCTTGGCAAAGACATAGATTGGGTCTTCGACGACCTTTCCATCAACTATCCACCACTCACCTGGAATACTAGCCATCATCAAAAAGGCGATCAGTGTATAGATCACAGTTGCAATTAACAAAGAAAGCATAATTCCTGCTGGTAGGTTCTTTTCCGGTTGCTTAACCTCGCCACCTATTGCTGCTACTTTGGTGACACCAGCATAGGCAACAAACACGAAGGCTGCGGTTTCAGCCAAAGTCCATATGTCGGTGCTAAATGCTCCATCGATTGGTCTACTGGCGTCAAAGTTTGGCGAAAATAAAGATGCTACACAAATAAACATTAACAACGCAACAGTCATTATGACAATGGGAGTTTGAATTGCTTTTACTTTAGATACTCCAAGAATATTAACCACAGTGATTAGTACCAACGCTGAAATTGATAGAATCATTATGTCTATTTCTAAATCAAAATATGTTGTCACTGCCACAAAGTATGCTGAAAAACCAATTAAGGCAAATGCTGATTTTAACAAAAATGATGCCCATAAACCCATTCCACTGACTGTTCCGATCATTGGTCCGTAGGTTCGCTCTAAAAATACGTATGAACCGCCACTAGTTGGCATTCCCGATGAAAGTTCTGACTTTGATAAAGCTCCAGGTAAGACCACTGAAGCCGCTAATACAAAGGCCAACCAAATTCCAGGACCCATGATTTGAGCAGCAAATGTTGGTGTGACAAATATTCCAGGCAACATCGCTGAGAGTGATATGATAACAACACCAGCCAAACCTATGGTTCTAGCCAAAGAACCTTTGATTTCTTCAGTGGCACCTTTAATGTCGCCTGATACCACGCTTTTGATAATTTTTTCAACAGTATTTTTTGCCACATAATCCCTCCGATTTACGATACCAAATAACTGACTAATTGGTGTTAAGCAGACCCAGATTATATTCTATTGCCTAATATATGGAGAAGTACTTCCGGAATCCGGTAATTTAGATTTTAGCGATTACTTTCATTTCAACTGCAATAGGAGTTGGTAATGCGCGAATTGCCAGTGTGGTTCTAGTAGGTCCAACTTTACCAAGAGTTTCAGCCCAAACTTCGTTATAGCCTTTGAAATCACGGTCCATATCAATCAAGAATGATGTGACATCTAATACATTCTCAATGGATGAACCCGCTTCTTCTAGAATACGCGAAATGTTATCAATCACTGCTTGAGTCTGAGCTTTGATGTCATAGTTAAGGGATTTACCATCACTGTCATGGATCGGTCCACCCGGTATTGCATTAGTGCCAGGTTGCCTTGGTCCAACGCCTGAAAGGTAAAGCAAATCACCAACTCTTCTAGCGTGTGGATATGCGCCAACTGGCTTAGGTGCTGCATCGGTATTTACTGAGCCCTCGGCATTTGTCGGGTCCCAAAGTTCAGGTCCATTACCTACAGGGGATGAGGCAGTTGCCTCTTGATTAGCAACTATGTTGTCTAATACGCCTCTTTCTCCGGAAAATACCTCTACTTCATCTTCGTCATATTCCTTGTCACCCACTCCAGATGGTGTTGGATTTAGATGGACTACTGCGCATCCAGCACCATGAATGGCTTCGTATGCTAATACTTCTCCAGTCAGGTCGTTGCGGTTTTCATTCATTGCTGAAAGCCACCACATCGGCTTGAAGTTGACTACTTTTTGTACTCGAATTTGTTGTTGAATTGTCCGGGATAATTGGCCGACATCTTCCAGTCTACCCTCGGTCAAAAATTCTAATATTTTCCTATTCCATTCATCATCTTTCAGCGAATGAATCCGGTCATCTTTTGGATCAATATGTTCAGTAAACATTCTATTCGACAGGGACATTGCGGTTATTGCAACTGCCTTTCTGCCAGTCTTCTTGACTAAATCTCGGCAAGATTTAGCCAGTACAGTTGTCTCACTGCGGTCTGCGTAAACATTCGAGGAAACTATTACCGCAGGTATTTTATTATCGGGATTTAACAATGTTAGAGCGACTACAGAACCCACGTCAATGGGGAATCCACGATAGTTGACACATCTACTTTGCAATCCACGAGAATGATTTTCAGCATTCCACAGAGCAGCAAATTCAGCATCGATATTAAACGAATAATTGATCGAACCTAAGTCATGAAAATCATGGTCAACCATTACCCATTCAGGATTTGGGTCTGAAATCATTTGATGACCAATTATACTTGGCCATGTAGTTGAATAAATAATCAGTAAATCTGCCCCGCTATTGGTGATAATATCGGCTGCTTCGTCATAGGCAGCCCGAAGTTTAGCCCAACCTTCATTTTGCTCTGGTGCTAACACAGTGTGAGGATGAACTGGCACAACGAATGATTCAACAATTTCACCACCAGACAATATTATTCCTCCTTGTGTTGGTATACTGGCCATTCAACAATTGCATTTCCAGTGCCGATTATGGTGCCATATCCGTGAAGAATCGCTGGATAATCAGGCACTTCAAGAGTCGACAGTAGCCATGTGAAGGCTCCACCGTCGGTTTCAGCAATTGCTTGTTCGGTAAATTCTGGCATTTCATCGATAAGTCTTTGACATTGTCCAGATTTCATATAATCGATCATTCTCATGTCCCAAAGATGCATAGCATGGCTAGTAATATGTTCTTTACTCATGTCTTCTGGAATTTTTGACTCAGTGGTAAAGTGTCGATGAGAAAGTGAATTACTTGCCAAAACAACTACTTTTTTACCACTCTCTAGTATTGCTTCTCTAGTGACTCTACCAAGTTCCATCATCATTTCCTGCATAACTTCTACTGAATAATAAGCTCTTGAGCGGTTGCTGGAGATCACCACTAGTGGCTTGTCCCATTCTGGTCTAAACATATGACCAGTGGTAATTGTCCCATAGTCAACTCGAAAATCAGGATTTGTCATCATCTTCACCGCTAAACCAGCCTCGTGTGCTTTGTCATGAATTTGCGTGGCTAATTCAACATCAACGTTCATATCATAATGGTAGCGAAACAAGTTAGGGAAAATCGGGTCAACAGAAAGGCTTTGAAAATTCTCTAGACCAAGGAAATGAGTTCCAATATAGGTTTGCCAATGCGGTGATAAAACGACTATAGCGTCATATTCCACGTCTTTTAGAGATTCACGTAATCTTTCATAGCCCCATCTCAGTTGTTCCCAACCGCCCTCAGCCACAGGCTCATTTTGTGATGGGTTTTCTGCGTAGACAATATGAGGTGGGTGTGGTGCTAAACAACCGGCTACAATCTCGCCTTTCGCCATAAGTAGGCCTAGCAGTAGGTTGCCTATATTTTGTACGGCTAGAATCTCTATGCCCTAAGACTCAAACACCAGCGCAGTTTGGCAACTCCATGGACGAGAAGCCAGGGGACATTCCAGTCTATGCTAGTTCGTCTAATGATTCTCAATTAGACCGAGTTGACGGTATTGATTTTCAAACCGGAATGCGGCATATCATTGCGCCAGCAGTGTTTGGAATGGTTGTAGGAATAATATTCCAAGAATATATCACTCCCCAGTATAATTGGCCATCACCCCCCCAAGGTGCTATTTTATCATCAATAATCCTTTCACCACTACTTTATTTTATGTTAGTAAGGGATGAAGCTTCTCGCTGGTTCGAATATACTCTGGGTTTAGCCACTCCAGGAACAATATTTTTCATGATTTGGTTTTCTGGCTGGGGGGCGGTATTTTGTGGCGGTTATGGGGCTCTATTGCTTTGGGTTTGGATCTCTACTTCTTGGGGCAGATACCAATTACCGCCGTTTAGGTATGGTGTATGGCACGCATTTGCAGTTGACATAGGTGCCTTTTCTGGAGCCTTACTTGCCTACAGCATCGGTCTATGATGTGTAACTTTCTGATTCGTTAGGGAACTCACCTTGGCGCACATCATCACAATATTGCTTTATTGCGCCGTCTATTTCATCAGCCAGATTCAAGTATCTACGAAGAAATCTTGGCGAGAAATCCATAGTTATTCCGAGTAAATCATGCAATACTAGAACTTGACCATCACAATCAGGCCCCGCTCCTATGCCGATGGTTGGAATATCGATTGCCTCACTAACCTTTTTGGCTAGTTCGCGCGGTATTTTTTCAAGCACAACAGCAAAACAACCGGCTGCTTCCAGTATTTTAGCATCGTCAATTAATTTGTTAGCTTCTTCATCTTCTTTTGCCCTAACGCTGTAGGTGCCAAACTTGTAAATTGATTGTGGAGTGAGACCTAAGTGTCCCATTACTGGGATACCAGCAGTTAGAATTCGCTTTATTGATTCAGTAATTTCAGCACCGCCTTCAAGTTTAACTGCATGACCTTCAGCCTCTTTCATGATTCTGATTGCTGATTCAAGGGCAATTGCCGAATTGCCTTGATAGGTTCCAAAGGGCATATCAACAACAATCAGTGCTCTATCCACGGCTCTCTTGACACATTGTGCGTGGTATATCATGTGGTCTAATGTCATAGGTACAGTAGTTACTTGACCTGCCATCACATTTGAGGCAGAATCACCCACTAGTATTACATCAACTCCAGCATTATCAACTAATTTTGCCAGTGAGTAATCATATGCTGTCAGCATGGTGATTTTTTCGTTGGCCCGCTTCATTTCCTGAAGCGTGTGGGTTGTGACCTTCTTGGCTTTGCCGTGAACGGACATAGTTATTCCAGCAGCGCCGTTGATTTGAAACTCTCGCTTCATAAAATTGGCTCAAACGTCCATTTCAGCCAAAAACCGGGTTAATTGTAAAAAAACTTCTTTTGAATCTGCGCATGATAATAACTGATATTTGTATTCGGGATCACTGATAGTTAATGCAGCAACGGCAAACATTGAGGTGGAGGAATCATCGATGACCATTTCAGTACGGTCTTCAATCCAATCGTCCAGAGTTTCTTTGTCGATTTGTAAGATGCCGCCAATCTTACTCAAGATTCCGTTCAGGGTATTTTTTAGTTCAGTTTGCTGAAATGTGGTTAATTCATCTTCATCCGGAAGATAAGTTACATCAGCAGAGAGATACAATTTGGAATGCTCACTGTCCTCTGGAACTCGCTCAAGTATTGTTTCTAGGTCTGGCAATATCCCTGCCTCCGGTATCAAATCAATCATTGATTCATCTTCAAACGGCGGCAGAATCGGCTCGTGCACTTTGTTGATTTGGAACCTTCTTCGTCCAACGAATTCAATGAAATGGTTACTACCCTTTGTTTCATGACTAATTATTTCGGCCTCACAGCCAAACATTCGGGGGCCACTCCAACCGTTGTGAATTGCCATTGGATCTGTCATTACCATGCCAAAGGGTCTGTCATCGAGTAAGCAATCATCAAGCATTTGTCGGTATCTAGGTTCAAAAATCCTTAGACTCTGTATTTCTCCGGGCATAAGTACCATTGGTAGAACAAATAATGGGAGATTATCTACCTCGGACATAAGTCAAAATATGCGGTTTTACTTTTGAAGATGTGTTCAATCATCTTTTACACATATGTTGCTTAATTCGGAAAAGAAATTCAATGACCAATCGCCGCCTTCTCTACCTACACCAGAATTTTTTACACCACCAAACGGCGTTCGCAGGTCTCGATGAAGCCATGTATTTACCCATAAAATCCCGCTGTCAATTTGCTCAGCAAATTCTTTTCCTCTGGCTGTATTGCTAGTCCAAATTGAGCCGGCTAATCCGTATTGAGTGCTATTAGTCATCTCAATCGCTTGTACATCAGAATCAAACTTATGCAATGTCACCACTGGGCCAAATATTTCTTCTGTGGCACATCTTGAATTAATAGCTAGGTTCTCAATAACAGTCGGGCTAATGAATGAACCGTTTTGGAGACTGGTTTGCTCAGGAATGATTCTTTGGCCACCATAAGTGATTGTTCCGCCTTCTTGTTTAGCTAATTCGATGTATGAGAGGACTTTTTCCATATGTTGTTGTGAGATGACTGAGCCTATGTCAGTTGACTCATCATTAGGATCACCGACCTTCATAGCAGCAACAGCAGCGATGAATTTCGGCATGAAGTCATCATAAATTTCAGTATCAACAAGTATGCGTGAACCACACAAACATACTTGCCCGGAATTGGTAAAAGCCGCCTTTGCGGCGCCTGCGGCTGCCGTTTCTAGGTCTGCATCACCAAGGATAATAGTCGCATTTTTACCACCCAACTCAAGTGATAATTTTTTGAACATTGGACCAGCAGTTCTTGCCACGATTTTACCGGTTTCAGTACCGCCGGTGAATGATATTGCTGTTATGTCGGGATGTTCTAAAATTGCTTGTCCGGCACTTGGACCTAATCCGTGAACAATATTTACCACACCTTTTGGAAAGTTAATGTCATCAAGGGTTTGGGCTAGTAAATTTGCCGTCAAAGGGGTCATTTCACTTGGTTTGGCTACAATGGTATTGCCCATAACTAAGGCAGGTGCGACTTTCCATGATAGTAGGTACAACGGCAAATTCCAGGGGGTGATTAATCCGACCACTCCGATTGGTTTACGAATTACGTAATTTGTTGCGTCAGCCATTGTGAAATTATTTTCAGTCTGTTGTCGAGCATGCTGGGCAAAGAATCTGAAGTTGCTGATACTGCGTGCTGCATCGACTCTCCTAGCCAAACCTATTGGTTTTCCAGTATCTATGCTTTCTGTTTTAGCAATATCTTCTGACCTATCCTCTAAGGCTTGAGCAATTTTGTTAAGCCAATTTATCCGTTCATCTTT
>CAXGZX010000038.1:0-14797 GCA_964014545.1 uncultured Candidatus Poseidoniales archaeon | reverse complement strand
ATGAAGTTACCACCTAAACAGAATAAGAAGTCTACTTCGGAATTTTCCATTGCTTGAATGGAATGAACTACATCATATCCATGTTTACGCGGCATGGAATTTTTTAGACCCATCTCCATTTGTTCTATGAACGCGTCACTAGGTGCTTCCCAAATACCCACGGTTCTATTACCTTGAACATTGGAATGTCCTCTAACTGGACATAAACCAGCACCGCTTCGACCTATATGGCCGCCGAGCAAATGCAGATTTACTACTTCTTGAATAACATGAACACCGTTTCTATGCTGTGTTAAACCCATTGCCCAACATGATATTATCGATTTAGATTTAGTTATTATTTCTGACAACTCTATAATCTCAGCTTTATCGATCCCCGAATCTGTTTCTATTCTATTCCAATCGATATCCTCCAAAGATACAGCAAAATCCTTGTATGACTTGGTTTTTTGCGAAATGAACTTTTCATCTGTAGAATTTGCATCAATTGTAAGTTTATTTAACGCCCTTAGTAAAGCCGCATCGCCGCCAATTTTAACCTGCAAATGCATGTCTGCAAGACCAGTTGAAGACAAATTCAGCGTCATATAATCTTGAGGATGTTTGAACCTGACTAAACCGGTTTCGGGAAGTGGATTGATGTGAATTATTGTCGCACCTTTCAATTTTGCATCCCTAAGTGCGGTTAACATTCGCGGATGGTTGGTGCCCGGGTTTTGACCAATGACCAAAATAGTATCCGCATGATTAAAATCCTCTAAAGTCACTGTACCCTTCCCAATCCCTATTGTTGAAACTAATGCTTTGCCACTAGATTCGTGACACATATTTGAACAATCAGGTAGGTTATTTGTTCCAAACATTCTAACAAACGCTTGGTACAAAAATGCAGCTTCATTACTTGTTCTTCCTGAGGTGTAAAATACTGCCCTATTAGGATTAGCGATGGTGTTTAATTTATTGGAAATTATCTTTAACGAATTTTCCCAACTTATTGGAGTGTAATTACTCTGACCAGGACCCAAATACATCGGTTGTTTGATTCTCCCCTGGCTATTGAGCCAATAATCACTTTTTTGACTCAGTTGTTTAATTGAATATTTTTCAAAAAAACGTTCATCTACATTCGCCTGCATTGCTTCATCAGCAACTGCTTTAGCCCCATTTTCACAGAATTCAAATGATGAACGATGTTCTGGATCTGGCCAAGCACACCCAGGGCAATCAAAACCATCTTGTTGGTTTACCATTCTTAGAGTTTTAATGGTTTTTTTGATGCCCATTTTCTTTAGTGAATGTTTGGCGCTAGAAATAACCGCTGGTATTCCTGCAGCAGTAGTTTTTGGTTTCCCAATTTTAAGGGGGATATCTTCCATAGGAGTCTTACCTTTCATGATTTAATCCTCCTAATTATCACTCTCTTAGAAATCAATCATTTGAAATCTCTGTATAGATTGATAGGCTAACCGATGATTACAGAACTATTTTCTTTAACGAACGAGTGTATTGTAATGCCTAAATGCCTTGCACAACTAGCAGCAAGTGATGAGCAGGCTCCAATAGATGCGATATAAGATATATTACATCGAGCCGCTTTAGCAACAATATCCCACCCACATCTGCCGCTTAGTAAAAGAATTGAGTCATTTAAATCAACATTACCAAATGCTTTACCAATTACTTTGTCAACTGCATTATGACGGCCAATATCCTCGCTGTGGTATTGTAAAATTCCATCACTTGATAATAGCCCTGCACAGTGCATGCCACCAG
Source organism: uncultured Candidatus Poseidoniales archaeon (assembly GCA_964014545.1). Taxonomy (GTDB): domain Archaea; phylum Thermoplasmatota; class Poseidoniia; order Poseidoniales; family Poseidoniaceae; genus MGIIa-L1. The sequence continues at coordinate 13,024 of CAXGZX010000038.1, read as the reverse complement.
TTTTAATGAACCCTGTTTGATTTTCAGACATCTTTACCAGACCTTGGTACAACACAGAGTTATCAAAATTTTTCAAAGGTTCCACGCTAGGCAATCCATCAATCAATAAATCCATGCCGTCTAACTTACACGCGCCACAAGATGTTGTGGTAATACCTAACGACTTTCGATGGTTAATTTCTATGTCTAAACAAGTCAAGTCGACTAAAATAGTTCCATATTCATCCTGATTGATAGTGATATCGGATTTATCTATTTTTTTTGTTATGGGCGTATATCCTTCGGTTAGTAAATGTCCTAAAATTAGATCATTGCAATCTTCTGGAGAAGCCAACAAATTAGCCATTGGTTCATTATTAACAGTCAGTTTGACAAGCGATTCAATTGCCACATCGTCTGATTGAATAAACCGTTTACCCTTCTTATTCCTTGATATCGGGATTTTACGGTAATTCACTTCTCATCACCATTTCTCAAGTGCTCAAGGTCAAAGAATTCAAACTGAAGGTCAACCAATTCCTGACTTGTTTTAGCGGCCGAATATTCCTCCAAAGGTTCATAATTTAATTCGATAAACCTTTGACCCCAACGAAATCCAGCTAGGAGTTCTTTTGCTTGGTTTTTATTGCCACATAAGTAGACTGCTGCTGCTAACGCCTCAATTGTCGACAATTTTCCTGGTTTGCCCCAGTTAACTGGGTTAGCAGCCAAAAATAAAGGCAACATTCGAGGCTTTAACCTCGTCCTTTTCATAACTAATTCAACGCTTGGTTCAATCTGTTTCCAACTACAATCAAGACCTACAATTGAACCATTATTTTCAATTAATAACTCATGGTCTTCGGGACCAAAAATTTTCCCACATAACGGCTCTAGAATAATTCCCTTTTTTGGTAGTGTATTGATTCTCTTATGCAGCTTAATATCACCACGTTTTGATGATAATACCGCAGTATTTTTTTTGGGATCATCCTGGGCAAGCCATAATGAATGAACCTTTAATTGTCGCATTTAAGCACCATTTTGTTTGAAATAATCGCCAAGGGTCATGTTTCTGTTTCCGTGAGGTACGACTCTAGAAGTTTCAGAGGGAGTAGATTCGACAAGTAATACAATGTCTAGAACCCTTTCTAATTTTTTAATCAAAGAATCTGTGGGTAGTTTACCAGATTCTGCGGATTTTATAACGTTGACAGTTTCGGCAATTCGTTTGCCTAATTCTGCATGGTTCCAACCTTTGGCTTTTCTTCCATTAGCAATTCGGTTACCAAAATCATCGGCTAATTCTTTTTCGCGCTTAGCCATTATGTCATTTTTCCTTCTTGGTTTAGGAGCGCTGAAAGAGGTTCTTGCTCTAGACATTTTAATTCCAGGTGCTTCTTCTTTGGGTGCCAACCCAAGTTTCTCAACGCAGCGAGTACAGGCGTAAACCTGTGCTTTGCCCATCATAATTTGCTTCGTCCCAACTTTCATCGCCCCGCAAACTTCGCATTCACCCATTACCTCACCGACTCTCCCTATGCTAACATCAAAATGAATCTTGTCATGATTTTAGGCAGAGTTCATAGATGATTGGCGCTTGGATGGAATGAGCGACATGGTAGGCGACGTAGGGACACCAACAAAAGACATCATGTCAACTAATGATGAGGACCTGAAAAAACTTGAAGATGATTTCAAAAATCTACAAGACCAAACTCAAGATTTAATCAATGAAAGGGCCCATATGGAATCGGAAATTCGCTCGTTAAAGAAGCGGGCTAATCGTTTGGATGATGAAATACGTTCACTAAAATCACCACCGCTTATCGTCGGCCATCTTGAAGATATATTGGATAAAGAAAGAGGTATCGTTCGTTCATCTAACGGTACAGTTTTTCAAGTGGCGTTGAATCAAAGGTTAACTCCAAATGTGTTAAAACCAGGTGTGCGTGTCGCATTAAATCAAGATACTTTAGCCGTTATTGAAGTTCTACACGATGCTTGGGATCCGATGGTCAGCGGAGCTGAAATGGTCGAACGACCAGATATTGATTATGATTCAGTGGCTGGTCTGGAAGAACAAAAGCAATACGTAAGGGAAGCGATTGAATTACCACTCAATTCCCCTGAATTATTCGAAAAGGTTGGTGTTGAGCCACCAAAAGGCATCCTATTAGTAGGTCCTCCCGGATGTGGGAAAACATTGCTCGCAAAGGCTGTGGCAAATCACACAGAAGCGACATTTATTCGTATGGTTGGTAGTGAACTAGCACAAAAATACATCGGAGAAGGAGGTAGAATGGTAAGAGAATTGTTCTCTTTAGCCAAAGAAAAAGCACCCTCTATAATATTCTTAGATGAAATTGACGCAATCGGTGCTAAGCGATTGGATGGTTCTACAAGCGGAGATAGAGAAGTTCAAAGAACGTTAATGCAGTTGTTAGCAGAATTGGATGGTTTTGATGTATTAGAAAATGTCAAGATTATCGCAGCAACAAACCGCCCGGACATACTTGATGAGGCGCTATTGCGGCCCGGACGTTTTGATAGAGTAATTGAAATCCCAATACCTGATGAAGTAGGAAGAAAGGCTATCTTCAAATTAAATATCGATAAGATGTCGACCAAAAAAATTCAATTGAAGCAAGTTGTTGATAAGACAAATGGCTTCTCAGGCGCAGAAATCAAAGCGACTTGTGTTGAGGCTGGGATGATAGCAATTAGGGAAGGACGGGGTTACATAACTCAAAGTGACTTCATAGATTCGATAAAAAGGATTAACCTGAAGAAGATAAAGGGTGGACTCAAAGATTCACCGGATACGATTTACAGTTAAGGCTAACTTCAAAGTCCGCCTTTTATTACCACTGTGTATGGACAAGCAATTAATTGAGTGTGTACCAAATATCTCTGAGGGAAGGAATCAAGAGATTATCGATGAAATTGTTAGTAGTATTCCTCAAAATGATCGATGCTCTGTTTTGAGTGTAGAACCAGACGCAGATTATAATCGAACTGTGATAACCATAGCAGGTAGCCCAGAAGACGTCTATAATGCAGCATACAAACTAATTGAAGTAGCGGTAAAACTAATCGATATGACTAGTCACCAAGGTGAACATCCAAGATTAGGTGTAGTTGATGTTTGTCCATTTATCCCGCTAAATAATTATACTATGGCAGAATGCTCTATTCTTGCTGAAAAACTTGCTAAAAGTGTGGCTGAAAATTTTGGCGTTAGTACATTTTTGTATGGCTACTCGGCAACTCATGATGATCGAAAACTCCTCTCTACATTGCGAAAAGAGGAATATGAAGGACTTAAGAGCCGATTGTCAAATGGAAACACAATCCATAAAGATTCAACCAGGTACCCGGATTTTGGACCTAAGGAATGGTGTGCTGCTACCCAAAAATCTGGTGGTATAACAATTGGTTCAAGAGATATACTGATTGCATATAATGTCAATGTTGACGAAACTGATGCTGTTGTAGCAAAGAAAATTGGTTCAATTATTCGTGGCAGTGGCAGGCTAATTAAACAAGAAAACGGCCAGAAAATGAGAGTTAGAGGAATGGTTCAAGAAATACAAGGTATGGGTGTTACATTAGAAACTCACTCAATTAGTCAGGTCTCGATGAATATTTTAGATGTCGATAAATGTCCAATTCATAAGGCGTTTGAGATTTGTAAATCAATAGCAAAAGATCATTCTGTTAACTTAAAAGGTAGCGAACTAGTTGGTTTAGTTCCACTGAAATCTATGCTTGAAACTGGACAATGGTATCTTGGAGATGGAGACTATTCCAACGAAGAATATGTTAATGCTGCAATCGATGGACTTGGATTATCTACAATTGATAATTTTAACCCACATGAAAGGATAATTGAATGGGCTATGGCAGGTGATGTAAATTGAGTTGGATGAATAAAACACTTAGTGAGTTCCAAGGTGAATTAGCATCATCTGCACCTACGCCAGGTGGCGGTACTGCCTGTGCAGTTGCTTTGGGGCAAGCAGCAGCACTCACAAAAATGGTAATTGAGTTAACGTTAGGTAAAGAAAAATGGCAATCTGGTTGGATTCATGCAAAGAAAGCTAATGATAAAACCGAGGAGATATTGGCAATAGCAGGTGATTTAGCGGTTCAAGATAGTGATGCATTTGATTTAGTCATGGCTGCTTTTAGAATGCCTAAATCTTCCGAGGATGAAAAGTCACATCGTAGAGAAAGCATTAGGCAGGCTACATTACACGCTGCAGAGATTCCATTCAAAACAGCATGCTTATCATTGGAATTACTGAAATTGCTAAACAATTTGGCTACTTACGGTAATGCAAATGCAGTCTCAGATGTAGGTGTTGCCGGATTGCTTGCCAGCGCGTCTTGCAAAGGGGCTCTGTTCAATGTCGATATCAATCTAAATTCACTACCAAAAGAATATGGTCAAGATATGAGGAATTCATGCCCAAATATATTGGAGGAATGTAGTTCATTTGCTAGAGAAATTATGCAATCTGTCAAAAAAAGGATTGCCCAATGATTATCTAACTGTAGAACCGGTTGAAATTTCTCCATCAACTGTAATTAATTTGACTTGCCCATTTCCATCATCAGCTGCCAACATCATTCCTTCGGATGTAACCCCCCTTAGTGGTCTTGGTTGCAAATTGCTAACAAATACTACTTGCATCCCAGTTAATTGTTCTGCTGTGTAATATTGTTTAATTCCTGCACATATTACTCTGCCTTGTTCACCGTCATCCAAATTTATAACGTATAATTTATCTGCATTGGGATGTTCTTCAACACTAGTTATCTTACCAACTTTTAATTCTACTTTCATAAAATCATTGAAGTCTAAATATTGTATTCCTTCTACTTCTTTGTTCATCTTTTTTCCACCTTTCTTTCCACCTTTGACATTAGTTATAGGATTGCTATCAGTAACTTCTTTTGTCACCAAGGATTGTTCTTGCTTTAGAATCTCATCCAATTCTAAACGTTTGAATAATGGCTCTGGTGTTTTATCATTCCAAGTCATATCTAAATGCCAACTAGTAGCTGATTGCCACTCTGCCTCAGCAACCTGGCCTGTTTGTCCTAGAGAGTCCCATAACCTTTGGGCACTAAATGGTAAAAATGGTTGAGTTACTATAGCGAGGTATCGGCAAATCCTCCAACCAAATGAAAGACTGGCTAATGATTCTTTAGCCGCCTCAGAACCATCAAATTTATCGCCCAAGTATTTCCATGGAGTGGCTGTTTGAATAATTTGATTCCCATATTGGGCAGCATTCATCACATATCTTAGTGCTTCTTTGTACCGATGTCGTTCAAGCGATGTAGTAATATCAACATGTAATTGATCCAATTTTGGCGAATGTTTAGCAGTAATGTGTTCTATCTCGATATCCGCAAAAGGTCCATTTTCGGTTTTAGGTAACCGAGCACCTAATGTCAGAATACGATGGACAAAATTACCATATGCGGCTATTAATTCTGAGTTTATTTTCTCTACAAAATCAGGCCAGTTAAAGTCTGTATCATGATTTTCTGGCATGTTTATACTAAGGTAATATCTCAATGTATCTGGATCAAATCTTTGTAAAAAAGAAGGTAGCCACACAGCATGTTTCCTTGACTTGGAAAATTGACCACCTGCCAACATTAGGTACTCCATTGCTGGTACGTTGGTTTCAAGGGCTAATTCTCCGGCCTTTGGCAACTCAACTGGTTGAGTGGAATTTTTGCCCGCATTAGCATGGTTAATTCCCATTATAAGTGCCGGCCATATTACGGTATGGAATGGGATGTTATCTTTACCCAAGAAGTATAGATGTCGCGGAGTGCTACCATTGTCACCAACCATCCACCACTTCTTCCATGAGTCTTTGCCATCGGGGTGGCCTGACCTAGCGGCGATTGATTCTGCCCAAATTTGTGCGCATGTGGTATAGCCTTGGACTGCTTCAAACCATACATAAACGCATTTCCCCTTCCATTCATCACCATCAAGGGGCAATTGAATACCCCAAGTTAAATCTCTAGTTACGGCTCTTGGACGTAATCCCATATCTAGCCATTGTTTTGTCATTGCTTTTACATTAGATTTCCATACACTACTTCTGTCGTTTGCATGTTGTTCTAACACGTTTTGGAATAGATCAAGTCGATAAAAGAAATGGTCTGTATCGCGCACTTCTATTTCGGCTGAAGGATTCATTTTAGACCTTGGTGACTTTAATTCGATCGCTTCATAGGTTGCTCCACATTCATCACACTGGTCGCCTCTAGCACCATCTGCGTCACATGTAGGGCAAATTCCTTCAACGTAGCGGTCTGGCAAAAAGCGTCCATTATTGTTACTTGAAACTTCATAATACTGTTGAGTTGTTCTACGTTCAAATAAGCCAGCATCTAATAATTTTGTGAAATTTTCTTGGACTATGGTTTTATGTCGTTCATCTGAAGTTCTATTGAACAACGAACCGCCGTATTCAATGCCTCTGGGATCTACCGTTGGCTCCCAAGAACATCCTAAATCAAGTAGTGCTTGTTGGTTTATTTTATGGTACCTATCTACAATATCCTGTGGATTAACACCTTCTTGTTCTGCTGATACTGTAATGGGAGTGCCATGCTCATCTGAGCCAGATACCATTAGCACCCTGTTTCCTTTAGCTCGTTCAAACCTTGCTTGAATATCTGGCGGAAGGTAACATCCAGCAACGTGGCCTAAGTGAAGTGGTCCGTTGGCATATGGCCAAGCGACACAAATCATCACATATTCACTCACATCGGTCATATGATGCCCTCAATGACTGTGCGGGTAGACTTCCGTTATTGACTTTCACCATTAATATTGATTTATGCGTCATTTTGAATAACTAGAATCGTTAGGCAGGTTTAGCGCATCGTCTAGGGGCCGTCGTAAATTCATGGATTATACATTACTGATTTTTTACATTACACTCGCACTTGGAGTATCTTTCCTTTGCTCAATTTTAGAAGCAATTGTCCTTTCTATACCATACACTCACATCGCAGTAATGGAAAAAAATGGCAGTAAAATAGGTCAAATTTGGGCCAAGCTCAAAGATGACGATGCAGTAAAACCGTTAACAGCAATACTCACTTTGAACACAATTGCCCATACAATGGGGGCTGCTGGAGTTGGTTCTGAGGTCAATAAACAGTTTGGCGAGGAATATCTAACTATAGCATCAGTAGTGTTAACTCTAGCAGTATTATTTCTCTCGGAGATAATTCCAAAGACTCTTGGAACTGCATACTGGAAACAGCTTGCTCCTACTGCAGGGCATATTCTTAATTTTATGACTTTCACATTGATGTTAATCATAATTCCAATTCAGTGGCTAAAGAGAATATTACCATCCGGAGGCAATTCATTAGTAACACGTGATGATGTTGCAGCACTAGCGGATTTGGGAGAAGAAGAAGGTATATTAGAAGTGGATGAAGAAACGGTAATTCATAACTTACTCAGGCTAAGAGAAATCGCAGTAAATGAAGTTATGACGCCAAGAGTGGTCATAACTGCATTTCAACAAGATTATACCATTAGACAAGTAATGGACGAGAACCAAGTAATAAGATTCTCAAGAATTCCTATATTCGATGAATCTATTGATGACATAAAAGGCATCATTATTCGGTCACAATTGCTTATGGCAGCAAGTCGTGATGAATGGGATTTAACTATTTCTGAATTATCAAAACCAGTTAAAACTATTGACGCCAATAGTTCAGTTGACAGCGCATTAGACATGTTTTTGACCAATAAACAGCAGATAGCCATTGTTGTGGATGAATTTGGAGGCACCTCGGGAATCCTTACAATGGAAGATGTACTTGAAACTCTATTGGGTGAGGAAATTGTGGATGAACTAGATGAAGTAGAGGATATGAGAGAGTTGGCTAGAGATCAAGCAGATGTCAATGAATCTGAATGATTTCTATCGCTAATCCATTCTTCAATTATTTTATCTCTAGCATTATTGGTTCTAGATTTGGCATGTGTCAAGCTAGGAACTATATGATTGTCAAATGTATATTGGGTATTTTCTAGATTAGTTTGTACCTCAACCAATCTATCATAATGGCGTATTCCTAGAACGTCATCATGTTCTGCTTGGATCAATAATAAATCATTATTGATTGATCCCCATAGAGGAGTATCAACTTCAATAATATCTTCAACTGAGGTTAATTTTGGATTGACTGTATTGAAATGCACACGCAGCCTTCTCCAGTATCGATTAACTAAAAACCTTGGAATAAGTAGTTGTTTAATTGTCTCGTTAAAGATAAATGAATAACATGTTAAGGGAGATTCTAGAATATACCCGGATATTTTTTCATACTGATTATTAGATGCTGTTAACTTATTGAATTTGAGCAATACAAAACCACCCATACTATGCCCATGCAGGAATATCTTAGAAACTAAATCCATGTTAAATTTTGATTCTATTGCTTCAAAGAATTCATGAAATGTCACTGCAGCATGACCTGCAGTCCACTTGGCCACAGGTTCACTAGCACCATGCCCAGGCATTTCAAAAATTATGACATGCATACCCATTTTGAGATATATTTCAGCCCTTCCTTGCATTGATATGGCACCGCTACGCCAGCCGTGGATTATTATCACCAAGGGGCGCTTTACCTCATCAAAATGTGATTTAGCATGGATTTGGGTGGATAAATTATGAAATGTTGATTGCCACTTTGAATTTGTAAACATCTTTTTTTTATTTCCCGGTGAAATAAATGCCATTCCAATCCATAATTCCAAAATAAAATTGTATGCCAGTATTATTGAAATCAATATTGTGATAAAAAATTGGAAAAATGAGGAACTAATAAACAAAAAAATTATTGCTACTATTAGAGAAACTAACAATAAACCAGGGCGTAGCCATCTGTATTTAGCTAAGAACATGCATCACACAAACGGAAATCATTGGTAGATTATTTCTTAGTTGCTTTAGCCTTAGGTTTGGCTTTTGCCTTAGCTTTTGGTTTTCCATCAGCAGGTTTGTCCGCTTTTGCATCACTAGGTTTGTCTGCTTTTGCTGCTGCATCTGATTCGCCATCAGGTTTTTCTGCTGCTTCCTGTTCTTGAGCCAACTTTTTGGCTTCCCTACTTGCTGCAAATTTATCACCATAATCACCCATGCTCTCAAACTTGGCCCAAAACCCGCTGGATTTCTCTTCTGCTGTAGGAACGTGTTTTACCAGATATGCGCCGAACATTACATCGTAAAGTCCCTGATTATGGTCACTAGCTTTAGCAAATTGCCAATTGACAATGTATAATATTACGAATATTGCCCCGATGACAGTGAAAATTATTGGAGCTACTCCGGCATCCTTGTCGCCAAGATTACTAGTTGAGACAAAGATAAACAGGAAACCAAATAAGGCTAAAATTCCAACTGAGTTCGATAATGCCCCTTGTATAGGAGTGGATTTTTCACCTTCAGAATTTACATATTTGATTCTTGATACGAATTGTCCAAGATTCCTACCAGTCTTAAACGGTAGAAGTATCACATTAAGAATCATCATTACTAATGCTACTACAATCAAAATCGTAGTAACCAATCCTGTGTCGCTAGCCATCATAAATAGAGCTGCGAAAAGTACGCCAAAATTCCAAGCGAAATTGACAAACCAACTCATAGTTCGATCTAATTTGTTTGCCATTTCAAACCCATCTGGCAGACCTGATACCCTAGCAGTCTTTGGTTTTCTTTCTTTCTTGGCTCTCTTTGCCTTCTTGGCTTTTGGTTCTGCTACTGCGACTGGTTCTGCCACTTTTTCTACTGCTTTGACCACAGGTTTGGCCTTGGCAACTGCCTTCGCCACTGGCTTTGCTTTTGCAACTGCTTTGGCTTTTGGTTTGGATTCGCTTGCTCCGCCTGCTTTATCTAATAGTCCCATATTATCATCCTCACTGATACATTTCTCCGATAGCGCTGTAAATTTTAAAATCAGCAGAACCAACAAAGGTTTCAATGGATTCTGAGTCCATATTACCAAGTTGTCCATCTACAATATTGAAAAATAGTGATCTTAAATCATCGTCTGCTGCATGCGGGTCACTACCGACTGTTTGGTATACTGAGAAGTCATCAGATTCCACAAAAGTCTCAACAACATTTGCCGGTAGATTAGAACCTAGCAATTCATCAACGATTGCTACAAATGTAACAAATAAGTCTTCTTCGGTAGATTCTTGAGCAATTACCGGTGTTGAATCAGCAGTAGGTGTTGTGGTTGATTCTTCTAGAGTAGCCTCAGATATAGCGGATTGAAGTTGCTTTCTTTCCTTAAGTAGTAATTCTAATTGTGGTTTTAATTCTGCCAAAAGATCGGCATCTCCATCTGCTTTGGCTTGCTGATATCCTGGTTTCAATGTTCGAATCTCATCTTCGATCTGGCTTAATTGGTCTTCCAGTGACAGTTCGTCCACATCATCTTCAAGCAGTTCTACAACTGGTGCATCTCTGACTTGTGCGATTTTATCGTCGTGTTGTTGTTTTCTCAATACAATAATATCGCGGTCTAATGCATGGCCGAAGCGATCTGCATATCGATCCAACAATGAGCCTGCTTCACCAGATGAAATTCGGTCTATGTGACCATAAATTTGCGGTAATGGTTTGTTGGACTTTTTTGCCCACAGTTCATTATAATCATCTTCTTTGTCTTGGGTTTCTTGAACAGCTTCCTCTAATTGCATTGGTTCGGGTACTGCGGGCATAGCTGGTGTTGGAAGAGGTGGCATAGATGCTGCATCAGGAAGTGGTAACGGCATCCCAGGCATTGGTGGTAGTGGCGCCGGAGGCAGGGTTAGGTTAGGTTGCTCCGGAGCGGATTTTTTCTTGTTCTTCCTGAACCCCATGACCTCACCTACCCCCAAGGGAGAGCAGTATAGTATTGAACCTTACCTAAAAAAACCTCAATATTGGGATAATTTACAACAGTTAAGGAGATGCTATTCTCCCCCATCCTTTGAGAACTAAAAATGTGGCTGCTGCATCACTAATATCTAGCACATCACCTAAATTTGGCGACCATTCTTCATCAAAGAATTTGAAACGGCAATCTTCTTGGATAATTTCGACCTGTAGATTTTTGTCTGTTCCTAGGGCAACTGCTTCATAAAGTGGGTCAAAACTATTTGATTTATCGGGGTCTAGTCTATTCAATGGGAACTCAGTAACTCTCATCCCGGATTTGCCATGTAGAGAAGTGGGCCACCTTATCTGCCTTCTGACATCTATGGTAACCACTTCATCTGCTTCACCTGCGTTGGACAATACTACGGATGTATCGGTCTTTAGAAGGTCAAGGAACAAAGAATCATGTTTATTGAGCACCCCAAAATTACCTGCAAGTAGGTTATCTGCTCGCTGCTGATTGGTCAAAAGTTCCCCCAATTTTTGAATTGAGGTTTTGCCTTTTGAACTTGACCTGTTTTCTCGTCTTGCTTGAGATTTTAAGCCATCATGTAATTCATCAAGTATTGCTGTGTAGCCCTTTTCTTTGTTGGCAATTTCTTGAAGTTTTTCTACAACTGATTCCATTCCTCTGTTAATCCGATTGGCCCAACCTGTTCGGTCACCTAAATGGAATCTAGCCAAACTTCCTTTGACGTCCACATCTTCGCCCCTGATGTGAGAAACTATTTCCCTACGCGCTTCAGAATCTAAATGAAATAATGATGGGTCTCGGTAATGAAGGTGAAATCCTCTATGACCGGAAAATGTGACTTGTAAATATTTTTCTTCAAATCCAAATTCAGGCTCCAAGTAGTCATTCCATAAAGTCCATGCTTGTTCTTGAATGACTTCTAACATTGCAGGGAAATCCCTATCCGTAACCCCTGGTAGATGGTCACCATCAAGATCGAAGATTAAGTCAGCACCAATCCATTCCTTTTCGACCATTTTCATCATGTATGGTTTTTCCCAATAAGCAGTTGAATAAAAGCATGAATGCATTGGCCTTTGGGTAATAAAATTTCTAACTGATTCCGTATCAGAAAATCCCTTGTGTCTAATCGGTGGGGAGTTGCCAAAAGGAATAAACATCCATTCCCGGTACTTTATCCTAGGTGGAGCCCAAAGCGGTGAATTTCTGTAATAGTTGGTGAATTTATGAGCAAACCTTGCCCATCCAGTAGAAAACATCATGACACCATAATTTCATTATTTCATTCACTAGTCATCCAGAATTTCTTCTCTGCTTCGACTACTTTTGTAGATGATTCGGCACCAGTCACTTCAACATAACATTCCCAACAATAGTAGTTGTTGTTAATCACCATTGCAGCACCAAATGTCATTCTTACGCCACATTTTTTACACCGTGGACCAATCTCTCCATTAGGTGCCTGCGCTAGTTGGATATTGTCGTGTGGCATATTACTCCCTACTGCTTGGTATTTATTGTAGTTATTGAATTTGGCTTAGCTATATATCTTGTCGGTAACCTACGTAAAATGACCCATGTTGGCTTATTTTTGGTTGGATTACCATCAAACCGCCCCAATAAACTCAATACTATTAGTATCAAATTCTTGGTCTACTAATCCAATTTTCTGACCCTCTTGCAAGAACAGTTTTATTGAATCCCTTCCATCTTGGCGATAGTCGATTGTTCTGTCGTTAACATACATGCTGACAAATTTTTTGTTCGTGTCGTCATCTATACCTCGACCCCATTTCTTGGCAAATTCCAATGCCTCATCTGGATTTTCAATCGCATATTCGATACTCATCTTGGTATACAGGGTGATGTCTTTCATCATTTTGTCTCCGAGATCTTTCCTAACAACATTCCCACCCAAAGGCATTGGGTAGTTATCAGTAGTACTATTCCACCACTTGCCAACGTCAATTAGAACGTCTAGATCATGGTCGACATAAGTCAATTGACCTTCATGGATAATTAATCCAGAAAGGTAGGTTCCGTCTAGTATACGAGGTATTATTTCGTCAAA
>CAXGZX010000037.1:0-14884 GCA_964014545.1 uncultured Candidatus Poseidoniales archaeon | reverse complement strand
TTTCCTCAGTCACAGTCCCTGTGAGTTTTGCTTCTTCTTCGGCTTTGTCTTGCCAAAAATCCGTGGGTTGTTGTTCAGGCATCATTTGAATCACGTCTGTTTTCGGCCACTGCTTTCTGCAATAAAAACTCTATTTGAGCATTGATTGAGCGAAACTCATCATCTGCCCACTTACGTAGAGTATCATGCAGGGCAGGATCTATCCTGAGGAGAAGTTTCTTTTTCGTCATTTTTACCCTCCTTGAATTATGCTGGTCTTCCATGCTTGATTGGTCTTTTGAATTGCTTACCAAACTAAACTACCTCAAACATAGTAATAAGTGTACAATCTAACAACAATCGCTCCTAAAGAAAATATACTGATAAGGATCGTAATCCCTAGAGTGAAATAATACGATTTTGGATATTCTTTCTTACTCTTCCAACCAATTCCCCTAACATGGGTTCCTTGTCTGATAAAGGTGTATGCAGCGTACCCGCCGCAGAAAATTAGACCGAAAAGATTGCCAAAAATGGACCAAAATACTGCGGCATTCAATTAAATCACCTCACTGATATAATGATCCTGTGTTAACTACTGGTGTAGTGTCAGTTTCTGAGCATAGAACCACTAACAAGTTACTGACCATGGTGGCTTTCTTATCTTCATCAAGTTCAATTATGCCTTTTACACTTAGCTGGTCTAATGCAAGTTCAACCATACCAACTGCACCGTCGACAATCTCTCTTCTTGCTGCAACTACCGCACTTGCTTGTTGCCTTCGCAGCATTGCTTGAGCGACTTCAGGGGCGTATGCTAAGTGACTAATTCTGGCCTCTAAAACCTCGATTCCTGCTCTGCTAAGTCTTGCTTGGACCGACTCTCTAAGTTCTGTGGCCACCACTTCTTGGTGGCTTGAAAGAGCCACTCCGCCAAGATCCTTTTCTTCAATAATGTCGTATGGATACTTAGTAGCCATTGCTCTTAGAGCCGCCTCACTTTGAATTTGCACATAATTTTCGTAATCGTCTACTTCGAATAATGCTTCAGCTGCATCAAATACTCGCCACACAACTACCGCAGCAATATCAATTGGATTAGCATTAACATCGTTAACTTTCAATTTTGCCGATTCAAAATTTCTAATTCTGAAAATAACCTTGGTTTTCTCGTATAGTGGATTGACGAACCAGCGGAACCCTTCGGTTTTTACTGAACCGACATATTTACCAAAAAACTGGCATACTGCGGCTTCGTTGGGATTGATTACCACATAAGAATTCCACATAACAAACCATAGAATGGAAATAATTAGTTGGAGAAGCCCGCCAAGAGCGATGCCGATTGGCCCTCCTGCATACAATACGAAACATAGTAAGCCAACTACTGGGACTACTATCAAGTGAACAAATAGCCCTAGCCAACCACTCAAGGATTTAATTTCTATATCTCTAAATTGTATTTCACTCATTGCTGCGCTTTGGGTTTCCATTGTTTCACCATTTGGCCCCATGATAAGCACTAGTATAATAGTATCTATATGATATCACTATAGTATCAAATTTTTAGTGAATATTACTCTGGTTGAGAATAAGACCACAACTTAGTAGTCACCAAAGCCATTACCACTATTTTGGCAAAGTCCCAAATCAAGAATGGTTCAACCCCCCACTCAAATGCTTGAGCCATGTCAACACCGTAGGATTCAGCTAGCCAAACAGTACCAATTAGATAGACCGGCAACATTGCCAATGTCCAGCAGACTATCTGGGCTTTTAGATCTGCAACTCCGGCGGTTCTGGAACGGTCTAATCCTTCAGCAACTAGCGCTGAAGCAATTGGGAAGGAGATTAGATAACCGCCGCTAGCAATCAATTTACCGCTATCAAATAGCATATCGCCACCTTCAGCAAATACTGGAGCCCCGATTGCACCGACCAACAAATATAGACAACCAGAAAAGAAAGCATCATTTCTTCGCAAATATACTCCTGTTGCTAAGACGGCAAAGGTTTGGAAGGTGTAAGGCACTGGAGTCCAAGGCACTGTGAAGGCAATTTGTGCACACAAAGCGGTCAGTCCAGCAAAAAAGGAAATCGAAATTGCTCTTTCTAAAATTGTTGACTCTTTGGCAGAAAGGGTTTGATGCCATGTTTGAGGTTTGTTCCAATTGAATTCACTGAACATATAGGTGGCTTGAATTGGCGGTTTTTAGTGATTCAGTATAGATTGAGGAATGGGAGGTTGCCATTTTCCTGATGATTTACTATGGTCTAATAGATGCCAATATACCGTCTTTATTGGAACATTGGAGTCCTCTACTGACGAAATTAAATCATCCGTTGTTAATACTGGGGGCAGTTTTTTCCACGCTTGCTTAGCAAGCAATGACAGCGGAAATATCGATAACGCTGGGCCATTTATTGGCAGACCCCATTTAGTTGCCCACTCTCGCTCGACTAAACTTGCCTCGGCGACTGAATGTCGTACTTTAGCCCAAGAATTACCTTTTCCTGATTTGGATTTGGTTAACATAGTATCATTGATTGAACTATCAAGTATTATTCCTGATTGCTTTAACACGCCCGCCATCCATGGAGCCATATATCCTGCTGGAGCCCTAAACCACGGACGAAATGATTCACCAACTACGCTTTTGATTTGCTCACAGGCATTGGTTATTGCGGTTTGGAACCCGTCTACGTCTTCTGGCCATGCCGACCATGACCGATGGGTTAAGCCGTGACATCCAATAGTGATTCGCTGTGGGTGGGATGAAATTAAATTAACCAACCACTGCTTAAATTCCTCGTCTTGTAATGAGTCAGCAATCACAAACAAGGTAACTGGAGAGTTATGTGAGTCAAACCATTTTTCAAAGCCAATAATTCCTGCCGCAAATTGTTCGCTTAATTGATTGGAAACAATCTGCTTTTTAGATCGTGTTGGATGACCTTGATGTTTTGGAATATGTCTGAAATCATCACAGTCAACAGTCAACCAAGTCCTTGTCAACTATCTCCACCTCTATTGATATCGACTATGTGGATTCGGTGTGGAACCGTTCTTCCACTAATCTCTATACCGATGAATTCCTCAACAGACTCACCATCCCATGCTTGACAGATGGAGGCTGCAGTAGCCAAGCCAGCTTGGTTGTGGGGGTGCACGGTTATTTCAATTCTAAAGAATTCTTCTTGAGATGAAAGCCACTGAAAAATAGCATTGACACACTTAATTGTGACACCTTTTCGACGGTATGGAGTTCTAACCCAGTACCCGAGATTATAGTTTGAATGGAGTAATTGAAGTTCGTCTCCAAGACCAATTAGTCCAATAAATTCTCGAGACGCATCATCGATTATTGACCAAAAATGAATTTGGTCAGAATTTGATTGGGCTTCAACATCGTTTAACATATCTCTAATTTGTTGTCTAGTTTCTTTGTCCTTGTCAAGCCATGGCAGGGCAGAATACGCCGAATCTGGGTCCTCTTTAATGGCATTAAGAATTGGCGTAAGAGCGCTACGATTTACCGGCACGAGGACAGTATTGCCCTCAACAGAAAGTTCCGGAGTTTGTGTCATCATTATTCCTCACGATAAATGAGTCATGGCTTTCGCAACATTCGAGTCATTTGGATAAGTTATTTGCGCCATCTTGAGCATCCATTGAAGGTGTTCTTCTCTGCCCAAATAGCGCATTATAGTGCCAATATGAGCTAACATGTCGAGATTGCCTTCTAAGTGTGGGCCTAGATTGTCCAATTGTTGTGCTGTTTGAGTAAGTTTGCCGGTTTTTATCAGTTCCAACATCTCGACTACCTCGCGGTATACTTGGCGTTCATCCCAAGCCTCCTTGGCTGGCCAAGGCCAAATTCTCCCATTGTGTTGAGGTTCGGGGGCTTCAATTGGTGCTGTGATATTTTGGCTTGCAGGAGAATTTGTAACTGGAATGTCTGGGACTTCTGGGGTCGTAACCGCATTTTTTGTAACGGGATTACCATGTGGAATTTCCGGCACATCCGGAGTAATATCTAACGAGTCGGGAATGTCGGGCACTTCTGGGGTGATTTCTGCTGCCTGGGTTGGTTGTTCAACATTAGGTATTTCTGGCACATCAGGTGTTGTTGAGATTTCTGCATTGACCGCAGCCGAGAGCGGCAGGTCAGGTGTGGTGATTTCTTCGGCAATGATTTGTGGCTGCATATTCTCAGTAGATGGCCCAACTGAACCTGAAAGGTCTTCATTATTATCGGAATCTACAGTGAATAGTGAACCTTGCCCAGTGTGTACCGGCTCGGCCACTTCATCAAGTGGATTGCCAACTGGGACGACAAAATCTATTTGTTTTGAGGGCGCATCATCTTTAGACAATTCAACTTCTTGTGGTGTTTCGTAATCTTGGACCTCAGAAAGTGTCGGCCCCGAACTGGAAATAAAATCAAATCCGGCATCTTGACTACTATCATCTACTTCAAATTGGTCAATTTCAACTGTTACATCATCGAGCGATAAGACTGCTTCAACAGCGAAGTCTTCTTCGCCTTCATCATCTATATCTTGATCTAGTAGAGTCGACATAATATCAGACTCTGTCGCTGAGGGAGTTGCCATAGGTTGGTCCCTCGCAGAGCGGTCAAGATTGTAATAACATAATTTGCATTCTTTGGCTTCAAGCGGGTTTGGGGTATTGCAATATGGACAAATGTTTTGCTGGTCAGAAGTATCCTTCTTACGCCACCCAAACAAGTTACCCACCAAGATAAGGGCCAGTGATAGAGTGTTTAAGTGATAGGGTTTCACGGTCATAATATAATTCATTTGAATCAATACTATCATTTGGTGAAGGGAACTGGTAGGTTCATGGCAAAGAAGGGTTCAGTCCGCAGGATGGACAGTTCACTGTCTAACTCCAATTTGGGTGCTGTCGACTTATCCGATGAAATGCCTCACCAATGGAAACGTGGTCAAGAGCATTTTGACCGCTTTACCAAGTTAATCCGTATCGAATTAGATGATGAAACTTCGATGGTTGAAGAACGCTGGAAAAAATGGAGTAAGCAACAGTTGGTTTCTGCCGGACTAGCTTTGTTTGAATTATCGGCTCGAACCCAGGGACGATTTTTCGGAGAGCCAATCATTGTGTTTGAAGAATCAGGCCGAAACAGGTTGCCTCAGCATCGGTTTTCCCATGGCGATATCGTATTGATTTCTCGCACCCGCCCGTGGGGCGAGAAAGTGTATGAGGGAATTGTTTTAGATCGAGGACCAACTAGAGTAAGAGTCGTTGTAAAAGATAAGCCAAAAGACATCAAAAAAGGCCGCTGGAGGTTAGACAAAGGCGCCAACAGAATTGCTCATGACCGCATGCATGAAGCACTTATTGCCTTCCATTCTACGGAATCTACCGGAGGAACTCCACTGCGAGATCTAATTCTGGGCTCCCTTCACGACCCAGTAAGTTCGGCTGCAAGACCTCCCGAAATTAGTGGCAGAAGTAAGAAAACCAATCTAGGGAAATTATCTTCACTCAATGAATCACAACAATTAGCCGTAGAACAATCCATCAATTCGCGATTATCTCTAATTCAAGGACCGCCTGGAACCGGCAAGACATTCACCGCTATTCATCTGCTTAAGCGGCTTGCAGACATGGGGAAAGGCCCAATTTTAGCAAGCGCTGAATCAAATGTCGCGGTTGATAATTTACTCGAGGGTTTGATCGAAAACGGCGTCAATGCGATTAGAATTGGTAAGCCTGTCAAGGTAAGGGAAACACTACGAGATAGTACATTAGACGCATTGATGGATCAGCATCACCTGAGGGATGAAATTGAATATATCCGTGAGCAAAATGATGAACTGCGGAAGAGTTTGAATTCACTTAAAGGCAAGGAAAAGGGGATGACTCATCGGGATATCAAAAATAATTTCAAAGATATACGCCGGTTAGAAGATGAGATTGTTACTTCATTATTAGACAGTGCTGAAGTGATATGTGCCACTACAATTGGCGCTGGACACCGTATCCTTGGTGACCGTAAATTCCCAATTGTGTTAATTGATGAAGCGACACAAGCCAGTGAACCAAGCGCCTTGGTACCGATTACTAGAGGATGTAGACAACTGATTTTGGTTGGAGATCACAAACAACTACCACCCACCGTGATAAGTGAAAAAGCCGAAAGTGGCGGTTTGAACCAATCCTTATTTGAGCGACTAAACAAATGCGGCATTCCGGCTCATATGCTGACCACTCAATACCGAATGCACCCCGTGATAAGGGAATTTCCCAGCGCGAGATTTTACGACAATAAGTTAGATGATGGTTGCCAGCCTTCAGACAGACCGACTCCGGCAGGGTTATTGTGGCCTGATTGGGATAATCCGTTAGCCTTTATTCCGGTTGATGGAGTTGAACAGCAAGATGAAGAAGGCAGTAGTAGGTCTAATTATGCAGAGGCTGCTAAGGTTTTAGCAATCGTCCAAGGCTTGCTTGAACCTGGAGATTTGACGACCCGAGATATTGGCGTCATCACTCCTTACAACGGCCAAGTAAGAGTTTTAGCAGATTTATTTGAACAAGCAGGGGGCAGAAATCAGGGAGATAGATATGAGGGCTTGGAGATCAAAAGCGTGGATGGTTATCAAGGCCGAGAAAAAGAAGTGATTGTGTTTTCTACAGTAAGAGCTAATGACACTGGAGAGGTTGGATTCCTAAGTGATAGAAGAAGGTTAAATGTCGCATTATCTAGGGCTAAGCGAGGGCTTGTCATAATCGGCAACCCAACTACTCTGCGCCACAATAAAACCTGGAATTCGTGGCTTGAGTGGGTTGAGGAACGTAATCTATTCGCTTGGCATCTCTCCCAGGATTAATGCGTAGATTGACAAAGTAAGCCATCAAGGACAATCCATGGCCGAGAGTCCTGTTAGTCTTCACCAAGGTGGTGGCACACTTGCCCAAGCGGTATTGGCC
Source organism: uncultured Candidatus Poseidoniales archaeon (assembly GCA_964014545.1). GTDB lineage: Archaea > Thermoplasmatota > Poseidoniia > Poseidoniales > Poseidoniaceae > MGIIa-L1. The sequence continues at coordinate 7,923 of CAXGZX010000037.1, read as the reverse complement.
AGTGCTCCTGAGGGAATGCTCATAGCACCTGTATGGAAGCGTATTGCTGGCTTTATGCTAGATGTATTGTTGATATCTATCGTGTTGACATTTCTTACTGGAGGGCAATTAACGCTAAACCTGCTTAACTTTGAATTGCTCAACGGTGGTGCCCAGTACATCTTATTTTTCTCCTCCAACTGGGTTATTTTACTAACATCTCACTGGCTGTATTGGAAATATACCGGCCGAGCCTACGGCCGCTCTCTAGGCCAAAGAGCATTCAGAATTGCGATTGTCCATGATGATGGTACCGCACTTGAAAAACATCATTGGAGTCCAAGAGCGGTGTCTAAGCTAGTCTATTTGTTACCAATAATTGGCCCCCTATGGTTTGGTATGAGAGACGCCTTCAAAGCCCGCTCCAAGGATGAGGAATATCGTACTGCTATTGATATTAAGAATCACACTGTTGCTGCTGTCGACTGGTCTTTACCGGTTGAAACACGTAATAAATTACGATGAAAACTTTTAGACATCTATTTCAAGTATTACCGACTGTGCCATTCTAGAGGAGGGTTAGCATGACCGAAGAACATTTTACCAAGGCCTCGCCGATAGAATGTCGACTAATGTCTGTCGTCATGGAGATTGATGACGATGATGAGGATGTCATACAAGTCGCAGTAGACGTAGCAAATGAATCGGCAATTCCGGTTGGCGGCCTAGACATCTTTATCCAAACAAGTGATAACAAAAAGGTAGAATCCCAGGAAGGCATTAGTTCTCTTGGCCCGGGATTAACCAGAACTTTCAGTTTTGAATTCCCACTATCATCTGGCAATTGGACTTTTATGCTAAGGTCCCCAACGATTGTTGCCGATTTAGGACCATACGAACATGATTTCACCTATCAAGCAAAAAAAGGCCGAGTGTTCAATAATGCCATTGGCAGCGGTATGTTCACTGACGCTTTTACCTCCGAATTCGGTGAATTTGGCAGTGTCGAAGAACGTGGTGTGATCGATGCTGCTGAGATCAAACTCACCTCTTATTACGGCGAAAATGCTGAAGGCGGCTCTACTGCAATTTCAGTTGGAGATGCTGCAGAAGCACCCCCCGAGGACGCAGCAAGAACCCCGCCATGGGAAAAATCTTCAGATATATTATCTGCACCTTTGACGCCAAAACCCGTTACTGAGACTCCTCCTGTTGCAAAGGAGGCTGCTGCTAGCAGCGATATCTTATCATTTTCTAAGAATCTAGCACCGGCAGCCAAAGAGCCAGTTAAACCGAATACTGCTGCCACACCTCCTCCGTTGCCAGTTTCCGCCCAAAGCACTACTTTGGCTGAAGAAAAAGCTAGCAATGCGCCACCATCAGCCCCACCAAGCGGGCCGCCAACCGCACCTCCTACTAGCCCACCTACTGCGCCTCCAACTGCTCCACCAACTGCTCCACCAAGTGGTCCGCCTAGCGGCCCACCAAGTACATCTCCAACTGGTCCGCCAAGCGGCCCGCCTTCTGGCCCGCCAAACAAACCTCCAAGTGGACCTCCTTCTGGACCTCCATCAAAACCCTCGTCTAGACCCCCTAGTGGCCCGCCTTCTGGCCCGCCAAAATCAAAAAAGCCAACTAGGCCACCAATGTAGGTGAAATAATGACTGACGGATTTGTTATGGAATTGTGCGGCAACAAAGCTGCTTGGCAAATCGTCCCTGAGAGTATTGATTCAATCGATTTGGAAACGGTTGGCACCGTCATTGAAAATGCTGGATATGAAGTAGGCATCAGAACTAGATTATGCTGGACATTTTTTGGACCTTGTGATTTAACACTTTACCCAAGTGGAAAATTATTGGTCAAAACAGAGGATAGGGAATTAGCTGCCGAAGTAGCAAAATTACATGTCGAGAAGTGGGCTAATTCTTAGTGGTGAGAAACTTGACAGAGATACCCAAAGAGGTTATTGCAAACTTATACTCTAACGGTGTTGTAGTATACCCTACCTCAACATTACCTGGGCTTGGTTGCTTACCCAATAGTGACGCTTTGGACACACTATATCGGATAAAAAACCGTCCTCGGACACAACCAGTAAGCCTAGGTGTAGCCTCACTAAACCAAGCAGAACAACTAGTACACGTTCCCCAAATTGCTCGCAAAATACTTGATGCCTTTCCCAAAGGTAGCCTCACGCTGATTCTTGATGCGATAGAAACTCTTGATGAACGATTAGGAGGCAATAGAGTTGCGGTTAGAGTTTTATCTGATGAACGTGGCCTTGCACTGGTAAAAGAAATTGGCCCGATTACCGCCACTAGTGCAAATCATAGTGGTGTTGAACCCTTGTATAGTACAACACTTGCTGCAAAGGCACTAGAACTTGATGAGAACTCAATTGTTGTTGGAAAATGCCCCGGAGGCGCCCCAAGCACAATCTTATCAGTACAGAAATCTAACGCCAATTCCAATGATTATACGGTAACTATTATGAGAGAGGGCGTAGTACCTAGAAATGACGTGGAGACATGGATGAGGAATTAGCATTGAAGTATTGGAAGGACGCTGGCCATGTTGCCAGAAGAACTCTAGAAGCAATGAAAGAAAAAATAGTTCCCGGTGCGACAATGCATGAGACCATCGAGGCAGCAGAAAGGTACATCCATCGACACGGCGGAAAACCCGCATTCCCCGGAACAATTGCGGTAAATGATATCGCAGCACATTTCACTACAGACCACAATGTATCACCTGTTGAAGAATGGGATGGAGATATGGTATTACAGAAGGGGGACTGTGTCAAGATAGATTATGGCGTACATATCAAAGGCCATATTGGAGATAATGCCTTAACTATCGAAGTAGGCAATACAAATAACCACACTGAACAGATAAAAGCGGCAAAAGAAGCCCGCGATGCGGCAATAGAAATGTTGCATCCAGGAACTCCATGGTACAAAGTTGGAGCAGCAGCAGCTCAACCTTCAATTGATGCTGGATTTCAGCCGATTCGAAATTTATGTGGCCATCAACTAAAGCCGTGGGAATTGCACTCTGGGGTTTCTGTACCATCTTATGCATGCGGGCCAGATAACCGTGGATTCAAAGGTGTCGTGGAAGAAGGGGGCGTGTATGCTATTGAGCCATTCAACACTACAGGCAGTAGTGGAATGATCAAAAATATTGGTAAACCCAATTCTTCCAATATTTACCGATTGACTGGTATTACTACTTCACGAAAAGCTAGATCAAAAGGTCAATTAAAACCACTAGGTGCTCAATTAGCGCGTAACTTAGAAGAGCGATACTCAACTTTGCCATTTGCCGAACGTTGGGCCTTCCCAATGTTGGAAAAGCCGTTCCCTGAAGCGGATGAGGCTAGTAGACAAAGTAAATGGAATGCCCTTGTTAAAAAATTAATCAGCATCAGATTCCTAGAAACGTACCATGTTCTGGCTTGTGCTGACGGTGGGAACATATGTCAATTTGAACACACTACCTACGTCACAGCAGGCGGCCCAGAAATATTAACAGTGGAATAATTTCATTAATCGCTTAAATTATTGCAGAAAAAGGCTTTTTGCTTTTTTTTATCCGTGACCAATATAAACTGTGAGTGCATCGGGAGATATGAACGGGCTGTTTGAGTTCTGTTGAGTGCATCCCATCCCCTCTGCGTTACTCTCACCCGTTCACCTCATTTTCACTAACTACCAAATGTTATTTTTTGGTTGTTTACAAAGAGTTTGTACCACTCGCAGGCTAACTTCGTTTCGAGCAACTTTCGCGCAGTTGCGCGGTTTTTGCTGTATTTTCGCAGTTTGACCGGCACTATGGTTAAATATGCCGCCGGCGGTGGGAGGAATACACCCGGCTACGGGTATGGAGGACAAAAATATGAATAACGAAACAAGAAATGATGAAGCAGTAAGCCCGGTCATCGCAACTATCCTAATGGTTGCAATCACTGTGGTTCTAGCAGGTGTACTATACGTATGGGCTGCTAACCTAGCAGAAAGCAACACTGACGGTAGCCTAGAGCTATACACCTTTAGTGGCGCAGACGCACCAGGTAATGACGGCGGAGTAATAATGACTATGGACAGTGGATCCGACCTAGGTTGGGCTTCCATTACCATCAAAGCAAGCGTTGACGGAGCTGCATCCAGCACTGTCCCAGCTTGTGACGCAACTGTAACAACAGATTGCTGGTCATCTACTGACGGCGACACTGCTGCTTGGAACGTTGGTGAAGCAATTACTGTTGACACCAGCTGCACAGACTCATGCACTGTTACCATCAACGTATTGAACAGTAGAGAGGGAACAACCCTTGACACTACAATCGTTGACGTTGAGTGAAGTTCACTAAACGAATAACTGAATTATGAACTAATATATTCCGTGGAATATAACTGCCCCTCCGGAGGTTTCGGCCTCTGGGGGGGCTTTTTTTAATTTTAATTTCCTGACATTAATTCCCTTGTATCATTATGTTGGTCCCAACGATTAGATTGACGCCCGAGTAAAATTCTGATTCTTGAGATGAGTAAATACTCAAAACCAGTAAATACGGTTCCTATAGTATTGATAAATGGTAATTTTATGCCGTTACGATTAGTTAGCCAGGCAACTAATACAGATAACTCGAGAAAGCCTAGACCTGCGTGAAATAATGCTTCTTGACCAACAGGCATACCGCTGAGGCTGACATATGTCCAGCGGATTATTGCCGAGATCCCCGCAAAAAAAAGCATCAGGGGTGCGGTCAGATGAAGGTACCTTTGATACCTAAATATCATTGAATACTTGCCGCTTTTGACCAACTTATTTTGCTTCGGGATAGTCATAAGCATCGTCTGCAGTCCTTGAGCCCGACGTATTTTTTGGCGGCGTTGCCCGTCGATTGTTGAGGGGGCAAAGTCAGTAAATTTCGCTTCTGAGTCAAATATAGTGCGTAATCCAGCAAAGCGGATTAGCGCAGTAATTTGTGCATCATCAGCATTAGCAGCAGTGTTCAACTTACTTGGGCTAAAACTTCCATGTCGCCACATCATGCAGGAACCTTCCAAAAACGGCGTACTATCAATCTTGGATTCTCCCTGACGAAGTTGTTCAAACAATTCTCGGTACTCTATCTCTCCGTTTAGTGAGGTTTTGCGCCTAGCACTGCTACCAACTGCCCCGATTGAGGATTCAGCAAACCACCCATGTAAGCGGATAATTGCCCCCTCATCGATAAGCGCATCTGCGTCTGTCATTAGCACAAGTCCCTGATAATTTTGTTCTGCAAGGGTCTCTAATGCTAGTTTTACCGCACTTGTCTTACCCAGCCTCTCTGGCATTACTATGAGTTGGGTTGTTGAGAAAGTACCTTCATTTCTAGAAAACCAATCATTAACTTTGACTACACTATCATCATCTGATGCTGAATCAATTACTAGTAGACTAGTCTCAAATGGATAGTTCCTCTTAAGATCGGATAATTTCTTATCAATTACCAAAGACTCATTCCATATTGGCAATAATATTGTTAGGTTTTCGTGATTAGAGTTAATCGGATAATCTAGGGTTAGGCGATTCCAACGTTGTGTCTTCAATCGATACAGCATCAGCGGGATTAGAACAAGTGAGGCTAAAACCACTTCTGTGATTACGCTAGCCAACAACATAATGTTCGCATTTGCGTTTGGAATATTACTTCTCCCTTGTTTTCATTGGTAAAACAATACATTTGACCACTATGCTATTGATGCCGGCCCTGTAGGCATCGCTATGCGAAGAGTGTTGCATGTTGGACCGTGTAACACTCCAGGCGGCATGGCAAAAGTCATACAAATCCTATCACAAAATCCGCCAAATAGTTGGAGCGCCGAAATATTAGAGTCTCATTCTAAGGGCAATATTTTGGCTAAATTATTAGCATGGCGTAAAGCTCAAACGTATCTAAAGAAACACGCTGGAGGATTTGATATCATTCACATTCACTCGGCAGCAGGATGGTCTTACAAGCGCAAGTTGAGTTTGGCGCGTATTGCACTAAAGCAGAAAACCCAGGTAGTATTTCATATTCACAGCGGACAATTTGACCAATTCACCAAGCAAAGAAAGAACATTAAAAATGAATTGAAATCAGTAAATTTAGTTGTGCTATCTAATTATTGGCAGGAAAAATTACAACCGATTATTGGTGATTGTTTGGTTATTGAAAATCCAATTGATCCAAAAATTACCACTGATGAAACTATTTTACGAAAACCAAAGCAATTGTTGTTATTAGGCAGGGCTGACCCTGTAAAAGGCCATAGTTTTGCTTTTGACATTGCTAGACGCCTAGAAAAGGATGGATGGGAATTGTTTGCCACCGGCACCGAGCATAGTGAGGCAGGAATCAAAGGATTAGGCTGGGTTACTGAACAAGAAAAATTGCGCTTATTGCAAGAGAGTACGGCGATATTAATTCCTTCAAAATTTGAAGGCCAACCACTAGTAATGCTGGAAGCATTGGCGGCAGGTTGCCCAGTTATTGCTTCGGATAAAATTCCTGAATTGCCTTCTTGTGTCACATCAGTTACTCATGAAGACTTGGATGAATGGGTAAAAGCGGTTAGCAAGGTAAAGCAAGCAGATTATTCAGAGCACATAAACGCACATCAGATAGGGGAAATTAACCAGAAATGGTCTCAGATGTACGTTAATATTATTGATAATTAAATTTGCAGACTGCCCGCTAATTGTTATTTTGAGTTCACAGTAGATCTGCTGGACTGCATCAAAATCAAGTTACTAAGTCGATCAACAGTAGGTGACCAATCGAGATTAGATTCAGCAAATAATCTGGCTTGGTTTTGTAATTCTCTCAGTTTAGCAACCTCTAAACTAGCGATGAATTTTACCGCCTCTTCAATGAAGTTATCTTCTTCATACAACCGCAGCCATTCACCAGAACCATCTATCCTGTGGCCTGTGTGGTCAATTCCAACAACTATCATTCCACTTGCGAGATATTCTGCTCTTTTTAGCGGGCTGGCAAGTCGCCAAACCTTCTGATCGGTCATTGGCAAAAAGCCAATATCATACGATGATAACTTTGCAGATAGAGTTGTGATGTCAAGAGGTTGCGTAATAGTAACTTTATCAGAATGACTTCTATTCAGCTCTTTTACGCCATTACCACTACCATGCAAATTGAGATTTGCTTCCACACCAAGTTTGTTTAACCTTGAGTGGATTTCGATTATTTGTTTTAAGTTTCTATTGTCATCTATTTTCCCATGATAGCCAAGTTGTAATTGTGGGGTTTTTTCGCCGTGATAGAATACTTCAGTATCTACACCAGCAGGGATTACCACCATTTTATCATCGAGTAAGCCTATTTTTCCGGCGACAAACTCCTTGTGAGCCGATGAAACTACACAACCAACACCATTTGTATGCTGTTTCACCAATCTCCAGCTTCTTTTCCAGAAATACCATTGAAGTCTGGACAGAATATTGCTATCTGCTGGTGGACTTCGATCCATCAAAATCCATGGAACTTCCATTCTATCAAAAATAGGCGATAATTTTCCAGCAACCCGCCAATCAAGAATCGCAACTGTATCTTTAATCATGTCCTGATGTTTTATCCAGTTAACCATTTTACGAGATAGAGCCATCGATTTGAAACCCGGAATTGCGTTTGATGGTAAACCATGATGAACCCAAGGATACTTAGCGTGCGTTCCTTGAATATCGGGATTAACAAATTTTACATTGTGGCCTCTTTTTGTCAATCCGGCTGCAAGAGATTTCTGTGTGGTGGCACATAAGTCATTGATTTGTCTGCCAGAAAACCATATGACATTCATTTCGCTCAACTCTGCAAATTTAATCGTTGTAAAACCAGTTCCTTGATTCCGTGTTCAAATTCAATTTTTGGAGTCCACTGAATTGTTTCAT
>CAXGZX010000036.1:0-15497 GCA_964014545.1 uncultured Candidatus Poseidoniales archaeon | reverse complement strand
ATGATTTAGACGAGGTTGTATCGCCTTTAATTATCCCAAATTCACCCATCACTAATTCTACAGAAGCCACGTCTGTTAATTTGTTATCTGGCTGATTTAGCCAACTACTTGGCAATGGTAAAACTGGATGGGGGTTGAATTTACTTGGGTTATCTAGACTGATTTCAACCAATCTGTGCATCATTAATCCGAACTCAACAGGGCTTGGATAATCACTGGTCTGGACAGATTTTGGTTTAGGATGCTCTAGTAACTTTGATAATCTGGCATTATTCCATTCTCCTAGATTATTTGGCCAATGATGATGTCGACATTTTACACTCGTATCTAAGGTATTAGCGCCTAGTCTTAAAATATGGTTGACAGAATTATTTTTGTGAGGTTTAGTTGGCATTATTTTCCCATTATCCAGTATATTCTCCATAACGCCCCATCTAGTGATTGCATCGGTTGGTTCATCGTCAATGAAACAATTAGGTGAATCGAAGATGGCGATTGATCTAATATTATCGCTACCAATTTGTGCGTTAAAATAGAGGCTAAATGGGTCAATTGCTAACTGCTTTTTACCATAGTTACCAAGCGGCTGATCGATAATATCTCCTTCGTTTAACCACGGCGAATCGATAATCTGATTTGAATGTGCTAAATATCTAAGGCCTTCCATCCACATGTGCCCCATGGTTTTTTCAGATGGTTTGCTGGTGAACTGAAGCATGCCTGTAGCTTCGCACAAAGTTCCTGAATTCGTTGAGTTGCCCACTATAATTAGGTGATTCTCAACTCTGGTCAAAGCCACATAGAATTCTCTTCGACGTTCTGCTTGGCTTTGGGCTCCATCAATACTCTTAGCAAACTGCCACAGTCCGTCATCGGGCCGTTCTATGGATGCCCAGGGGTTTATTCGACCTGAGATTATCTCCGGAGTAACAAGTACGTTATCTTTAGCAGTAATCGATGAGTCATACTGACCGGCTTGAAAAATTCCAGAAACTACGATAACCTTTGATTCTAGACCTTTGGCTCCGTGAACTGTCATTATTTTAACCGCTCCAGATGACGGAATAGTCGTTGCCTGTGGGCCTTTTCTGCCCAGGTTATCCAATATTTGCATCTGAGCATAAATTTCCGCTGGATTATGTCCGCATTCTTTGCCTATATCGTGTACTAAATTACACCATAATTCGGCATTTTGTCGTGAAGAGTCATCCGGATAGGCATATAATAAATCTGAATTGTCAAGAATCTCATTTAATATTTGATGAACATTGGTGCCAATCAATTGACTGCCGCAGTGGTTTAGTAGATTTTTAGTTGGTTTGTTATTGGTCCAATCGGCCATGTCGTGCCACCAGTTATTCGATTCTGATTTAATGCTGAAAAACCGGTGGATTTCTTTATCAGAAAAGCCCATTATTGGTGTTTTGGCCAGTGATGCTGCGGCAAATTTAGACTGTGGATGTGCAATGAGGTCCAAAGCAGACATGAGGTTTTTCACAATTGGTTGGCCAAGTAAACGCCCTTGGCGGTCAGATACCACTGGTATACCACGAGAGTTTAGGCGTTGGATTAAATCTGCGATGTGTTTTCTAGTATGAACCAATATAGTTACGTCACTTGGTTCAACTAAATCTGTCGGCTTTTCCAAAATCGTGTATTCACGTTTAGCCGGATTCCACAACTTACATGCCTTACCTTGGATTAGGTTTTGCAGGCGCAATGCAATCATTTCATGTTCTAAATGGATGGTTTTGGGGTTAGGGTCAGAAAACAATTTATTGCCCGGCTGGGATGATGAATTAGCTAATTTCATCGGCATAAGCCATTCTAATTTGCCGTTTGGTGTGTCTTTTTTGTTAGCTATGAGGCTTTGCGCTTCGGCATGCCAATCTCCAGGTAAACTTTGGTGGCGTTGGTCAAAAACATCAATGAACATTTGATTCAGTGTGCGTAATAAGTCGTGAGCTGTTCGATGATTTGATGTTAAATCGATATGCCCTAAGCGGCGGCTCTCTTTCCTTTCTTCAGAAACAAATTGACCGTTATCATCAGCATAGATTTCAACATGGCGCCACTTTCTTGACCCCTTTGGTAAATCATTCAAACCTGGTCCCGACTTAAACGAGTCTTGGCCCAAAATTGGCCTCGGGTCGCGGGCCTTACTAGTATCACGGAATTCAAATTCAGTGTTAGCAAATTCAATTGCATTCATCTGCTTGATGTATTCAACCGTTCTACGCATAACTGTAACTTCGGCTTGTCTAAATCGGTAGATACTCTGTTTCATATCCCCGACAACACAAACAGTCGGGTCCCAAGGGCCGTGGTAGTCCGAGGTTTTGTCAAAATCTCTAGAGCCCCATAATCTAGCTAATAGTCTGAAATGTGCCGGGTTGGTATCTTGATATTCATCAATAATGAAAGCCAAATATTGTTGTCTAATCGTTTGTAAAATAGTCACTCTGCGTTCAAAATCTTCAGCCCAATTTGGATACTTTGGCAGTACTGCACGTACTCTCGCAATATGGCCGTCTCTCCAAGGTTCATCACCAAGGTCGTCGAGTAATTCAACCATTTCTGTTGGATATTCATATCGAATTATGTCGGGACACCGGGCTAAAAGTAAATCAGCAGCAAGCCGCTGAATATCATCAAAATCATGAACGCCTTCTTGCATTTTTCTAAGGGTGAGAATTTCTTGGCAACCTCGGTGGACTTTGAGTAGGTCTTTGAGCACCTGTAATTGTAACTCTTTGGATATTCTCAAGCGACCAAGCGGTGGAGATGGTGATAATTCGACCCCCAAATCAAGATAGTTTAGCGTACTGTCATTTGGTAAATACGCCAGATCTATTCTAGGGTCGAATGTGTAAGAGCTGCGACCAAGTATTTTTGCTAATCTTCCATAATTACTGTTGAGCAGTTCTTTGATTTGATTTGCTAATATGGTTGATTGAGTAGTTACTCCATTTTTTTGTTGTGCGGACGGGCCAACAACATTCCCCTTGTTGGTATGAATCCCGGGGTGCCAATTATCTGCATTGGGTAATTTTCCACGCGGAAGATGAGATGGTTTGTCACTGTCTAATGACGACTGGGAAGTACAACAAACTACTACTAGCCAGCACCATTGTAGTTTGCCAATGTTATCTTCTGGCACAGTATTTCTTACTAATTCTACCAATTGGTTAAATCTAGTTTTATCAGTGCCAATTTCAGCCTCACAATCTTGGACATAACTACTGTAATATTCCATATACAAATCGATGTATTGGTTCAATAGTTCCCTGATTTGTTTGTTGAAAGGTTCGATAAATTCTGCCGCTGGCTCTCCAATCATATCAAGAATTATATCTGGCTCCAATAATTTCGAATCGTCCCATGAAATGCCTTTTGATTTAGATTTCTCACGAAGCGATCGCTTGGTTTCTTCGACAAATAGTGAAGTGTTTAGTAATCCGGAAAGAACTGTTTCTGCATTACTCTGGCCGCCTAGTAATATTGCTAAATTATTCCTTGATTCAACAAAGCCGTAAGGATCGCCTCTAACTCCCGCTTCTTCAGCATCAATATTTGTTCTGATACGCCAAGCAGAGTTGATGGTTTCCGAAATTAGCATTGGAGAGCGTACTTCTGAGATTTGCTGACCGGCAGGTTGAGCCGACAAAATATCGAGATAGGGCGTGACTAGTTTAGCAAGAAAAGCATCAATAGTCGATATTGGCGCATCCTCAAGACTGGTAAGTAGCATCTCAACGTCACCGTGGGAAATTGAGTGTAGATTGGTATCGGTCTTACTTAGAGTACTGCGAATTCGACTGCGTAATTCGGCAGCGGCTTTTCGAGTAAAGGTAATCGCTACAACTTCACTGGGCAAGAGCCCTTTCCACTCTACAAGGTCGGTTCGTTCCCGTGCTGGAGCCCTTAGCGAACCGTGACCTTGCAAAGGCACTCTTGGGCCGTTTGGCAGCAATTCTTTCGCCCTTTGATACTTCGCGAGTAAATGTTGAACATAGCGTTCAGCCATCACGGTAGTTTTTCCAGTCCCTGCTCCAGCATCAATTGCAATATGTTTGTCTAAATCTAAGCCCATCAACTGACTTTCATTTAATTCGAAATTCATGACTCAGCCTCCAAAGAGGAAGTTGGGCACATTCTGCGAACTTTACAATAATTGCAATTGTTACTAACCGTTGGGTTCGCTTTGCCTGAGTTGGCACCATTTATTACACGAATTGCGGTGGTTAATCTCTCATCTAACCATGCCCTAAAGCCATTACTTTGATTAGGTGATTGTTCCTGCTTGTCCCGATAAGTATTGCTGGTATAAGTTGTGATATTACCAATGCTTTGTTCATCGACTAAACCGATAAATTCTGTATCTAATTCAACGTAATACTGCGTATCTTCGCCAACCTCGGTAATGCCCACGCCAACGACTCGATCTTTGGGGTAGGCGGCCTCCCAAGCCTTAGCGTACAGAGCCAGTTGTAATTCGTCAAAGATTGCTCGCCTATGCCGATGACCACGGTCTTTGAATTTTGGACCATTGATTGTTTTCATATCTCTAATTATGATTAATCGTCCTTCGCTTACTCTACCTGGCAGGTATAATTCATCAACTCTATCTATTCTACCAGATAAGATAAAACTTTGATTTTGGCCAGAATCCGTTTGCCCTTCAATGGCTAATTGGTGACCTTTATCATTCCCTATTCGCCATTCACATACCAGTGCAGAGGATTGTTTTAATGCTAAACTGGCTTGAAGATAATTGCGAACTTTCCCACCAGGCTCGAGTTCGATTTCCCCCGCAATACATTGCTGGAGTTGTTCTGGCTCTACTCCAATTAATTCCCTACATCGGTGTACTGAAACTGCATTTTTTCTATTAAGCCAGGGGCTTTCTGTCTTGATATAATCAAGCGCCGCATTCCAAAGAGATTCTTCATTGCCTAATTTTGACATGTATAATGGCTCAGAAGATTCCAATGGTTGTTCAAGAACCGGGGTGCCAATTTTCGATAAAATCTCTGCTTCGATGTCGTGCATCAACAACCCGCGTGTTCTGTTGTCAATGTCCTCATCCTGAACTTCGGCTGTTGATACTTTCAAAATATCAGCTAGCCAAGCTTGTCTTGGGCACTTCAGCCAAGATTGTAATCTATATGGCGACCAGCGCTTAGGAGCTATTACCTCGCCAGTATTGCCCATTACCGATTGTATAGTTGGAGTCAAATCATGTTGCATTGGCAGGGGGCGGGGATCAATACTTGGACTAGTGATATTACCGTTGACTCGTACTCCTAGATTTGGCCATGTAGCAAATCCTCTAGTATCAGATTCAGCAGATTTACGTCCCGGTTGAAGGTTTAATTTGCTGTAAGAAATCATTCCATCTCTCGAGTCCCAAGGCAACGCTTCGCCTTTCTCAACGCTTTTTATTGTTGGTTGATTGTTATGTCTTTCAGTATTAATTGGCAATTCCATGGACATAGCCAAAGAGTTTTTGCTATTGGGTAATTTTTCGGGGGTTATTCCTGCTCTAATCGATAGACCAGAGCGTTGTCTTATGTCCCTGCCCCGGGTACCAGATTTTGTCCCGTATTGAACTCCTTCCAATGTTTCAGTGGAAAATAAGCGCAATTTTAATGACTTCTTGCCTTTGGTTTCAATCAAATCCCATGACCGCTGGTTATTGTCTCGAGAATATGATAATTGTTCAACAAATTTGGGGGGCTCGGTAAATATTTTGACATCTAATGAAACGTCTTCTAACCATTCAGCAAGCGGCGGACTTGGTGTTGCGGCTTCATCCAAGGAAGTATCAATAATAATCATACTATCACAGGAGTTGAGTAAATGCCGCAATTGATGCCGTGCCTGTCGTATTTTGATATCTGAATTACTAAGACCAAGTTTGACCTTTGTCAATGAATCTAGCCAGGGCACGTTATCTGGTTTCATTGACCATGACTCTGAGTCTAAGCCAGCTAATATCATGATGTCAGCAGTTTGTCCAAACGCTTCACTAGGAGTCAATATCTTAACATTATCACATTCAATTCTTAGTTTTGAATTCTGTTCTTTGGTGACAATCATATTGATTATATCGATAAATTTTAGCTTTACCTTGTGGTCATTACTGGTTAGGCTTTGCAGTTCAAAACATGTTGCTGTCAAGGTATTTACTGCATTTATACATCGATTAAATTGTTTATCATCTGCCATGAGATATTCCCAATTAATACATTTGATTAGTGATTCTAGCATCGCAAACCCTGTTTCGGGTTTAGCTATCAACGGCAAATTTTGTCCCGAGTGGCAGCCAGTCAAATTTTCAGTCGAGATCTCTTGGTCAATTAGTGGATTGCATAGTCTAATTACGTTGGCTAACCACCATTGAGTCTCTTCTTGTTTTACCGCGGCTTGGTCATCAAAATCTCCTAATTGCTGCATTTTATTCGCTAGTGTTTGTAACCATCTTTCTCCAGCACCAGGCCCTCCAAGAACATGAAAACTACGTGAGATTTTCTCCAGAATGTCAATGTGTGGTCGGGGTTTGATTTGTGGATTTTCTGGATGGGTAATTTCATCATCAAATTGAATCGTTAAATTTGCACTATTGGCCAAGCGACGAATCCGCTCAAATGACCATGCTTCTAAGCCACTACATAGAGACAAATGGTAGACTAATTCTTGGATTATTGGCACCTCTCCAATCACAGATTCTACTGGATTGGCAAGTATCCCTCTAGCTCTAAGTCGTTCTTCCCAATTATTTCGTCTGCTATCTATTGCCGCATCAACAATTATTACTTTTTGATCTTGAATTAACTCAATGTCGTCTAGCAGGTTAAACGTGGCATCGATAATATGTTCTGCCCGTTCCACCATTACTTGGTAGTAATTAGATTGTCTAGATTTGCCCGCTGCTGAGAGCCAGGGGGCATCATAGGTCTCTTCTGATAACGCATGTGGCGGAATCCATGTAGGTATTTCTGATTGCTTACACCATGCAATGTCTTTGAGATATGCGCCTCCATAACCTAATCTAAAGCGACCGGGATTGGATAATTGATGAACGGGTATTAGTTCTGCTAAGCAATTGAAAATTTCACGCTCAATTGGGGTAAACTCTGGTGGTTGATTCAATAATAAAATCCCGTCCACCCCGTTGAAGGTAAATGGTAACGAGTCACCTTCTTGGTTGATCAATAGTTGATGTAGCCTGATGTTCATCAAATCTGGATGTATGCCTGCGGACTTGTCCTCAATTTTTTGTAGAGCTTTGCGAAATTCTTCAACCCCTGGGTCTGTTTCCCAAATAGGAA
Source organism: uncultured Candidatus Poseidoniales archaeon (assembly GCA_964014545.1). Classification (GTDB taxonomy): domain Archaea; phylum Thermoplasmatota; class Poseidoniia; order Poseidoniales; family Poseidoniaceae; genus MGIIa-L1. The sequence continues at coordinate 8,163 of CAXGZX010000036.1, read as the reverse complement.
GTTTCGGTAAACAAGTAAGTTCTTTGTGTAACTTCTGTAACCTTTGGGTTTTTGTCAAACTCCACTGATTATCTTGTCTATGGATGAATGGAAACCTACCTTTATTGGCTCGAATAGTGCATTCGTGATGTACCAGACCTAGCAGTATACTATCATCATCCAAAACCTTTGGTTGGCGGTAATCGGTAAGTAGGGCTCTAACAAGCCGCTTGATGGTTAGATGCTTAGAGGAATCTAGTGAAGGCTTCTTTGATGATATTTGTGAGAGGTAGGCTTGTCGGGCTGATTCACTTGGATAGATGATTACGATATTATTGGCTTTGTCGTCGATTATTGCCTTGTCTAGCCAATCGGGTATTAATTTACCACTAGGAGTGGATTCAATAGTGACTCCTTTAGTAAATTCCACTTCATCACACCCCGTACATTCAACCAAACTGGCGGCAGTTATTGAAGACTACCGCCGTTTTTTACAATAAATGCCATATTTAGACCATAATCAAATTACAGATGAGTTCAAGTCAAACGTTGACTTAGGCATGACATGCGAAAGATTCTGGCGTTTTCTTTAGTTTGCTTTTTTGTTATGATGTCCGCGTCAACCTCAGTTGCAAAACCTGCTGTTGAAACGAGTAATGGGCCAGTATTTGGTGGCCAACATACCGACATCAATAACCAATCAAACCAGACTGCTGAAATTAGTTTATTACCGGCCGTCGCAGAAGATTTCACCGCTACTTGGTGCACCAATTGTGTCAAAGTTGAACACGCTCTTGATGAACTTGAAGTTGAAGGACTATTACAGAAATATGAGTTTCATGTAAATCCAGATCTAGATGAGTCGGGGTTTGGGTCGGTGGACATCACTCAACATCTTGATGCGCGATATGGTGCTGAAAGCCCCCCTCTAGTGGCGATTAATGGAACCATCAAAAAACACGGTAGCCTTCCAGAATCTGATAGTTTGGTAAATGACTACCGAAACATGATGCAAAGCCCGTTGAATTTAGGTGAGGCATACTCATCATTTATGTGGACTCCATCAACCGATAATATGGGAATTATAAATTGGAATCTAGATGCTGATTTATCTGCATACCCAGAAGCAACTCTGAGTGTCAATGCTTGGATAGTTGAACAATCGGCTGAATTTGATGGTGGAAGTAACGGCCAGGGGACTTATTTTGATTTAGTACGTCAAATTACTGACCTAGGCAGTAATCCTCAAGGAACGGCAAATATTACCATTCCAACTGCTCATGATGGTGACGATTTAGAAGTGCATTTAGTTTACTTGCTCAACATGCCACTCGCCGAAGATCCTGTGCCAGGCGATGGCACTGAAGACGATACAGAATCCAAATCTGTACCTGGTTTTGGAGTAATGATTACTTTGGTTGCAGGGTTTTCTGCTGCCTTAGTTGCTAGAAGAGTGTGAAACTTCACGCACTAATAGCCCTAAACACTTCAATGGCTTGGTCAATATCTTCATCCGTCACATGGAGATGAGTTACTGCCCTTACTGCGGTTGGCCCGACATCCAGTACATCTATTCCGTGATTGGATAATTGCGCCATTAGTTTCTTGGCACCCATTTTGCTGTCGATATAAACCATATTGGTTTCAACTGAATTCAAGTCAACAGAATATTCATTCATCTCATTTAGTGCAGTTGCCAGTCGCTTAGCTCTAGAATGATCTTCTGATAGACGTTCAATATTATTGTCTAATGCAAACATCCCAGCAGCGGCTAGAATACCGGATTGCCTCATTCCGCCACCAAACATCTTTCTCCAACGACTCGCTTTGGCAATAAAGTCTGTTGAACCAACAAGCAAACTCCCCACTGGCGCTCCTAGGCCTTTGGACAAACAGATAGATACCGAATCAAATTCTTTCAACATACGGCTAACTGGCGTATTGGTCTTAATTGATGCATTGAAAATTCTTGCCCCATCCATGTGAACTTTACAACCGTGTTCGTGTGCTGTTTTAGCAACATTATCGAGATTTTCTTGAGAATAACATGTTCCGCCACCACGATTTGCAGTATTTTCAACGCATACCAAAGTGCCGTCTGGATAGTGGCCTAAACTACCCTCAGCCTTTCTAATCGCCTTGCTTAATAATTCGGGGGTTAACTGGCCTTTCTTACCATCAACAAGAGCAACTGAAACACCCGACATTACTGCATAACCGCCACCCTCATACTGATAGATGTGGCTAGTTCTTTCCATTACAATTTCATCTCCAGGAGAAGTATGTGCCCTAATTGCTACCGCATTAGACATGGTCCCTGAAGGGACAAATAATGCTGAATCCATCCCGCATATTTCGGCGATTCTTGCTTCTAGTGCCTTGACTGTCGGGTCATCTTGCAAAACATCATCGCCAACTTTGGCTGCCATCATAGCCTCTAGCATTGCCTTTGTTGGTTGTGTTACTGTGTCACTTCTCATGTCAATTCGGTCCGAATTGTACTCGCGCATGAGCCCACCAAGTTGCCATCATTGATGAATTAGGCGGAAAATTACAGTAGTTTTAGATGCCCGGTTAATTGGTCAAGTTCGTCGTCTTGGGCTGGTCCAAAAGCAATTACTGTTAATGAACCACTTGGGATTTGTGTCTTTCCAGCATCGTTAACACGAACGGTTTGGATACCTCGTTTTATGGCATCTTGTTCTAATTTTAATAATTCATCTTGAGTGGTTTTTACACAGACTTTCTTTTGTCCTGATGTCAACCAAGCGTCAAGTAAATTAGGCTTGCTAGCACCCATTTTTAATGTTGCAGATACCGATGCATGGCCTGATTGAGCGGCAATTTTACCTTTACCCATCTTGAGGTCATGATTAATCACTAATACCAACTTAAACGAGCCATTTGGTACAGAATCTGAACTTTTTGGTGCGGTAAGTCGATGGATAAATGAACGCAGCCCCATTGATGTCACCTGCCTAATATGGCTTTAAATCGCCAACTAGTAAATCGATGATTCTTCTAGGAGCGGGACCGATTCCAAGCACTGTAATAGTGCCTGGTGGGATTTCGGTATGTCCTGCATCTTTCACTAAATTAGTGATGATCCCGGCTGATTTTGCCTGCCCCATCAGCATTCGTAGTGATTCCTCATCTTTTACCGATAAACAAATTTTCCTTGCCCCGCCATTATTCCACCGCTCGAGTATTCTTGCTTCGCTTTTCTTGGCTTGTAGTGAACACGATACTGCTGCATGTGAGCATTGAACTGCAAGCTTCCCGGGTGATAATTTGAGGTCTTTTCGAACAACCAATGCCATGGAAGGCCCATCATGATCCGATAACATATCCATCGACTACTGTTTGTTCTATCTCTTCCATAGATCGGTATTGAGTTATTACATCGGAGAACCAAATTCCAAACCATGCTGCCATCGTAACATTGCCCAATGCATGAACTACGTCATAGGGGATGCCGTTGATTAGATAGGCCATAAATTCGCCAGCGTTTACTGTACCAATTACGCTCAATGAAGCAATAAAGTCGAACAAAAAGGCGGAGGCAATACCCAAGAAGTATAGCTTGCCGAGTTGTAATTTATTATCGATAATTAGTTTGGATTGGGCGCCAATTATTGCCACCGTTGACCACCCTATCGCTTGGTAAATAGTCCAAATACCATCGCCAAGGATAAAGTTAGAGATCATGGTAACTAGCACAGCAAATGCTACACCTCGTCTTGCACCAAGCTGTGCGCCAATAATCAAACATGCTACGGTTACCGGTTGAATATTGGGTAGCGGCGACATAAGTATCCTTGCCAGAGAAATGCCAAAAATTAGAGTAACAAAGGTAAGAATATTAGAGATTTTTTTCATGTCTGGAGATGCTAACATCCAAAATGCCAGCCCTAACAAAACAATGTCAATGACCAATCCGGCAACGGGTCCAAGGACGGGGCCGTGCACTCCATAGGACTGGAACATATACAGGCCTAGCAGTTGGATGACTTGAGCATTACCTAAACTAGAGTTGTTTCCAAACCACTACTGCATTGGAATCAAGTGATTGATACTCTGCTGATACCGCGCCTGCTTGGCCGTTGACATAATACTCCCATCCTTCACCTGATTTCCCATCAATGCTTACTACATATTTTCCGAAACTGGTATCAGAGATTTCAAGCTCAATGCCCAGTTCGCTAGTTACATGTTTGGTTAATTGAAGTACGTCATCATGGCTTACATGACCGCCAGACTCGATTAGCCCATCCTTAAATTCAAACACCACAACTTGCGTACCCAGCCAGTCATCTGGCCAATTTTCCGACCAAACATCCTCTGGGTCGGTATCATCTGCGTCGTTAACAAAATCAGCCCAAGCGCTAACTATATCTCCAAGACTAAAGTAGACCAATATTGTGATGAACAAAATAAAGAATTTGAATGCCGATTGAAATCGCTCTCTTAGAAGTTGGATGCCAGTCGTTGAAATTATAATCAAGGCCAGTAACATAGCAATGATGGTTGTCCAATCCGAATCTGCGCTGCTTGATTCAGGGGGTAGGACATAATCAGTTGATAAGAACTTGAGATTTGCATTATCATTCACCACCAGCAGTTGCTTTTGCCCGTTAACCTCTTGTCCTGCTAGCCCTGCTGTTCCGTACCAATCGTCCGCAAAATTTAGCGTATCGAGGTGGTACAATTCTCCTTCGTCTGAAATTGTGAAGACGCCGTACCCGCCATCCTGAGAATTATGCGGCAGGACGATATAGTCATCAAAAATTATTGAAACCTCACCATTAGATCTGAAAGGGACTTGGTTAATGACCTGGCAATTTTCCAAGCAGTCAATCAGTGACACATAACTAGAATCAGCAGTAATTACGTATTGATTCATTGTCTCAGGCATAGCTGGAGACGGGCCCAGTTTTGCTACGGTAGTTGACTCACCTGTTGTAGTGTCTAGCAAATGAAGTTCGCTTTCAGTAGGCAATTGCAAATGAATTAGTAAATTGTCATCATCAATAATCAAAGGCTGGTGACGAATTTTCCCTTCCCCAATAGAGTATGAATTTACAGATTGGTTAGCGGACACATGCCACAGAGTTCCCGACTCATCACCAATCCAATACTCTCCATCCAGCGCTGTTGGACTATTTCTCCAGCCTAGGCCTAGTTGTTGAGAAAATTCTAGTTCGCCATCTAAACACAGTTTGTCAATTCCGGTTCTTGTTGGAATAATTACCGAGTCCACATCTAATGTTGCTGCACCGGTTATCCCCCAACTTAGAAACTCTGTACTATGTTGCCAGATGACATCACCGTTTATCGGGTTTAATGCTTGAAAAAGTCCGTCTGACCAACCTATTAGGAGCATGTCTGGCCAATTACCACATTCTCCATTTCCAGCACTAACAGATACTATTGGCGCCATATCTTGTTTAGTGGAGTTTGGATTGGTTATTTTCCATTGCTCATTGCCAGAAAAATCCAGAGAATATATTGTTGGTATGCCGTTGTCAATTGTTGAAGATGAGGTCCTTACGTAAATTGACTGATCGACAATAATCGGCTTAGTTGAAACATAAACTGCTTCGAAATCTATATTCCATTGCTGGGTCAGGTCACTTGTCCAATTGGTATCATTTGATTCTGCGGCACTAATAGGGGCTAATAAGAATAATAAAACAGCAAAAAATGTGGCAATTATTCGCATTTTATTCACTTGGTTGCATCCATGATTGCTTGTTTTAGCAGAGCGCTGACTGCTTTACCATCTGCTGCGCCAGCCTTTTGCATAACCACTCCCATGAGAGGGCCTATCGCACCCATGCCCCGCTCTTTTACAAAATCAATTCGCTCGAGGACTACGGCGTCTATTACTGATTGTAAAGAAGATGTATCCGCTGGTTTCAACCCGTTTTGTTCGGCAAAGGATTGGATTTCTGCCATGGTCGCGCCACTATTAGCAAAATTTGTAATTACGTCATTGATTGCTTCGCGGGTGAGTTCTCCCTGTTCTTTTGCTAATAATACCAAACTGGAAAGAGCAGGGTCAACTTCATCATTTTCCAACAAGACTGTCGCCCAACCCTTTGCTGGTAAATCGTTTTGATAATCTACAAAACTATCATCTAATTCTCTAGCGAGAAGTTGTTCGCATTGATCGCCTGAAATATCATATTTGCTCAATCTATCTTGCCTCTCTACGTCGGTCATAGGCATATTTTCTAGGATACTTTGCCACATAGAACTGCTTACTGAAGTGGTTGGAATATCTGTTTCAGGGTACATTCGCGCCCCGCTTGGAAGAGGGCGCATTGGTGCGGTTGTACCGTCTTCTGGAGAGCCTTTCTTGACCACCACGTTGCGAACTTCTTGAGGGATTCTATGCCATGCAGCTCGGGCTCTTAGTAAAACGCTTTCAAGGGCTAAATCTGCTTGCCATCTAGGTGCTAAACACAATACAAAAGCGTCACTATCGGATAGATTTAGCAGGTTACGCACTCCGTTGACGTGGCTGGATTCGATGCCGTAAGCCGGTAATTCATCAGAATGGAATACGCCTTTGACGCCGGCTAATTTTGCTGCGCCGGCTAATTCTCTGCCAAGTCTTGGCAATTGAGAGCCTTCTAGGTCTGATTGTTTTGCGCCAATAAGTCCGTCAAGGCCGGGTAGCGGTAGAGCAATCATTTGCGAGCCGCTGCTTAATCCGGTTATCACCATTTTTGATTCACAGCCGGAAAATAATTCGCTTACGTCGGCTAAGTTAAGTGGTAATTGGTTGGCTATTTCTTGGCTAACTTCTGCCTCAACTACTGCATCATCTAGTCTTCTATCTGGTGGCAAGGCAGGCAATGAAAATTTGTTACGAAGAGTATTTGCCAAGCGGTAAAAGTGTAACTGGCGAGCCATTTCTAGTCTAATTATTCTTGGAATCCAATTTAGGTCTTGACAGCCTTTTATCTCAATTCTATCACCGCAGGCTAACGATACGTTGAGATCTTGTCTGATGCTACCAAGTCCTCTGCGCACCCTCCTGGTTTGTCTAAGTGTTCTTCCAAGGGCAATTGAGGTCTCCTTTGCATGGTTTGGAGTCTTAACATCAGGCTCAGTTGCGATTTCAATCAGCGGAAGACCAAGTCGGTCTAGATTGTAGATTACGCATTCTCCAGTATCCGTTTGATAGGTGTCCAATTTTCTCGCACTATCTTCTTCCAACAATAACACAGATATCCCTACCGGGCCGGTTTCTGTTTGCAGTTCGCCGCCAGTTGATACAAGTGTTGTTCTTTGAAAACCGCTAGTATTTGACCCATCTACCACTGTCTTACGCATTGTCTGCAACAGGGAGACTGGTTTGGCTTCAAGTAACGCCGCAGTAGTCAAAGCAATATCCAATGCTTCGTTATCATGACTAAGTGGTGGCTGTTCGTCAAGTTCGATTAATCCTGAGTTGGGTGATTGAACATATTCAAAAGAACGGTTTCTTTTGGTTTCAAACCTCGCTGCAATATCAATGCGGCCGCCTTCTCCACGGGCCGCCCGTAGTTTTCTTGAAAATCTAGGCCAATTTGCAGGGAGACTTTCCATCGTGACATCATACAAATCACCTGGCTGCCTTGAATGTAATTTTCCAGTAGCCAATTGTTGGTGAACCTCTATGCCGCACATAAACCCTAATTGTTGGGGATTTAGATTACTAGCATCTGCTACATCACCTTCAGGTTCGGTGATATGTGGCTCCGCCATACCAATCCCAGTAGTTCATCATTCAAGATAGCAACGATTGATTATTCACAACTTTTGAATTGATTCGTAACCGCGAGGCCTCATTAAGCGGCCTTCTCTAATCATCTTTTCAATCATATCTTCAACCTTAGTTCGATCGATATTATGGCTTTGGGCCTCATTGAATATATCGATTAGGCTTGCCACTTTGATGTTGTCAGTTGAAGCAGCTTGTAAATCTCCAATTATATCTAGTAATATTCTTTCACTGTTTCTAGCACCTGCTTTCTTTCCAGTATGCAATGCTGTTTCGTCGAAATTTTCGCCCATTAGCTCATTTCGCCAAGTTCTAGTCAAGCGAATTGCCCGCTCAACGTCCTCAACTGTAGCTATATCGGCAAGACGAATTCTGGCGCTCGCTTCAGCCATTCTAGCAACGGCTTCCAG
>CAXGZX010000035.1:0-16052 GCA_964014545.1 uncultured Candidatus Poseidoniales archaeon | reverse complement strand
AGAACTTCGATCTCTTAGGGCTTTATTTATTATTAGACCTGAGGCTAATACCGATATTATTATCCAAAACCATGACGTTACTATCTCGGCAGTAAGTTCTACATAATCACCAAGAGTTTTTTCATTGGTTTTCACATCATTACTTTGCCATTTAGTGCCAAAATAGTCAACAGATGTGCTAAACTGTATTGGCTCATCAGGGGTGAAAATAGATCGTATTGATATGTTGAGATACATTGTACCATTGCTGGATTGATCCAGTGGGATATTAGCCCAAGCCCTCACAGTAAAATTAGAATCTAAACTGATATCATTTATTTCAAAAGACCTCGGGTATTCAATCCCATCTTCATAAATAGCCCCATTAGGTGGTATAAACGACATTTCAGTGAAGTGTGAGCATTGTAGTTGGACAATAATTCCGTCCATCGCATTCCCATCATTACGTAGGGTCATGGCAATGTTAAATCTTCCAATCGCATCAGTTTCTTCAACTAAATTTTGCACCGACCATGATATTTCTGGCGCTATTACTACATCAAAATTAATCATCACAGGTTCTTTTACCGAATCAAGTAATGATATTGCTATTATAACATCGCCATTATCAAAGGCACTCGCCTCTTTATTGGCTGTTACCGTAAGACTGTTGATATCAACAAAAGAATTCTTACCAATTTCCAATGAAGCAGTTCCAAGTGATAGATTGACAAAATTTGGTGCTTCAATAATTTCTAATAAATAATTATCTTGATAATTTCCGTCATTATAAATTCTAAAATTTGCACCACAGGTTTTGGTTGGCAATAATTGTGAGCAGTCGTCAGAAATGAGGTCAGCATCTAACTCTCTCTGCCATACAATTGCTGTTTGTAAGTCAACAGATTTAACCCGGTCTGTTGCACCAACTGGGGTAATTAATACTCTGACATCTATTTGTCCATCATTGAAATTTGGGGATTGAAACCCAACCTCAAAGGTACGAAAATTAGTTGGTTGAATAAATTCATCTTCATAGCCACCAAAAATGGCGATTATCCAACCATTATACTCTATTCTATCAGAAATTGGTACTCCTGTTATCGGGATTCCGTCCTCGTCAATAACTTGTAAATCAATACTTACAAGATTTTCAACATTACCAACATTACTAATGGTCACGGGAGTTCTACCGCTAGAATCAGGGTCTAGTGACAAGCTAGTTGTTTGTTCAACAATTGTTACATTTCTAAACTCAGACATCAATAAGTCAAAGTTCCATGTGGTGGTTAATTCATCTAAACTCGAGGTTGCGACTAACGAAAAACGTGGCCCTGATTCGAATAGTGGCTGAGAATTTATCACCTCAGGTACTTGTATCCACAAATAAATGTAGCACAATTGATTTGGTGTAAAAGACTCGTATGAAGTCTGGTCTACTGTATTATTCATTGTCCATCCCCACACCCAGTTTGAGTTTGTCTGAATTGAAAATGAAACATTATCTTCAAACAGGCCATAATTGGTCATGTTAACTGCCAGGTTCGTTCTAATTCCTGGGTCTACCACGAACTGAGAGTCACCATTTACCCCATATTGAAGATCGGATTGCTTAGATATAATAAGGCTAAATTCACTCTCTACAGTTAATTGTAAATCTAGTGATGAGGTGGTTGTTATTATTGCATTTACTGTCTGGTAAGGGGCATAATCATCACAGCTGAAATAGAATTTAAATTGCCTAATCTGCCCTTCAGACAGTTGATAATCATCAGGTAAATTACTGATTGAGATATTGTCAGGTAGTGATTTTACAAAAGTAATCTCATTGACTTGGTCGGCGAGATTTCTTATGGTTATCGAGGCTTCTATGGTCTCGCCGCGGTGGATAATATGTCTGGTTGTTGAATCTAATTCAAATATGTCATTTTCGGCATTAGCTGCACTGTTTTCTACCATTGGAGTAAATATGCACAAGACCAAGACCAGTGCAACCAATGACCTGCGCATAGTTTCTGTAATACCGTTAGCATATCAAACAATGCTATTTATTGTGTAAATTTATACCGGGTCTGGTATGGCTAATAATATCTGGTCAACTGAAAACTCAGCACCATTCAGTGGGACTTTTAGTTCAAATTGTTCCGCAACCTTAGGATCCAATTCTCCAAAGCAACCCACATGAATTCCATTGACAGATACTTTAGCTGCTCTTCCAGCCAGCCAAGGCCCGTCATTATCTGGCAAGGGCGAGATTTGATATTCCTGTGCACCTAAATCTCTCAAGAAGGCTTGAATTCTTCCACGTACTGCGGCAAACCCACCACTTCTTTCAGCAACTAAAAATGCTAATCTAGTTGAATTGTGATGATCTCTAACAACCGTGCCTAATTCGTAAACATTCTGCGGCAAATCATGATGCCGATTGCTTGATAGCAATCGAAGTAAACCTGGGGTCAAATATTGTCTTAGTAATGTATGGTCGATGGTAATTGGATTTGTGATGCGTGTTACTTCACCAACATTATTCCAGCGCATCAACTCAAATTGATCATGCTCGTTGGATAATGTTAGAGATTGGATTTGCATCATACCAAGTCCTTGCATTGAATCTCTTATTCTTCTCAGGATATTATTGTCAATTCTAGGAACTGCAGTCATAGGTGATTTTGCAATGTCTGTTCCCAAATTTTCATACCCATGCCCAATTGCAATATCTTCAACAAGGTCAACTGGATGCAATATGTCAAATCGCCACCTAGGCATCGCTAATGAAATAAAATCCTCATCGTTGCTGATTAAAGACCCTCCCATTCGGTTTATTGCAGTTGAGATTTGACTCTCCTGCAATGTTCCTCCAAGAAGTCCATTCAACAGTTTTCTGGGCAGTTTATGTTCTATTGCATCGCCGTTAGGTAGGTGTTCAATTGTGCCATCACAGCCGGTTACTTTGACAGATTCTATAGTGCCACCATATTCTTCTAGTTGCATAGCAATTAACATCAAACATGCTTCACATGAGCGGTAATCCCAGCCAGTTACATCGATAAAAAAGTCGGTAGTTTCAGTAGTAACAGTTGTATGTGCGCCATTTATTATTGGTGGGAAGGACAGTATCTTATTATCAGCGTCAATAATCACCGGATATTTAGCAAAACCATCGAGTAAGTGGGCATAATCAACACCTTTTGGATGTTCTTGCAATATTTGCTTGATAGACATTTCACTACTCATTGCTAGTGGGGTGAAACAGGTTTCACTTGATACTGCTTTGACAAGAAATGGTGGTTTGATGTTATTCAAATCATGAACGCCTATCGATGCCCGCTTTCTGCCCCTACCAAGCGCAAAGTGTAGTTTTTCTTGGTGATCCATTAATGATTTAATGAATGCATCAGATTCAATTGGTGTTCTTCCTGGATTAACTCCCCTTACTACTGCTCCTAGAATAATTGGCCTGATTTCTTTTAGCTCACTATCAACAATGAGTTCTATGTCACCAGGCTTAATCTCAAGATTTGGAGTTGCTTTAGCGCGGTGAATGAAGTTCCTTATTGCTCTAGATAATGTTTCACCAGATAGTAAATCCGGTCGATTTGGAAAAATCTCGATATCAAGTGTTTCTGCGTCACATTTGTCGATATCTGTGCCTAATAGCGGCAGGTTATCTGCCAGATGATCAATGTCATGTTGATAACCATGCTTCGACATTAACCTGTCAATAAGTGCTTGGTCTACAGAAATTGTTGGCATACTTTCACCTATCTTGCAAACCAGTGCGGCAGTGGTCGCTCATATCCTACCAGCCTTAGCCCACTAACTGCTGCAGTTTCAAAATCCAATGCCCTAAGGTTTTGTCTTGATAGTGAATCGATACTTTCTAATCCTATTCGCTGTAATGTTGTGGAAAGTTCTAGATGAATTTCGTTCAACCAGCGGTTAATTTCGGGTCCGTCTTCTGCTGGTGTTGCGCAACAGACTAGCTTTAGACCTGCTGCGCAAAATTTGACAATATCGTCAGCATTTGCTGAAAAACCAATCGAAATGACAGAATCTGTGTAATAATCTTCTAAATTTGCCTTATTGCTTCTGCCTATTAGTACTAGGCTAGCCGGTTCGGAAATACCTGTCCCATCCTCAATAGAGCAAATCGCCAAGTCTGCTCTATGGTAAGCAGAAGTTTTGTGTAAATAGTCAATACGACCTACTCCATTACTAAAGGCAAATGGTTTTTCTTGACCTAGTAATGACCGGAGTGCTACAAGCATGCCGTCAATTTCCTCAGAGTTCATACTTGGCAGTCCCAACATGTCGATTACTAACCCGCCACATTCACTTAGGCTTGGCCCAATGAAATTTAGATTGCTAATGCTGACCAGGGCAAAATCAATTATTCTTGGATTATTTGATACAATGAATGGTTGAGTATCTATTCGATTATCTAACCCATTTTTATGCTCAAAGTTAGATAATATTTCACCATCTGAGATCAATGGCATTATTGGTAGGGGTAGTGCTATTGGAGTATTGGTTTCACCCCTCTCGCCAATCAGCGCTACGGTATCACAGGTGATGTAATTCATTTTGTGTGGTGTATCTGTTGGCACCAATCCAATTGTCGACATGTCGCCAGAAGAAACAACACTAGTTGGTGTCAAATCATCTTTTTGACTTGTACTTTCTAAACATACAGAGTCATTGGGGATTTGAAAATTGTTACCATCTAATTTTTTATTTATTTTGGTCAGTTCGGCTTTGGTAACAGGTCTAAGCGTTACACCTTCAGGTGGATTCGGGCATCTTCCGTTGATAATTATCAGACCACCACTCATACCTGCACCCGGGTCGTTACCAATGTCACCATCAATTACGATAACCCCGTCTTTCATGCCACCGCCAACTCTCTGACCAGCGTTGCCTCTTACAAAAATAAGGCCACCTTCCATCTGGCTTCCAAGGTCGTTTCCACAACCGTCTAAGATTGATATCTCGCCAGATTTCATGCCATATCCAGCATAATTGCCAGCCGACCTTTCACAGGTAATGGTATTTCCATCATTACCGGCACCAAGATAAGATTCTACATCGCCTTGAATAGTAAAAGTACCGCCGTTGCCAAAAGCTGCTGTCCATGAGCCTAATTTTCCTAGTGCTCTTATTTTAGCACCTTTTGGTAATCCAGGACACAAGCCTAGTTCTCCGTTCTTTGGGACTGGGTCACCCGCATTTGTCCAACCAATTCGTAGTATTGCATTCTGTTCAGCAGCGGCTTTTAGTTTTGGACCCAATTTTGAATTGATGTTGAAAGACCTAGTGGCCACATCTAGAGCATCCGCCATGTGCTGCTGTCGTTGTAGCATGACCATATAGTCTTCTTTTCTATGAAGTTGATATTATGGTTTTAGCAATCATAATTTCGATACGATTTGTTAATAGATATTCTACCACGACACGATATTGTGAGACTATGGTAATCAAGGTAGCAATTAACGGATACGGCACAATTGGCAAGCGAGTTGCAGATGCAGTTGATGCACAAGAGGATATGGAAATTGTTGGTGTAACTAAGACTAGGCCAGCCTTTGGGTGTGACTTAGCAGTTAGAAAGGGCTATCCAATTTTCTGCACATACGATGCCGAAGAAAAGATACAAGCTTTTGCTAATGCCGGGTATAAGTGCCATGGAGGTTTAACGGATTTGTTAGACATTGCCGACATAGTTGTAGATTGTTCACCCGGTAAAGTAGGTGCCAGCAATCTAGAAAAATATCAATCTGCAGGAGTAAAGTGGATATTCCAAGGAGGCGAAAAGCATGCTATGACTGGCATGTCTTACACATCATCAGCAAATCATGAGGAAAACCTCAATGTTGATGGAACAAGAGTGGTGTCTTGCAATACCACTGGTTTATCAAGAACTTTGGTACCGTTGTATAACCACTGCGGTTCTCTTTCAGTCGAATGTACTATGATTCGAAGGGCTGCTGATCCGGGTGATTCCAGTAAAGGACCAATTAATGCTATCAAACCAGTACTGAAAGTACCGTCTCATCATGGTCCAGATGTTATGACGGTAAAGTCGGAAATAGCCATCAATTCTATGGCAGTTGCAGTCCCAACGACAATTATGCATGTTCACGTTATTGTTGCACAATTACCAAGCGGTCATGGTTTAACTACTGAATCAGTAATTGAAATGTGGACCAATGAACCTAGAATTGTTTTGATGAATGGCGGTGAAACCGGCATAACCACAACCGCTGAAGTGATGGAATACGCTAGGGATATCGGGCGTAAGTGGGGTGATTTACACGAAATTTTTGTTTGGAAAGATGGTGTCAAACTAAATGGTGATACGTTATACTATTTCCAGGCGATACACCAAGAATCTGATGTTATTCCGGAAAATGTTGATGCTATTAGGGCATTGATGGGTACCGAGTCAGACTGGCGCAAATCGGTGGAGAAGACTGACTTAGCGATTAGTAAATATAACAACATCTAATGAGCAAATTATCATCAATAGATGGTTGTTTTCAAAAAGCATGTGGATTTGCGGTAACTATGCAGAAGGAAAATCAGGTCATATTAGCAATAATTTTGCTTCTCGGTGTGACTTCAACTCCTTACTTGTTTGACCATGCAAATAATGCAAAACTTTCTCATGAAGTTATGGAGCTAAAAAACGATAGTGAACAGTTATCCATAGCAGCACAAAATTGGCATCAGGCATCCAGTTATATGATCCAAGGCCAGGAAGTTAAGGCTCTTTCTGGGATGCTCAATCTAGCTCATGGGTCGTATGACCCGTTAACTAATAGCGCACCTTATTTACCACAGGATTTTATTGCCAATGAAGACTATTTGTCTACTGGACTGATGTTTGTCCAATCAACAGAATATGATTTTGATTGGTTATTTGAACTTCAAGATAAATCTTTTTTGCATGTTTTGGACAATCTTGGTGATGGCAATTTCATCATTAGGCTTGGGAATAATCAACAAGCAACTATCGATATACTTTCCACAAGTGGTGAGGTGAGATGGTTTGGAAACATTAATCCTGGTTATCGTATTCATCCTTCGATAATGTTTGAATCTAACTATCAAAGTCTGGCTTTAATTCCATCTAATGATTTAGGATACGGTGGCTATGAAAGCCTAGCCCTCTCCCTAATCAATTACGGTGCAATAGATGCTTGGTGTGGCTATACTACTTGCCAAGTTACCGTACAAGACTCACTAGAATTTTCTAATCTTGCATCTAAAGATGGCCGGATTATTTGGATTGAACCAGTAAGTGAGATGGTAGTTCACAATGCTGTGGCTAGGGCAATAACTGGAGTAGCCGATGTCGAATCTTTAGCAACTTTCACATTAGATGGTTCTGGGGAAATGTTGGCCATCGCTGATACCGGACTTGATAGAGATCATCCAGACATCAACGGGAGAGTTGCTGCTGTTTATACACAATTTGGCTTAGATACTTCTCCTGCAGATACTAACGGAGGGCACGGCACTCACGTTACTTTAACCGCAGTAGGGGATGGTTCAGGAGACACTTCGAGTAAAGGGATTGCTCCAAGTGCAGGCGTAACTATGTATGCTTTGGAACACGACCCTACTGGAGTATTTGGTCGACAGGGTTCTATCTATGACTTACTATTAGACGCAAAACAAAAAACCGCTAGAATCGCAATCAATGCTTGGGGACTAAACGGCAATTTTGGAGAATATACCGCAGATTCGAGGTCTGTGGACCAGTTTGTCCATGATGAATCAACATTATTACCAATATTTTCAGTTGGAGATACCGATGGCCAGGGAAGTCCATTAATCACGGCTCCTGCTACTGCTAAGAATGTTCTTTCAGTTGGCGTAAGTACTACCGGTAGCCTTGGTACGACCCCAGAAGGTTCGGTAGACTCAAATTCAAGGGAGGGTTTCACTCTGGATAATAGAATCAAGCCAGATGTTGTTGCACCCGGCATAGAGATCTGCTCTGGACGTGCTGAAGAGGCTAAATCACCGATTGGATTTGCCTGTGGAGCAGGTGTTCACACTGATGGTGACCCGTTATACATGTCAGTTTCTGGTACCTCTCAATCAGCATCAGTTGCCGGTGGACTGGCTGCATTAACGAGAGAATTCATTCGTGAGCAAGTAAATATCGCCTCGCCTTCTGCGTCGCTAATTAAAGCTGCAATGATTAACGGTGCAGATGATTTGGGGGCTCCAGACATACCAAATCAAAATGAGGGATGGGGTCAGTTAAATCTCGAAAACACAGTAATGCCTACAGATGGTAGCCAAGTACTTTCCACATATTTTGACGATGGAAAAGTATTGCAACCATCATTTGGTTTGGTTTACGAACTGACTATGGACCCATCTCATGGTATTGATATTACCCTTGCATGGAATGACGATCCCGGAAGCGCCAATTCACCTCAAAGTGAGGCGAAATTAGTAAATGACTTGGACTTGTTATTGATTGCGCCAAACGGAGATACATGGCTTGGCAATAATTTTGCCTCAGGTTTATCAGTCACTGGTGGAACTGCGGATTCAATAAACAATGTTGAGAGAATTAGCCTTGCTCCAGCAATTGGTTCAACCTCTGGCCAATGGCTTGTACAAATCCTTCACCGTGGCGGTTCAAATCAAGATTTTAGCGTAGTAATGACCGCAGATGCAAGTTTAATTTCGAGACCAGATTTAGTTGCGTTTCCAGAATCAATTTATCTTTCTTCCCAAAGTCCGCTGCAAAATGATATTTTTTCTCTCAGAGTCTCTTGGATGAATCAAGGCACTGCATCAGCCGCAGGTTTTCACTGGATTTTGGAAGATATAACTGAGGGCTCAATACTAATGGAGGGCGATTCTCAAGGCGTGTCATCCAGTCAAATTCAATCTGAAATTACCACAAGGTCATTCTCAACTACCGGAATACACACGCTAAAATTGAGCCTAGATACTAACAATGTGCTGGATGAAATGAATGATGAATCCTCTGGTGTCAATAATAACATAATTGAGGTAGATATTGAGGTTACCGCATTAGGAGTTAGGGTTGTTCCGTTGAATGATGATGGCTCAGTGCCGTCATTAGAAGCAGACAGGCAACAAGCAGCAATAAAGAACTTTGATGTTAGAAATGAAACTTCAATTGATATTCCCATAACCATCATGAACGAAGGTACTGGTAGTGAAGCTGTGACATTATCCTACACCAATGTTCAAGAAAAGCACCCGATATTCAATTATTTCATCTCCCCTGAAGATGCGTGGACAAAAAGTGTCTCTCAAGCAAGTCCATACACCCTTGGTCCTCAAGGGGCTAATGATGACAGTATTGAATTAGTCTTAACTTTTGAAAATCAGTATGCAGATTTATCTGACCCAACTACACCTAGGTATGCTAGGTCTGGAACTTTTTATGTTGACGTGACGGTTGCATATCAATCGCTACCATTAGTTTCTCATTCGATGCGCTTGACAATTATCATCGACGAAGTGGATGATGTGAAAATAGTCGTTAGTGGAACCAACGGTTTATCTGCATTACCTGGTGAATCTGCGGCATTTGCAATTTCTGCGCTCAATGTGGGTAATTCTCAGGCCCAGTACTCTGTAGAGTGTTCCTCAGAAAATCTTTGGCAGATAATGCTTGGTAACTCTAATTCTTCATCTTTAGACTTCGAACCATTAGATATTGCCAATTATCTCTCAATGCCGGTTAGGATCTTTGTTCCTCCAGTTTCCAGCGGTTCTCCGGTAGCAGGCTATCAAGATACTGTGGAATGTTATGTGACATCAACAACTGACCAAACGTTAAACTACACTCAATCAGTAACTATAACTGTTCTAGAATTATCAGATTATAGCACCAATCTTGGCCTGAATGGTAACGATGTGGGTACCAACCTAGAATTAAGGGAAATTATGATTGATAGTGGAGAAGAAATAACTCTAGATTATAGCGTTATTAATGAAGGAAATATTGAGATAGAACTGGATGTTATCGTTCAGCCATCCAATCCAAGTTGGTATGTAGAATTAGTTGTTGATGAGTTAAGTTACAGCAAAGAGGTAACAATCCAAGTTCCGGCAGGTGAATCAAAAGTTGTTGAAATAATTGTAATATCTCCGACATCTTCTTTGGAGGGTGACTTTAACCTCTTCAATATTAAAGCCGAGGTTTCAAACTTTGATTATGTAATAAATGCTACAAAACTAATCATAATGGATAAATTATCCATTGATTTGCAATCACCGGATTTGATTGAATGTGCAATTGGCAGTGACTACTCATTTACCGATTTTAGTTTGACTAATGATGGAAATTCACTAGCAGATTTAGAATGGAGTTTTTCATTGCCCCCTGATGGTTGGATAGTCGGTTTTGCTAATCCAGTAACAAGTCTCGAACCAAGGCAATCAGCCAACATAAGCCTAGGCATAATTCCTCCAGTGAACCAACCTGTTGTCGGTAGTGCCTTCAAAATGACAGTGAGTGTGACAGCACAAAACGGTGACAGGCAGGTGGTGAAAAGTGTATTACTAGATGTCTCGGTTATCGATTCGACATTTGGCAACATGACTCTTAATGGCGAGGTGCTCCAACCCCTATTGGGTGTGCCAAAAGGTAGTAGTCAATCTTCAGAGGTAACATTGAGAAATGATGGAAATACCCCGATTTCAGGGACTTTAACTATCGTGATCCTAGATGATGAAGGCATGTTAGTATCTGGTTGGTCGCCAAAAATTAACCCGAATTCTATAACTATGCTAAACCCTGGAGAATTTGAATCCCTTGAGATTACTTTGAACCCTTCAGAAGATGTTTCTCGAGGACCCTACCAAGTAGTGGTAAATTTATCAAACTCTGAAGGAATAATTAGTGCTATTTCATTACAAACCTCTTCTTCACCTGCTGATGGCAATTCTGGATTATTCAACATTGTTCCTTGGTATATTTCAGTAGTGATTCTTGTTTCTTTGGCAATAGTCTTGGTTGTTGTATCGCGAAGAATGAAATCGTCTGGTTCTTTCAATGACGATGGCACTGAATTAATTGCGGCTAATGCACATACAACTCCTGGCGATGTGGGTGGCCGTCGTGACAAAGTATTGGACATTGGCATGGCATCAGATGATATGACTAGTGGTGAGGTTTCACAAGACGAAATTGCGGCAGCCCTTGCCCAGTCAATAGGCTCGCAATTTAGCCAGCCGATCACGCCAGTTCCTTCTGCTGCGATTCCGCCTCTTGGGATGCCTCCTGCTGGTATGCCTCCAATTAATCAATTACCCCAAGGTATGCCTCCAGCTCTGCCACAAAAAACCATTCCTAGCATACCGCCTCCACCAATTACTCCCCAACAAGCGAATCAACCTAGCATTCCTCCAATTCCTGCAACAGGTCTTCCTCCAGGGTGGACTATTGAACAATGGAATGCTTATGGGCACATGTGGATTAAGAAGAATCAACCGTGAGTGCTACATTGAAAATAGATGAATTATACGGCTAACCATGAGCAGCATAGTTTTGTTTGGTCCGCCCGGCGCTGGAAAAGGTACACAAGCAGCAAGGATTACCCAAACAACTGGTCTTCCCCAAGTATCAACTGGCGACATGTTACGAGCCGCGGTAAAGAATGGAACAAAAACTGGACTTGAGGCGAAGAAATATATGGACGCAGGGAAATTAGTTCCTGACTCAATTATTATTGATTTGATTAAGGATAGAGTGCAAGAATCCGACGCAGTAAATGGTCTCATGTTTGATGGTTTTCCTCGTACAATACCTCAAGCAGAGGCGCTGTCTAAAATTACAGAAGTAACCCACGTTATAGCAATTAACGTACCTGATGAAAGAATTGTTGAACGTATTTGTGGTAGATATTCTTGTGGATCATGTGGTATAGTTTTCCATGATACTTTCAACCCAACTAAGCAAGATGGAGTCTGTGATGAATGTGGTTCAACCGATATGAAAAGAAGGGCAGATGATAATGAGGATACTGTCCTTCAGCGATTGTCAGCCTATCATGAACAGACTTCACCACTGGCTGATTGGTATGACGATTTGGGAATCTTACGTAATGTCAATGGCGATAAAGCAATTGATGAAATCACTAAAGATATTCTAATAGCACTAGACTAGGTGTAGTAATGTCAAGATTGAACTCTTCTAGTAGGTCAAAACGTCACCGACGCTCTGCCGCCAATATTAACCAGGCAGAACTAATCGATTTAATCCAGAACAGTGAAGACTTAGAATTCAAACAAACAGTAGCGAATAAGTTGGTTGACTTAAATCGCAAACATCGGTTAAAAATGCCAAAATCGCTGCAGGCCAAGATATGTCATAAATGTTCAATAATTGCTAACTCAACTAACACCAGAGTTAGGGTGAAAAACGGCATGATTATCAAAACCTGTCTGGTTTGTAATCACGTCAGACGCTACGGTAGTGGTCCAAAATTTAATCGGGGTAATTGAATGAAAAATATACCAAAAGAAATTAAAAAACTAGCCTTATCTAGGGATTTAAAACCAACCATAAGAATTGGTAAATCTGGCTTGACTGACAATTTAGTATCAGAAATAGCCACTCAACTGAGCAGTAAAAAGTTGGTAAAAATAAAAATTAATCGTGGTTTATTCGATAAAAGCGACCTAGAAAATTTATGGCAGCACTTGTCTGATAGCACTAATTCTACAGTGGTTTCCGTAAGAGGCAATGTCGGTGTTTTGTGGAAGCATTGACTAAAATATCCACAACCCTCAAAGATTGAATGATGTTCGCATCGCCTAAGGGATGTATTATGTTTAATCTAGTTGACAAGAAAAGTCACTCAAGGAGAATTGCTTTCACTCTTTTGTTAGTAGTAGGCTGTCTCTCAATAATGGGTCATACAAACGCTGCTGGTGGCGGTGACGACGTTCATCTTGAATTAACCATTAAAGATGGCTTGGAAAATATGGCAATTTGGGTTGGCCTATCGATTTTAATCGTAGTTTACGTATTGATTATTTTCGAAACAGTGCATAGGACTCTGGCTGCAGCTCTTGGTGGATTGGCCGCGGTTGTTGCGCTAAATTTCTTTACCGATCAATCAGCGTTAAGTTTGAAAGCAGTTACTACGATGATCGATTGGGAAACAATCGGATTATTACTCGGTATGATGGTGATGGTTGGCGTGATATCGCACACCGGTGTATTCGAATGGTTTGCCGTTGAGGCTTACAAGAAAAGCGAAGGCTCCATTTGGGCATTAGTGGTTATTTTATGTGTTGTTACTGCAATACTTTCAGCATTTTTGGACAATGTTACTACTATCCTTCTACTGACTCCGGTCACCATTCAGTTGGCCAAGGTACTAGATTTGCAACCAGTGCCATTGCTAATTGCCGAAGTGCTGTTTTCTAACATTGGCGGTGCTGCAACTATGATTGGCGATCCGCCAAATATTATGATTGGCTCAGGACTCTCTCCAAGTGCCATTGAAGATGCCAAAACAATCGATGGAGGCAGCTATCCCCAAAAGATGATTGACGGGGGAGTTACTTTCAATGATTTCATTATTGAAATGGCCCCTGGTATCTTAATGACAGTTGTACCTGCTTTTATGTTACTAAAGTGGATGTATCGTGATGAATTTTCGGGTAAGCGTATCAGGGATGTCGCAGAACTTGAATCAAAATATGGAATTAAGGATCACAAAATGTTAATGACCAGTGGAATAATACTCGGCTTGGTAATCCTCGGATTTTTCCTTCACCCAGTAACTCATATGCCCGTTTCTTGGATTGCTCTTGGCGGAGCTGTGTTTATGTTGCTGGCAACTAATCGACACGATTTAGAAGAACCTCTTGAAGAGGTTGAATGGACAACATTACTGTTCTTCGCAGGATTATTCGTTCTTGTACACTCACTCCAATATATGGGAGTAATCAACTGGATTGGAGAATATGTCGAACAAGCAATTGTTTGGTTCCCTCAAGGTGATGATGGGATCATTCGTCTTACAGCCGCAATGCTAATTCTACTATGGGTGTCTGCCATTGCCTCAGCATTCATCGATAATATTCCTTATACCGCAACAATGATTCCTATTGTTCTACAAATTTCCTATGGAGCAAATGTGGAGTTAGGTCCACTAATATGGGCCTTAGCATTCGGTGCTTGTTTAGGTGGTAATGGAACTCTAATAGGTGCCTCAGCCAACGTAGTTATGGCAGGCATGTCGGAAGAAGCAGGCTACCCTGTATCCTTTAACGAATTCTTTAGAGCAGGGTTCCCAATGATGTTGCTGACCACAGCAATTATTTCTTTGTACATGGTTCTTGTTTACGCTGTGGGCGGCGGTGGAATGCTGTGGAAATTAGTACTAGTTGGTATCTCGCTAATCGGTATTATTTACCAAGTCTATCGTGGTAAATCAAAGGGTAAAAGTTTCGCAGACTCATTAGTGGATAATGATTATGATGAACTAAAAGATTTTGCCGGCAAGAAAATTCAGCAGGTTAAGTCTGCAGTCTCCGGCGCATCCGAGGCAGAATAGACCTTTTATTCATCTTCTAAGCGCTTAGTTGAAAGCCCAAGCCTGTTTGGTATGGGTGGGGCTAAGTTATGTTAGAGTGCACCATATGTGGTTTACTTTCGCTAAATGCAGTATCATGTCCTGCTTGTGGTAGTCAAAACTTAGTTGACTTGACGGCCAACGATGACGCTGAAGAAGCATTACCAACAGAAATACCAGGTCTTGATGATGCTGCAGATTCATGGCATGAATTAGAAGGTTCACAACGCGATGATGTTCCTGATACTATACCTCTTGAGCCGACAAGTAATTCCAGCGATTTACCATTTGGCTTCCAAGGTGAGTCAAATATTTCAGAATCTAGATTGCCATTCGGTATTGGCAGTCACGCAGCAGGTATTCCATTTGAACAATCTACAGACTATGAGGAGTTGGTCGAAGAAAACCAAACAGAATCAACTAATGTTGAACTTGGTACATCAACAGATTTGCATAAACAGGAGGAAATTCCAGAGGTCGTAATAACTCGTCCAGATATGTTAAGAATCACTGCAATAGTTGAAGATAAGCCTGATGATGTGGACCAATTATCAGCAACTACGGCATTACCTGATTTTGTCGAAACCCCTGCAGAAGAATTAATCGAAATACCAGACGAGTGGAAAATCTATGCTGCTGAGACAGACATGGCAGAAATTTATGCTGAATCATCTGAAATTGTCGAAGTAGTCCACGAACCTGAAGAAGATGTGTTGGTTTATCAGCATGACAATATTGCTGGTTATCCTGCAAATGATGCTGCTGACTCTCAATTTACTGGTGAGTCTATGTCCTTGGAGCTTCATTCTGCTCGTGCAATGGATGTTGATTTATCAAACAACCCTGAATGCCGTGAAGATTTAGATGCAGGATATTTTGCTATTGCTAAAGGCTCTTGGTCAGATGCAGCGATAAAATTCCAACGTATTGCCTCTAGGATGCCAGGTGATTCGGCAGTTTACAATAACTATGGCTTAGCATTATTACAACGTGCTATTGAGATGGCAAAGGATTCAGATCAGTCAACTCAGATGCTAGCAGCCTCGCAATTTGAATCAGCAATCTTGGCTTTGAGAGAGGCGGCAAAAAGCAATCCAGATGAGTCATTGATACTGTTAAATTTAGCACACGCATTACTGGTGAGCGGACGCTCAGAAAAAGCGCTGAAAATCATTGAAGTTCACAATGAGAAAAACACTAATTCTGTTGAGGGTGCTAATTTGCATGCGGCGGCTTTAGTCAGTTTGGGGCAAAGTGTCAACGCCAAAGTCATACTTGCTCAGTACCGTGGTAATCCCGTTGTCGATGAGAATTTGGCACGTTTACTTTGATTTTGGCGTTAACAAGGGTATTTTCCAGTCACTTCCTAAACAGTGTACTAAACTATTTTTTACCTAGTAAATTGGTTCGACCAAACCGATTTATTCATATACAGGAGGTAGGTCGGTTGCTTGCTTAGCACCTTGGCATGCCTATGTCGGG
>CAXGZX010000034.1:0-16376 GCA_964014545.1 uncultured Candidatus Poseidoniales archaeon | reverse complement strand
TAAAGTCGGAATTTGTCTCTTCGATCTCATTTCCTGCCAACGAGGAATCTGAAATACCAAGCCCAATATGAACTTCATCACCAGGCATGACTCCATCTTCGCCGGTTAATTCAAAGATTCTACCTCTTATTTCTGCATCACTAGCAGATAAATCTGCACCATCGTCCTTGTGAGAAACTAATTCACCTTTGGCTGCAAGCATTTCATCAAGGTCTTGCACTCCAGAGCTCATCTCTTTGAGCCCCTTTAGGCGAGTGGTTACCTGTGAGTCTAATTCTTCAATCTCTTCAGGAGTAAGTCCTTCAGTGGAAACTTCTTCCGCTTCATACAATTGCTCAATTTCAGCAATTTCTGCCTCTGCTGTGGCGATTTTCTCATCCCAATAATCGCCAAGTTGCTCTTCATCATAGCCGAACTCTTTCACCGTGTCGTCAAAGTCTTCCGTCCCTGCTACAACTTCATTATCATCAACTTCAGGTAATGCAACCTCTGCTTTGGCTACGACTTTTCTCTCTCGACGTTGCCGTTGTTCAAAGAACGAAGAAACATCTTGTTCAGCTCCGCAGTATGGACAATTATCCATGAGGTCTGGTACTGATTCTCCGCATTCATGGCAGGAGTGGAATTGTTTTCTCGCCTTAGCGAGATTAAAATTGCAGTGAGGACAACGATTTTCGTCACCCTCTAGTTCTCCATCACAGGCAGGGCAGTATTCGAAAATATCTCGTTCTACTTCTTCGTCTGACTCTCTAGTTAACCATATAGCAAGCCCAAAGATGACTATTAATGCAACAACAGCAAGACCGATTAGGGCTGCAGTCCCCATACCAGAACTTTCACTATCAACTGAATCAGAAGCAGCGGAAGTGGTAGATAGTTTGCGAGTGTAAGTACTGGTAACTGCAGGGTCTGAAGGCGTCATTTGTATGGTTGTTGATGGAGAGGAGGCGGTAAATTGGCATTCTAGGGACACTTTTTGACTTATTTCAGTAACATTTACTGGTAGTGTAACAATTAGTGAATTTGAGTTTGCATCATAACAATCAATTGTCAAAGAACCCAATTCTTGACTGGTCAAATTTATTGCAAAGATGTACTCATCACCTTCATCGAGTGGTAATTCCACTGGCTCTCGGTTTAAATCAAGGATTCTCAGCGATGAGCCAGCCCAATTTAGGACAAGTTTTGACTCGACTGAAATGGAATTACTAGCAATATTATTGGTTAGATCTCTGTCTAGTGAATCGCCTGCTGGCGTCCATTGTGCGACGAATTCTGCAGTATGTGAGCCTGCACCGGTTGACAACTCTTTAGTCCAATATAGTGATTGACCAGCGTTTAACACGATAATCTCAGAAGTAGCCGATAACCCTTCAAAAGTATATGCTAGATTGCCGCTAACTGACACTCCGCCTAAGTTTGTCACAGTAACGCCCCAAGTCACCTTGTCACCTGCTTGCACTACTGGTGTAGAGGGTAGAGCTGTTGAATCGACCAGTACATCTGGTGATTCCAAGATAATCATATTAGATGAAACTCTATCGTTGGTAGTATCTTCTTGAGTAAACTCACCATCACTAAATGGGTCAATTACTGCGGTAATCTGATAGCTACCAGGTGCTAGAGCGCCAACTAAATTATCATCAAAACTATTTGACCAAGTTTGTTGAGTATCAGTGGCCCCAACTAGTGAAACGGTGAATGGTGGGGAAACTACCATCCCGTCCGAGTGGGCAATTTCAAGCCACATAGTGACTTCTGTAGTGCCGCTGTCTCCGGTTCTACCGATTGTTCCGTTAACAAACCAGGGACCATTGACTGAGCCTGAGTTAGGTGTCACTTCTAAGTCACCGACATGATATATGTCCATACGAGGTTTAACCACCATAGCAACCTGTTCAGTTTTGCCTTGTTCTGAAGCTTCAGTCACTTGGTCATTGTAATCGGGAGTTAGATAAATTGTGTAAGAACCAGTTGCTGGTGCGGTAAAAGAAGTATTGACCCAAGTTTCCTGCCCGGGTGTCAAACTAGTTGTAGTAATAATTTGATCACTTATTGAACCCGGTAAATTGACTTCTAGCTGACTTGCTGTGGCAGCCTCAGTACCAGTATTTTTCACTAACGATGAAATTTCTACCGTATCGCCAGCATAGATGTCTGTGGAGGGTGTTAGCACTGTTTGGATTATTCGCAAATTAGGTAATCCTGCGACATCAAATTCGACGAAGAAAGAAACCTCGTTGCCGCTATTAAACGGATATTCGAAAGTAACCCATATTTTGTCGTCAGTCTCTAATAAACCATCCCAGGTAGCACTTACCGTTTCTGAGCTGTCACCTGAAATATCTATTACGTCCTGGACAAATTTGTTGTTATTGCTGAATTGATTCTTGTAAAATGCATAACCGACATTATTTGCTTCACCTTGTTGAGTATTGGTCAAGGTTAGAAAAAAAGTTGCTGAGTCGCCAACCGCAAGTCCTGTTGAAGGAATCATGGCTACTTGGGCCTCTGATGCTTCGATGCCACCACTATTGTAAGCACTTACACTCAAAGGGAGGGCGACCATGGCAAGCAATATTGCTCCAAGAAAGACCGCTGTTCTACCTGCCATCGTTTAGATGGACTAAGGATGTAGCACTTGAACCCATCTCTAAACTTGCCACTATATCAATAAAATCTGCGCTCGCAATGTGACGCCAGCAGTAACCTCAATCAAACATTGGATAATTGATAAATCGAGGGTAGCATTCAAGGCTTATCGCCGTTGTGTAAACATCATGCGAGCAACTGGCATGGCGGCTTTTTTGTGCCTCTTGCTAGTATGCACAACAATTCCATCACAACATAGTACTGATAATCAACTGGTGGAAGAGCCACTTGTTGCTCAATCTAATTCAGACGTGACCATCAGTTATACTAACGGACCAAGCAGCGGTCAAAGTTTGACTGGTGTATACACGCTATCATTCAGTTTTAGTGGCAGTGGTACTATCACCTCACTAACTGTGGAAATCTCTGATGGTACATCTTGGACTAGTGTTGCGGTGTTAACTGCCTCTCCGTGGGTTACTTACTTAGACACTACAACACTCGCTAACGGTTCATACACGCTTAGAGCAACTGCATATGATGATACTGTTGCTGAAAATGTGCTAGAAATTTCTCCGAGTTTTACCGTTGACAATCAAATACCCATCATTACCCAATTTGATGTTGCTGATGTTGAATACGGTACAGGGGCTTCGGCATTAGACAGAGCTTGGTTTTCCATTGATTCAACTGCTGCTTTACAGTTCTCTTGGAATGCGGCTGATGATGATTTACTCAGAGCCACTTTGACCAATGTCCCGGGCCCAGGTGCTCCAGCAAGCGACGGCCCCGCTAGTATTGCCTATGGTTGGGATTGGTCCTCTGGCAGCTTTAATGAGGGCACTTGGAATCCCCGCCTTACCGTCTATGATAACTCGGGACTTAGCGTCACAGAAACTATGTTTATCGGAATTGATCGAACTGGACCAACAATCGGCACAATTAGTAGTGGTTCATCATCAGGTTGGCTATCTAGTTCAATTGTAACTTTATCTGGACTGATTAATGCCGTAGATGATGGACAAGGCAGTGGACTTGCCCATACTGAGATTAGCCTAGATGGGGCATCATGGACTCAAAACACGTTAGATTCCTACACGCTTAATCTAGATGATGGCAGCCATACAATCTCGGTTAGAGCTACTGATAATGTTGGTAATATTGGCCCAACTACCCAAATATCAGTTCAAGTTGATACTGAAGACCCAATTGCTAACGGCTGGCTAGTAGATGAATTAACCACAGCACTAATTGGCCCAGCAAACGTTGAATTCCAAGCGATAGATGTAAGTTCGGGAATTGACAATACCAACTCATTCATCGAATATGGATTTGATGCCAATGGATTTGGTCAAACTCCAGACCTTTCCGGGTCTTGGCAAGCCTCAATGGGGAGTGGCCTAGACAGCGTAGTTGCACAATCAAGTTGGGCTACTAAATCCCGTCAATACTTGATGCTAAGAGCCACTGTTACCGATGTTGCAGGGAATTCATTCCAAACCAGCCCGGTGTTTTACCAGATTTTGCCAAGTCTAGACTTTGAGTGGAATTTAACTGAAACTAATGTCGACCGATTGATTGTCAAACCAGGGGATTCCACCGGCAATGTTACAGTGACTGGTTTGCTAGAAGTGAATGAAAATTATGGCGGAGCAATCACTTTGCGACTTGAATCTGCACCGGCTGATCGAGATGCTCAGGTTGCTTGGACTGTGATAGAATCTCGAACGCTTGATGCTGGTTTAATGACTGATAAAGAAGAGTTACTAATTTGGAATTATACTGTTCCAAGTGAAGGACAATTCGATTTGCGATTAGTGATTGACCCAAATAATGTAATTGATGAATACAATGAAAATAATAATCACAACTACATGGTTGTTACTGGCGCTTCAGTAAGTAGCGTGATTAATGCACCGTCATTTAATCCTTCAATTGGGGCAATAATTGTTTGCGCATTCGTTATTTCTCTACTACAGAGGAATACAAGGGATTGAAAAGATATGAGTCTCACGCACCACCATGCGACAAGGTCTTCCTAGGGTGCCAAAAGACAGGATTGCTGTTTTGATAGGTGCCAAAGGCGCTACAGTAAAATCAATTCGCGAAGCATGCGGATGTCAAGACTTATTCATCAATTCTGAAACCGGTGATGTTGAAGTCACATGGGGTCAAGCCGGAAGTTATGACCCGGTAAAAGCGATGAAATTACCCGATGTGGTGAAGGCAATCGGTCGTGGAATGGCGCCAAAAGCCGCCATTCGCTTGTTTGACGATCGACATTTTTTCGAAATGGTTGACTTGAGAGATTTCGTTGGAAAACGCTCAAATCAACAGCGAAGAGTCCGCTCAAGAATTATTGGCAGTCAAGGGAAAGTAAGACAATTAATTGAAAACTTAACGGATACCGAGATTACTATTTACAAATCAACAGTAGTAATTATTGGCGAGCAAGAAGGGCTTTTTGCTGCTAGACAAGCAATCGAAATGTTAGCTGGTGGCTCTGAACACGGATCCGTGCTTGGTTATCTTGAGAAAGACCGTCGTAAGGCTAAATTAAGCAATCGTTCGCTAGATTCGATCGAGGTTAAAACCGATTCTATTGAGACTACTGGGTTTGAAAATTTAGTCCCCGGGCTATCAGATATTTCTAATCGAAGATCTAGAAGAATGCGAGCCAGCCAAGTAGATCCTGAAGATGGCGAGGCGGTCTTTGAAATGATGGAATTATCAGAAGATGAAACCGTTGTTTGGGAAGAGGAATAAAGGTTCATTCTTGTTCTTTAACATGAGTCAAATCCATATTTAGAACTTCATACATCGCTTCAGCAAGTTCCATTTCTAAGCCGTTTTTGTTACCCCATTCTACCAAACGCGTTACGTCTCTAATAAGGAACTCTTGGGCTTTAGGATGGGATTGTATTACCGCTTGGCCTACATCGATAACGATTGGACCAACCTCATCACTCCATAAGATGTTGAAAGGCGAGAAATCTCCATGTACCAAGTTTGCTTTTTGCCATGCAACTGCAAGAAATTCTAATAATTCATCATATACTTCTTGTGGGTTTTCAATGGAAACCTCGCGTAATTTAGGAAATGGAGAAGTGTCATTCCCAAGATAATCCATTACCAAGACGTTTTTGTGAATACCCAATGGTTGGGGGACCTTAAGGCCCCATTTGGCTAATCTTGACAGGTTTCTTTGTTCTTTTCTAACCCATATGTCGACAAGATCTCGATGCCGACGTCTAAGACCACTAAATCTGCGGTCACCTTCAATATATTGAATTAGGTTCTTGAATACAGCATTTGAAGTGTGAAATATTTTGATGGCAATCGGTTTACCATTAGGGTCTGTACCGTGGAATACGTGAGCTTCTTTCCCCCTAGCAACGGGAAAATCAACCGTATCAATTACTTCATTTTTCATCAATTTGAATATTGACATTAAGGTAAGTCTGTCAAAGACTTGGTCGAAGACTCGGCGATCTACCCATTCAAACGAGCCCTTACCCATAACCCCTTGCAGTTTATTTTCTATATCGCGAAATAGCGATTTGTAGCGTTTTTCCTTCATCCACTCATACTTGCCAGTAGAAGTTTCTAAGGAATCAATAAAATCCCGATCATCACGTTCATCTTGATTGAGTTTTTTGTTCGATTTTGAACGCTTTGATTTACCTTTACGGTTACGATTCTTGTTGATTGCAAGTTCGTCCCAGTTTTCTTTTCGGTCTTTCAATCGACCACCTCTGGGCTTTAGTTTAGCCGAATAATGAGTCGATATCGATGTCTTCGTCATCATCATCGCCCTCATCACCGGAATCTGGATATTCTTCAACAGGGACAAAGGGCTCTTCTGTAGTTTCTTCTGGCGCTGCTTTGGCTTCTGTTTCCTCAGCGTCCCCAAACATGTCATCAACATCATCATCTTCATCTGATTCATCAGCATCGCCAAACATCGCGTCGACATCATCGTCTGAGTCCTCAATTACATCATCTCCTTCTGTGTCCATGACTCCAAAGATATCGTCATGCTCATCATCGTCGTCATGGGTTACATTCATGCCAAAGATATCAACATCATCAGGAAGGACTCCTTTTCTCGACAAATACATTGCTTGAGTTTTGGTATATCTGTGCTTTACATCAGCCTTTGAATCTTGAAAATCCCATGGCCACACAATAATCAAATCTCCCTCTCTGACCCATTGTCTACGACGCATTTTACCTGGAATTCTAGCGAGTCTAGTCTCTCCATCCTCACAAAGTATCGATACCCTTCTGCCGCCTAAAATTTGGTCGGCTAGAGCAAACATCTCGTTGATTTTACGATTAGGCATTTTGACACGAATCTTACTAGTTGAACCATCCTCTGGGTTTTCCAGACGGGCTAATTCTTCTACGTCGACTTTTTCTTCGTGTCTTCTACCCATTGAGGCTCACTCATGCGGCCTAATCGACATCCCTTATTGAATTGACCACATAGAAGCGGATTAATTCCAACTATAATTTAGGCTCTTTGCAGCAACTTCACAGATCTCTAACAATTGGTCACTAGCAACCCCCATGAAGAGTGTCGCCATCAAACAGGCTAGGATAGCAAATCTTACTTGCCAGCCAGCCGGAAGTGGTCCTGTTCGACCTTCTTCTGGTTCCTCAAAGAACATAACTACTCCAACTCGTAAATAGTAAAACATCGAAATTGCTGAATTAATTACCATGGCCAGGGCTAACCACCAAACCCAGTGAACATCGGCAAGACCGTAATCTCCGCCAGCCATTATTTCTGCACCCATCTGGCCAATTGCCACCTTGACAATACCCATTATCACTAGAAGTTTAGAAACGAATCCTGCTAGTGGTGGTACACCAGCAAGTGAGATCATAAAAACAAACATAGCAACTGCTAGGAATGGTTCACGCTTTGCTAAACCACCAAGCGATGAAAGACGTGATGCATCGCCATCAGATTCTAACACTGAGAGGACAAGGAAAGCCCCAAGCTTAAACGCAACAAGAACCACAAGATGGAATATCACTGCGGTTAGCACTGCAACGGCTGCTTCACCGGGCTCTCCTGCAAGTGAGTCGTCCCAATTCCATGCGCCAATTGCGGTTATTGCAGCAAGCATGTAACCGGCATGAGCGACTGAGGAATAGGCAAGCATACGCTTTGGATTGGTGCTGCCTAGTGCAGCAATATTGCCCCATGTCATAGTGACTATGGAGATTGTTCCAAGCAGAGTTAACCATACTGTGCCATCTTCGCTGGCTTCAGGAGAAGCAACGATCAACAGCATTCTGATAAGTCCAATAATACCCATTGCCTTGCTTGCAGTTGCCAGAATACCAGCAACTGGACTGCTAGCACCAGCATACGCATCTGGAGCAGCAAAGTGGAAAGGTGCAGCACTAACTTTGAACCCGAAACCAACCAAAACAAAACCAATACCAATCAGTGGAAGCGGATCTGTCCCATTGATAACGAACTGTGCCGCAAGGACATCAAATTGTAAAGAACCGGCCCACAAGTAAAGCATTGAGAGGCCATATAGCCCAACTCCAGAGGCTACTGAACCCACGATGAAATATTTCATTCCAGCTTCGGTACCAACCTTAGATTCCTTGTAGAAAGCAACCAAAACATAGGTTGAGAATGACGCCAATTCTAGGCCAATAAACAAGACAAACAAGTCTTGGGCAAGCGCAACTACAGACATACCTAGACCACAAGTTAGCATTAGAATATAGAAATCCGCTTGTCGGCGATTGTTGTACAGGTCATCGGTAGACAATTTTGGACCAATCCCTTTGACTTCTAAACGATTCATCGAAGCAAAAGCGGCTAAGGTAAGCGCACCGAAGAAAATCATTTCAAAGACTCTACTAAACCCATTGACCAACAACAACTGTGTACCGCTCTCAGTAACAATAGCAGTTCGATCAACTCCATCTTGGAATGATAATACTGTTTGAACAAATGCTGCACCTAAAGTGATTGTAGCAATCCATGCAGGCAACTTGGGATTGCTGGTAATTTTGAATCTCTCGCCACCAAATAACCACATTAGTCTGGTTTGAGTACCTGGTATTCTGAAAGTCCCTTTACCGATGTTTGGAATTATAATCAATGCTAAGAGACCGGCAAAAATTATCAGTTCAGGGCAAAGTGCAGCAATAAAACCATCACCAAATGGTTCAACATTTTCTACCGTAGACATCTCAGGCACCTCCCCTTAAAAGCGGGATTATTAAGCCCTCAAATGCTTGAATAGTCCAGTCATCCATCATGTCTAATGCTATCCATGGCAGAACACCAAAGATGATTGTGAATAGAGCCAATATCAGCATAGCGAATTTTTCTGAATTACTGATATCTGGTATTGCGTGTCCTTTCATAGAAGCTGGTGGTTGAGTATCTTCTCCCCCTTCAAATATTGTTCTCTGCATCGACCATAGATAGTAAGCGGCAGTTAGGGCTAGAACGAGTGCTGGTCCAACCATCCACCAGATGCTCCACCCATCAAGGGAAATCATTTTCCAAAGTGCGATTAGCATCATTATTTCAGCAACAAACCCTGCAAGTAGCGGTAGACCCAAAGACGCCATCCAAGCGAACATCATTGATGTTGCCAGCCATGGAGAATGTTTTGCCATACCCCGCATTGCCCCAATTTCCATACTGTGGTAATGATGTTTGAATGCACCACAAACTGCGAACAGCATTGGGCTGATTATTCCGTGTGCGAACATCATAAAGAGGGCTGCAGCCCAACCCATAGGTTGCATTGTAGCAATTCCGATTAGAATTACCCCCATGTGAGATACCGATGAATAGGCAACCATCTTCTTGAGATTGGTTTGCCCCAAACAAACTATTGCGCCCCATACTAAGGAAACCATACCAATTATCATCAGGGCTAATTGGAAGTGATATAGTGCGTGCGGGAACAAACTAATTGGTAGCCTAAACATTCCATAGGCACCCATTTTCAGCATTACCCCAGCAAGCAGCATAGAGCCACCTGTTGGTGCTTGTACGTGAGCGTCAGGCAGCCAAGTATGGAATGGAACGGCTGGAAGTTTAACCAAGAACCCTATCATCAACATAACGAAGAGTATCTTCTGCATTTGAGCACCTAGATACCAGTTGTCTCCAACATTACTAGTTCTAGCATTGTCGATTAATTCTGGAATCGAGAAACTTCTGCCGGTCATTGTACCAGATGATGCTAAACTGTATGGGTCCTGTAAGAAGTACAGAGTAATTAGACCTAGTAGCATTACTACTGAGGCTGTGAAGGTATAGATGAAGAACTTCTGAGAAGCATACTTTCGGTCTTTGCCACCCCATTTTAGAATTAGGAAGAACATTGGGATTAGAGTTAATTCCCAGAACACGTAAAACATGAACAAGTCAAGCGAAACAAATACTCCAATCAGTGCACCACCCATCATCAATAGTAGCGGGAAATAGGTTGCACCGTGTTTTTCATTCCAAGTAGCAATTATGGTGACGGGAAGCAGGAAAGTCGTTAACCAAACCATAGGGAAAGATAGTGCATCAAGGCCAACTGCCCAGTTTATTCCAAGACTTTCAACCCAGGTATACTTATGATCAAACTCATATTCATTGAAACTGATATCCATCCAAGTTACATCGCCAAAGTATCTAAAGAACATACCAGTGGTCAAAACAAGCATCAATAATGAAAATATTAGACATGCCATTCTAATTGGTCCGACTAAACGAGCACGCATTCGAGCATTGCCATTGGAAACAAAGGCTAGTAAAATCATGCTGGCAATTAATGGGAAAGCGACCAATGGTATAGAAATCAAGTCTGTCAATCAGGCCACCCCCCATAGTAGGAAGAAAATTGCTAAGGTTCCAACTGAGACCATTAGAATATAATCGCGAGCAGACCCTGTAGTCATTGAACGAACAACTTTGGAAATTGATTGAGTCCCTGTTTCAATCTTCTTGATTACTCCATCAACGACGTTCTTGTCAGTCTCTGCTGATTTATCGGAAAATCCAGCTACTAGCTTGAGCATTGCCATGTCGTAATAGTGGTCGATGTAGAGACGGTTTTCAAGTGCCCTAGATAATCCAGAGTTGGCGATTGCTTGGTTGTCGAAATTATATCGACCGTAGACCCAAGCATTTAGTCTGATAATAGGCTTCATCCATGGCTTAACTTTCTCACCTTCGGCTAAACTGCCACCGTATAGCGAGAGCGCAAGACCTGGACCTAATACTGCACCGATGGCAATTGCTACATAAGTTAGAATGAAGAAGAACGTGTCCCCGTTAGCAAATGCGTGACTCATTTCATAAGCGATTCCATCAAGGAGATTCTTTTCAGATAATAGGCCATATTCGCTGTCTGGTGCCCAGTGAGTGAAGCCCATTCCAGCAAACAAAATAGCTGACAGGGTAACAAATGTTAGGACAAATAACGGGATTTTAATCCAAGTATTAGTTTGACCAACGTGGGCAGCAACTTCGGTCTTTGGTTTGCCAGCGAAGGTCTTCAACCACATTCTTGACATGTAAAATCCAGTCATTGCGGCTCCAACAAGAACACACATAGCTGGCAAGAAGAACCGAGGATCCTCTAGAGCAACTCTCCATGCATTGGCAATTATTCCTTCCTTAGACCAAAATCCACCAATCAGTGGAAGACCCATTATTGAGGCAGAACCAACCAACATTGCGGTAGCGGTAAGTGGCATCTTGGAGGCCAAACCGCCCATGTTGTCCATTGATTGAGCGTCAAATTCTTCTTCATGATGGTCGTCATGTTCACCGTGATCATCGTGATGGTCATCATGGTGATGTAGGTGATGATGCGCATGATGTACCTCGTGAATTACTGAACCGCTGGCCATAAACAGCATTCCTTTGGCCATAGCGTGATTGAACAGGTGGAATAATGCAGCACCAAAGGCTACAATCACAATGTAGTGAGCATCGCTATCTGTTTGCCAATCAAGGGTATTGGCAAGGAACATTGCACAACCTAGACCTGTGAAAATGTAGGCTAATTGACTCATCGTTGAATAAGCCAAGACCTTTTTCAAATCATGCTGGACAAAGGCAATTGCTGCCGCCATTACCGCAGTTATTCCACCAACTAAAGCGATGATGAAGGCGAGGTCAACTAGGTCATGTTGTAGATACTCTGAGCCGAAGAATGGAAACATCCGAGCAACTAAGTAAAGACCTGCATTGACCATTGTTGCCGCGTGAATAAGTGCTGACACAGGAGTTGGTCCTTCCATAGCATCTGGCAACCATACGTGTAGTGGGAATTGAGCAGACTTGCCCACTGCCCCAATAAACATCATACCAAGTGCCCATTGCAAAGTACTAGAAGAAACTCCAGCCATGAATGTCTCATCGTTAACTGCGCTAAAGATTACGTCATAGTCAAGTGAGCCGAAAATATCCCACATCATAACTAAGCCGATTATCAAGAATACATCGCCAATACGAGTGGTTAGGAAAGCCTTCTTTGCCGCATATGCCGCACTTGGCTTTTCATAATAAAAGCCGATTAGTAGGTAGGAACAAAGACCCATTATTTCCCAGAAGATAAACAACCAAAGGAACGAATCTGCTAGAACCATACCTAGCATACCGGAGCAGAATAATACAAATTCAGCATAAAACCGATGGTTACGATTATCATTGATAGGGTCGGTATTCATGTAACCAATGCTGAAGATATTAATCAGCAAACACAAGAATGAGGCGACAAATAGCAACATCACGGTGATGTGGTCGATATAAATTCCAAAGCCAAAAGAGATTGAGGTTAAATTGCCACTTTCATAGACACTCGAATTTAACCACAAGAAATCCACAGAATCTTTCATGCTTGCAAATCCACCAAGGTGATCTTTAATCAACAATAAAGAGATGATTAGACTAGATGCCATAACCACCAAAGCAATTATTCCACCCTCTTTCATGGTGTCTTTCCAAAATGGGTTTCTGTTGAAGACGCGCCCGAGGAACAAAATCACCGGGAATGCTAGCATTGGAAGAAGAATAATCAGCGGTGCGAATTGCATCAATTCACTATCGATAATTGTGTCTGAGCCTGCTCCTGCCATATTTTCACCTCAGTTCCTCAAGACGTCTACATCGTCTAGTGATATCGTTTCATGTTTACCATACATGGCAAGGAAAATTGCTAACCCAATCGCTACTTCACTCGCAGCAATGGCAATCGCGAAGATTGTGTAAACCCAACCAGTTGGGTCGCCATGGTGAACTGCTGCGGCAGCAAATTGCATATTGGCGGCATTGAGCATTAATTCGATGCACATCAAAACGATGATTGCGTTCTTTCTGGTAAAAGCACCACCAAGTCCGATGATGAATAATATGGCGGAGAGGGCTGAAACCCATGCTGGATCTATCATTCCTCTTCACCGCCAAATTCCCAAAGTAGGTTTTCTCTTCGCTCATCTCGAATCAAATAAGCCGCACCAATCATTGATGCTGCCATTAATACTCCAACGATAAGTAAAGGCAAAGCCCAGTCATTGAGTAGTGAGTCAGCAAGTCCGTTGGTTGTTGGTTGGTCTTCGCTAGAGTCAGCCCAAACTTCGTCAGCGCTGAGTACGGAAATCAAAATCATTGCTAGTGCAAGTAGACCAATCCTAGTGACTAAGGATACGAACTTCATTCAAAATCCTCCTCCAATATTTGCCTTCTAGTTAGCATTATACCAAATAGAACAACCAAACCAACGCTGGCAAGATAGACTAAAATCTGTATTGCTGCTAAAAACTCAGCACCTAATAGAATGAAAATCCCAGATACTGCCATGAAACAGAAAATGAGTGACAACATCGAGTGTGCCACTCTTTGAGCAAGTATTAGACCCAATGCGCCACCAATGGTAATGGTGGCAAATAAGAAAAATACTCCTGCTTCGACAATACCTGCGACATCCATCTCAAGCACCTTCCTCTGCAGCAGCCTCGGCGGCTGCCTTAGCGGCCTTAGCAGCCTTTTTCGCACGCTTGTCTTTCTCTTTGTTTGCGCGCTTGGCTAACTCTGCATCTACTGCTTCTTGGTGGACGGAGGGTAATACTCTAGTTCTACTGGCATCAAACCACAAATCTTGACGGGTAAAGCCAGACATTCCGTCGTATTCATTGGTCATGAAGAATGAAGTGAAACCACAGGCTTCCATACACAGTCCGCAGAACATACAGCGGCCTAGGTCGATTCTACCAGAAACAATTTGATCATCAGCTACAAATAATTCAGTTTGTTCAACCTC
This sequence comes from uncultured Candidatus Poseidoniales archaeon, assembly GCA_964014545.1. GTDB lineage: Archaea > Thermoplasmatota > Poseidoniia > Poseidoniales > Poseidoniaceae > MGIIa-L1. The sequence continues at coordinate 2,472 of CAXGZX010000034.1, read as the reverse complement.
TTGTTCGATTCCCGAATCGTTCCATCGAACCATTGCTGTACTACCTGATAGGTCTAGTACCTCAGCAAATCTCCACTGGTCGGGGGTATCAGAGTGGGCTGTGACGTGGTTGAAGTCATCGGAAGATTCTGCTATTTCAGGAATTAATTGCGCAGCATAGCCGCCAACTTCCAATTCCGCACCGAATCCTTCGTGCTCCCCATCTGCGCCGTCTAATACGTCAACTCGCAGTTCGGTAGTCATGTGCAGGCAGTCGTTTGGACAAGCGGTCACACATAGTTTACAGGCGGTACAAGTTTCCCAAATTACGCCGATTCTACCGTTGTAATTACCTGGAACGAATAGCCAAGGCTCCATATCCTCTAATCGTTCATATGGATACTGAACAGTCTGAGGTTTCCACAAGGTAGGGAATAAATCTGAGGTGACACGGTCTGGGGCAAATTCTTGCTGTGTAATGTCGTTAAATTGACTAGTTTTACCCGCGCGTGCTTTTGCTCCATCATCGAGGAATTCCGGGTGAGATGTGTTGTGGTAGCCCATTGCAAGACGCTTACCAAACAACTTACCGAAAATCGGGAAGGTCCTCAGGGCGGTTATCAGCGTTATCTTGAACGGGTACCAAAATAGGTTTCTAAAATTCGGTTTTGCATGGGGGTGCATTGGCATATTTTCACCTCACTCCTGCCCCGGGACATAGGTTCCCGCAGGCTTTTCTGTATACACGTGGAACATACGTTCGGTATTTCCACTCTTATCCTCGTCATTGAGGAATAGGACAAAGATTCCTAACCAGACAATTGTAGTTAAGATTGGTACTAGCATTGGGATGCCAAATGCGTCCCATGCCCAGCCGCCAGCTGCTGTGTCTTTCATTTCAGTAGGGTCAAATAGATACAGGCGGTATATACCTGCCAGGACTACTTGTAATACTGCCAATGGCAATAAGATTCTCCAGCCAAATTCTAAAATTTGATCGGTTCTGATTCTAGCCAGTGAAAACCTAGCCCAAACGAAAACTAACAGGAATACTAACCACGCCTTAAGCAGTACAACTATCGCCCCTGGAATCAATAAGTAGGCATCTCCAAGAAGTGGAATTTGGCTAATCAATCCTTGGAATGGCAAGTGCCATCCGCCCAAGAAGAAGTGAGTGAATAAGAAACATGCGGCGTAAGTTCTAATGTATTCTGCCATAAACAGCATACCGAACCTCATGCCACCATATTCAGTCCACCAGCCTTCAACCAGTTCTGCTTCCGCCTCTGGCATATCAAAGGGTACTCTTTCAACTTCAGCAATCATAGTAAGCAGGAAAAGTCCTGCCCCAAGCGGCATCAAGAATAGATTCCATGAACCTGCTGAATGTTGGAAATGGACGCTTTCTATTATGTTGAAAGTACCAGACAGCACGGCAACTGATAACAGTGTCAATAATAATGGAATTTCATAGGCTGTCAATTGTGCTGCAGACCTAATTCCGCCGATTAGAGTATATTTGTTGTTAGAAGACCAACCAGCAAAGAAGACACCGATTGGAGCAATGCCAAAGATTGCGATGGCGTAAAGAATTGAGAGTTCAGGATTTGTCGCATACATGCCGCTTGATAACGGGATTATTCCCAAAATCAATAATGTTGAAGATACAATAAGGAAAGGTGATACCTCAAAAATTAGTTTATCTGCTCGTTGAGGAACCATGTGTTCTTTGACTAAAAATTTCATACCGTCCGCTACGTTTTGAAAGAAGCCCGGGAATATCGAATAGCCCATCCAGGAACGATTGTTTACTCTGTCGACTGTAGCGAACTTTTCATCTCGGTTGCCAAATTTTTTGTTTAGCCACTTGTTTAGCCCACCTATTGGTTTACCCAAGCCAAATGGCAGCATATTCCACCATTCCCCTGCAGTAACACCATTTTCACCAACCCACAAAGAGCGCAGTGCTGTTGTTGCACCACGGCGATCGTTCATTCTGGCAACAGCTTTACGCTCAATCCACAAAATTGCGAACTGGGAGAAGAACAACATCAAAAATACAATATTTACCACTGCGAATGTTGCGAGTCCAAACGCAATTTGTGCCGAACTGTCTTCTAGTGGAGTTCCTTCTAGAACTTTTGGAATTAAATCTTCGAAGGTTGAGAATAATAATCCCCTCAGATCGTATTTGTCATCCATAACTTCACCTCAACGATCTGTTTCTCCAATGCATGGATCAAAACTACCCATAATTGCCGGGATATCGGCCACTTTGTACCCAATCATTGTCTTAGCAACGAATGGAATTGTGATGAACATTGGCGAACGGATTGATAGCCTGTAAGGCTTTTTCCCTCTACCTTCACCGCCACCTTCGATGTAAAATTGTGAGGCCCCTCTAGTACACTCGTAGTTACTGAACCCTGTTGCACCTTCAGGCGCTCGGGTTGGTGCCTTTGTGTAAATCATTTCATCACCGCTAGCGTAGTT
>CAXGZX010000033.1:0-16440 GCA_964014545.1 uncultured Candidatus Poseidoniales archaeon | reverse complement strand
GCAGGTTCTCCTGCAATATGTTCTTGGTTTTGATGTCCAATATCTGAAGACATGATTAATCTCCTGTACTTCAATGGTATCAAAACTTTCGCCGATTCCATATTTCTTATGTAAAAATAAGGGTTTACTTCATGAGAGAGTTAGTTGTGCGAGATAATATGGACTTGCCAAAGCGCCTTGCACAACAATTAGCCGGGCAAGAAGGGGAGACTAGGCAAAAGGCAGCCCGTTTGGTTGTTGACCTTGCTGAAATCGCTAAGGCAGACGGTTTTGTCGAGGTTGACAATGCTCACGTATCTGGAGTTTCAGTAATCACTGGTGGGCACGGACTTCGCCGATTTTTATCGGATTTGTCGGGTGATAAAGGTGGTCGCGTAGCCATTACCACCACGTTAAATTCAGCCGGGTGCGACAAAGAAAAAATGAAGGAAATGGATATAGATTGGCCAGATTTTCTCGAACAGCAATTTGAAATTATTGAAGCATATGATCGCCTAGGTATCGAATCAACATTATCCTGTACGCCTTATGACCGGGGTATTGAATTAGAATCAGGTATTGCTTCTTGGGCAGAATCTAATGCCGTATGTTTCTCTAATTCGTGGACTTCATTAATCACTAATCGTGAATCTGGACTTTCAGCACTAGCCACTGGGCTAACTGGTTTTGCACCAAAGTGGGGTCTGCATTTGACTGAAAACCGGATGCCGAACATCTTTGTTACTCTAGATTGCGCAATGAATGACTTATCAGATTGGTCGATTTTTGGCGATTGGATTGGTAAGCAAGTAAGGCCAGATTGGGATTTGTCCTGGGGCCCAATGCCACTTATCTGTGGAATGCCAGAATATCTTTCATTCGCCGCTAAAAAAGCCTTAACTGCCGCTGCTGCTAACTATGGCTGTCCAATGTTGTGGGCCGAAGGTCACAGTGCAGACCCGCCATTAGACAAGGATGCTAATGGAAATTGGTTGCCGCCACAGGGTGGTTGGAAAGGGGTGCTGAAGTTCACAAAAGCCGATTTGTCTGCTAGATATGCAGAATTAGCTCCCCGCGGGCAAGTTGATTTAGTAGTCATTGGCTGTCCACAAGCCAGTATTGAGGAAATCCGCCGCACAGCATCAGCAGTACGTTCATATGCTGAAATGGGCGCAAAAATACCTGACAACAGATTATGGCTATTTACTAGCGGTGAAAATTATCAACTTGCGGTTGATGATGGCAGTGTCGACCTATTGGAAGACGCTGGAGTTGTGCTTCTGCAAGACACTTGCCCAGAGGTTACGCCTTACAATCGCAATAAATACAATCACCTGCTGACAAATTCACTAAAAGCGGAGCATTATTTGACCAGTGGACTAAATCGGATTCCAACCAGTGTAATGTCGATACAAGATTGCGTTGCTCATGCATTTGACCCCACCCTTTCTGCAGGGCAACGCCCAACGCTGTCGGCCAAAGCTCAACCACAACATCAATCTTCGAAAATAACTCAACACGGCGATTATACTGCAACCGGTAACGGTTTGTCATCGCAGGGTGATTTTGTAGTAACAGGTAAAGCAATGTCCACAGATGTAGCAATCACCTATCTTGGCTATGTTAATCGAGATTCAGGTGTTATCGAAGAGACGGGACATCCTCTTGACGGCCAAGCGATAGAAGATACGATTCTAATTTATCCAAAGGGCTCTGGTTCTACAGTCGCTCCATATGTGTTGATGGGCTTGATTTATACTGGTAAAGGGCCAAAAGCCATAGTCAATCGAGATGTTTGTTCACTAACTATACCGGCTTGTTCATTGCTTGATTTGCCTTATTCTCACGGTTTTGCCACAGATCCTTGTATGGAAATAAACACTGGTGATTTAGTAGAATTGCGCAAAGTAGGCGATCAAGTAACCATTACTGTACTAGAAAGAGTTGAATGATGTCATGTCCACTCAACGTATCTTAGTCACCGGTGGTGCCGGTTTCATTGGCTCTTCATTGTGTGAAAGGTTAGTTCAACAGGGGCACAGTGTTGTTGCCTTGGATTCTATGTTTAGAGGAGATGAGGCCAATCTTGACGGGATAATTGGTGAAGAAAACTTTTCGCTTTATGCTGGCGATGTTCGAGATGTTGATGATCTAGATGCATGTGTTGAGGCGATGGGTGGCCTAGATATCATCTATCATTTAGCAGCAATAAATGGTACTAAATGGTTTCATGAAGCAGCACATTCAGTCATTGATGTCAACATCAATGGCACATTAAGGACGCTTGAATTAGCCATGGCGAATGATGCTAGGTACGTTTTTGCATCTTCACCAGAAGCCTTTGGCGAGCCGGAATCTCAACCAATAACCGACGGTGATGCAATGATTTTTTCAAACCCCGCTCAACACCAACGTCATTCCTATGGCGGCAGTAAATATCTCGGCGAAGTTGCTAGTCAACATGCTGCTAGAGAAGGGCTTGATGTCAGAATCGTTAGACCGTTCAATGCATATGGTCCACGCCTTTGTGGGGATGACTACGGGCAAGTTATCGGGATATTTTTTCAAAACATCCTTGAAGGCGCTGATTTGACTGTTCATGGTAACGGGAGTCAGACTAGAAGTTTCACTTGGATTGACGATGTAGTTGATGGTTTTGTTAACGCAGGGGAAGTAAATTCAAGTCCTAATATGGTGTTTAATATCGGGTCTACTGAAGAAATTTCAATTCTTGATTTAGCTGCTAAAATTGCTAAATTTTCTCCCAGTGGGGCTGAAGTGGTCTATGGTGAAGGTTACTTTGGCGATTCTAATCGACGACTCCCAGAAATAAGTCGAGCAGTCGAGTTGCTAAATTGGCACGCAAAGGTATCTCTTGATGATGGTCTTCAATTAATGTGGGACATTTTGACTACTTAGGGCCGTAGTGTTTGTCAACTTTTTTTGACCATAAACTAGGTGCAGGCATTATGTTGTCCATGCCGTGTTGAGTCAGCACATCAAGGCCTTGCTGTGGGATTTTATCACTTGCAGTCCAAACATGCTTAACTTGCATCACCGCTAATCTAGCAACAGCACCTGGTAATTCTTTTTCTTCGACTAATTCTACTTCGATTGCCGCAATCGCTTGCTGGATTAGTAACTCATTCTCATCGTGAGGGGTAAGGTCAACTAAATCCCACTCGCTATCTTCTGGCGGTATTGGACTACCTGCTAAGTCAATCCAATCAACTGCTTGCAGGGTGCTTGGCATCACATGTAGGATTGCAGTACCGGTCTTACGCATGTTTAGTAGAGTGCCACGGTATTCTTTTTGCTTGTTCTTGCTAAACGAGGCGATGAATAGTGGTGGAGTATTTGATACTCCCATGACAGAGGTAAGGGGTGCTAGGTTTTTGATACCATTCTCATCGATTGTTGAGGCAAGAATTAGTGGACGTGGTGAGACAATACCGGCTAACCATGCGGACCGCTCTGGGTGGCTCATGTCCATTATGTCGATGCGTTTTGCTTTGGTCAAATCTTTACGGCGGTCCGTTTCAAACCACGAATCCAATTTTCCCGTATGTATTTCGTCTAAGGCATGTTGAGTAAATTCGATGTAGGTTTCCCAAGCGGGAATCAATTCATTTTCTCCTCTTGAGCGCTTTCTTTCGATAGAGTCATTTGCGTATTTTATGCATTTGACAAGAAACTCTGCCACTACGCCTTTTCTATCCATGTTGTTCCCGCCTAATTGTTCAACCATATCATCGCTTGGACTCGTAATCACTGCGCTTCATCATAAATTTAGCAGGGTTGCCGGCCCAAACTTCCTCTTCAGGCAAGTGTTTGGTCAACACAGCTCCCGCAGCAAGCACGGAGTTTTTGCCAATATCACAACCGGGAACCACTGTGGCATTCCCGCCAATTACTGCGCCGTCATGGACAATGATTGGTTGCCACAATGCCTTATTTCCTGATGGAGGGTAACGATCGTTGAGTAAGGTAGCATTCGGTCCGACAAATACTTGGTTGCCAAGTATACATCCATCAGCAATGTATGCACCGCCTTGAATGCGGCACTCATCGCCCATCGCCACATTTCGACCGATGTGGGCTAGAGAGCCAATGGAGCAATTACTGCCAACTTCAAGATTAACTCCAATAGTACACGGCGTCCAAGCAACGCTGTGGTTGCCAAGGTCTACACGGACATTTTGGGGTAGGTTATCTGGCATTGTATCACTTACTCAATGCCCAGTTCACTCATTACTTTTGCAACGTGTCCTTTTGTTCTAACACCATAGCCAACCCAAGAAAGGTTGCCATCACTTCCAATGACGAAGGTAGAGCGTGAAGTGCCCATGTATTTCTTGCCGTACATGCTCTTTTCTCGCCACACGCCGTATGACTGGTGTAGTGCTAAATCTTCATCCATTAGCAGCGGGAAATTTAGCTCCTGCTTGGCAATGAATTTATCATGTGATTTCCCGGAGTCTTTTGATACTCCAAGAACAACATAATCTCCTTGGTTTAATCTAGCCATCGAGTCTCTAAAATCGCATGCTTGGGTAGTGCATCCTGGTGTAGAATCCTTGGGATAAAAATACAGGATGACGTTTTTTCCATCAGCCATGTACTGTTCTAAATCGTGTGTATTGCCCACAGAATCGAGGCAGGAAAATCTTGGTGCAGACTGACCGGTTTCTAAGTTTATATCTTCGCTCATACCCCAAACCTAGAGCACATTGTTGATGAATTATTGCATCAAGGCATATTTTTGCCTGATTTCAGTAAAATAACCAATATTCAGCATCTTTTATGAGGTGAAATCAAAAGCAGTCTACTTTTTATACGTTTTGCATAATAATCTAACCATTTCGGGTAGGGGTGCTATAGTTGACCGATTCTTTGAATAACTGCCTTGTCAACGGTAACTTATGGTAGGGCTACGTCTGTCTCGTCGAGCCCGTAGGTTTTTGAAGAAAATTCAAAGAGCGCCTGGCAAATATGAATTGCAAGAAGCCGCTTCGGGCATTCAAACCGAACTGGACAAAAGGAACATCTCTTACGACGAGGCCCTCACCCTTGGTAATATAATCCAACATCGAGCAGATCAATTCGTTGATGATGACACAATTGTCTATGCTATATCGGACCGAGATGCTTATCGCAGAACTTTAGAATTATACCTTAGAGATGCTTTGCTGACCAGGACAGAACAACTGTTACTTTGGGAGGAACGTCGTCGTCTAGGCATCACTGAACAAGACCACAATCGTTTGCTAGAGCAACTACTTGCGCAATGGAAAAAGCAAGGCAAGAAAGTCAACATCGATAGTTTCGAAGCCCCGAGTGGAGGTGAAGTTTCTGCTTAATCGCAACAAATCAACCATCGCAGCAGTAATGTTGCTGTTGCTAGTTGCTCCTATGGTTGCGCCGTTAACTTCTGCCAACAGCTCAGCCGGGGCAAGAAGCTCTCCAGATTTTAGCATCAATTCATTCACCCTAGACGGTGCTGGCTCTGTACAATCAGGCGTGGATATATTTGTTGAAAACGCCACGCATTCAGCAAGAATAGTCGTAGCAAACACCGGTTCTACCTCAGACACAGTAGTTGTTTCATTATTCCATCAAGGTTCCGCTACAGCGGGCAAAACCTTGGTGACTTCGCTTGAAATCGGCCCAATTAGCCCCGGTACAGTTGCCAGTCCTGTGTTATTCCAATGGACCGCCACGCCCGGTGACGGACAGTCGATATTCGCCGAGGTTTTCTCGCTAAATGATCCAAATTCTGGTAACGATGAACGCCGAATAAATTTCGATGTCAAAAGCCCGGTGTACATGGTTGGAACAGTGCTTGACGATTCTGTGCCTCAACCTGCTCCGGGCCAAACTAATGCAATGGTAGAAAATGGTATGCAACAGATTAACGCCACCGTAATCAACGAAGGCGTCAGGGATATCACTGCTAACCTTGAACTAGCCTTTGCTGAAGTAGCCAACCCCGCCAATACAATGTCATTTTACTCTGGTGAGCAAATCATTAGTCCTGGTTCATTATTTATTCCAGCAGTTACTGATAATCTAACAACTAATTACAATTCTGGTCTAATGACTGGAGTCTGGGAATTGACCGCTTCGGTAATTTTCAACGGAACTGGTGGTTGGAGTGAAACAGACTTAATCAGTACTTCAAACATAAAATTCTCAGATTTTATTGCGACAATGTCTACCCCGGCGGACCGTACGACGGAACCCGGATTAACTACAACTCTCACCTTCATTGTAACTAATTTAGGCGCACAATCTGACTCTTTCCAAATCGGTATTTCTAGCACAATGGGCTGGGCAGACCTTGGACAAAACGGTGGTTCAACACCTGTATTTTCACCAGGGTCGTCCCAAACAATTCTTGTCCCAGTATCCGTGCCTTCCTCGGCATCGAGGTCAGAGATAGATACAATAACGCTCACATTGACTTCCATTGGCGATCCACAAGTGCCAAGTTATTCTCTGTCATCAACTGCTAGAGTCATGGCTGGGGAATTGTATCAAGCAACAATTACCATGCCAACAACAACCACTATGGTGACGCCGGGTCAAAGCATTTCCTTTAATTCAACAATTTCCAATATCGGTAATGTCCCTGGCACCTTTGATCTGGTTGCTGGTTTATCAGTGACTTCCTCAAATTGGCAAGTTACTCTTTCAGAGTCAACAACCCCATTGATTAACAATACAGACTCAGGTATTTTTGGAGTCAACATCACTGTTCCTCCAATACAAATGCCTCTTGACCCCAGTGACTACAATAGAGCAGGCGATGTTCTGAGTGTCTGGGTTCAAGCAACTCCATCCGGTGGCGGTGTGCCAGTTACCCAAACTAGTCCGCTAGAAGTTAGGCCGGTAATTGTGGTTGACCCCGGTCTTGAACAAGAGCACATTCAATTGACCGTTGAAGATGTGATTGCCGCAAAGAACGGGCAAGGCGTAGACTTGCCAAGAGCAATGGAAGTCGAAGTCAGACACAATTTAGACGGCACCATTACCAATACAGTTGATACTGTTTTGTCAGTTGGCAATCTAACCTTCACTCCATCCAACAGTGGCGGCTTCTCAGAATCTGACCGCTGGTCTGCCAATGTTTCACCAGCAACGTTCTCTGGTTTGTCTCTTGGTGATGTCCAATCAGCTGCCCTTGGCATCCAAGGCCCTGCCGACGATTATCCGTTAGCAGGAATAATTTCGATACCAGTTATTGCTACTCCTACTTTGGTGGGTCCACCGATTCCTAATGTAGAAGTCGTACCTGTTGAGAGGAATATCACGATTGGAGTCCCTACTATTCAAGGGGCGGCCATAATCGACCAAGGTCCATTTGATGTGCCTCTTGGCGAAGAGACGCCAATCGACCTATTGCTAGCAAATACTGGAAATGACCTGACGTCCTATCGCTTGTCTATTTTAGATGATCTTCCAGACGGTTGGGTTACCTCAGTTAACACAACTACTACTACTTCGGATACAATTCTTGATCTGTCAGCAGACGTTGCAGATTATCCATCACAAGGAAATTCTCACATGAGAGATTTCCAATTGAAGGTAACAACCGACCCATTAGCAGAAGCCTACTCTTTCCAAAATGTCAACATCAAAGTTGAAGATAGCAGCACGGGATTACTAATTGATGTCTTGCCAGTTTCAATAAGAGTCGGGCCATATGTCAACGCATCTTTGAGTCCGACAAATCAAACTGTTGACCTCAATACTACACTATCCGAAACTCCGCTTACTAGAGTTTATGTTACTAATACTGGCAACACACCGACAACTTACTCATTGTGGCTTGACGAATCTCAAGGCGGCGATGTTGACTTTAGTTTAGAAAGTCCAAACCAAATTTTAGTTGCGCCAGGATTTACTGACTCAGTAAAGATAAGGCTGGCCGCAAATGCCGATGCTGATTCTGATGCATTCTACATGGCCACGTTATGGGTCTCAACTGATACGGGAGTAAACTTGAGTGCTAATGTTGTGGCTAATGTAAGTGAACAACGCTCGCTAACTATCGATGCGCCAAATCAGATTGGCGTTTTGCCGGGGCAAGATCAAACAATTAATTTTACCGTAACAAACTCTGGTAACTTAGAGGAATCTTTTGATGTTGAAGTTGCAGTAGATGGTGGTTGGGTAGTTGTTCCAGCATCACAAACAATGACTTTACCAATAGATGAAGAAATTCAAGGCAGCGTAGTTGTTAGTGTGCCAGAATTGGGCGATGGTATTAGTTTAGATGATGGCTCAGTCCACAATCTAACTATTAGGTTGGTAGACCCAGCAACAGAATTAACCGCAGGAGTCAGCATTGTCAGAATGCTAATCTCACCAATGTTCATCTTAGATACTATCGAGTGGCAAGAAGAAATGCTCTATCACCGCCAATGGGACCGAACATTCACTGCCACAATAGTCAACATGGGTAATCGTGACGTCACCGCTGACTTAGCGTACGAGATTAACAAGCCAGGTGGCGTAGCCGCCAGTACTGAGTGGGCAGTTCAATCAGACGCACCCACTACACTGAATATGCCAGTAGGGCAAAATGTATCGTTCCAGTTCACTGTCAGTGGGCTAGAATTAAGTCCAGACCTCGACCTTACTGCTTTACTTTCCATTCATATTACTCCACAAGACTCCGGAGTCGATGGAGATGGTTATCTCAATTCAACCTTAAAGATGTCTAGATTCTTTGAGGCTAGTGACATTGATTTGAAGCCAGATGAAACAGATGGACCTATGACTGTTAATATCGTCTATTCTCACATACCGCGAGGCGCTTCTAATGCTGTGGCTTACGAATTAGAATTATGTGAGGCTACAAGATTATTCAATTTCAATACCGCAGGGTTGGACGAATCGCTCTACCCATGGACTTTCACTTTGGTAGTCGATGAGACCACATCCGTACCGCTATCACTATCTCCTGAAGATTGTGGCTCAGGCTCAGCTGGAAATGATTCTAGAATTCAACTGCCGCTTAGAGAGGCTTGGGATGTAAGTGACCCATTACAGATTATTGTCGATGCACCAAACCGGCCTAATATCATCACAGAAGATGGCTGGGATATGACCTTCAGACTATTCCACCCGACCGAAAATAACGGCTATACTGTTTATGATGAAGCTACTTTCACCTTCCAGTTAGATGTATTTGCTGACCCAAGCGTGGCCGAAGTTTGGATAAGTGAAGGTACAATGGAAGAAGGAACAGATGCAACCGTCAGTGCTAGAATTCGTAATGATGGAACCGCATTAGCCTTGTTCTTCATGGTTGATTTAGAATGTTCAGGCTCAATCATCAATAATAACGTAGACCCAATCGCTTTGCTAGGTCCCAATGAGGAAGTCGTCGTCAAATGGGAAATAACCTCTGAAACCATCGAATGGTGGAAGCAGTCTATCGATGGAACCTGTATCGTTACTATTGATGCTAACATGTTATCAAAGAATGTCGAAGGGAATGATCGCTACGTCTACAAAGATGAAGTTTATTCATGGTCACCTGGACAATCTTCCACATTCGTTGCGTTCATCATCTTTGGATTGCTGTCGTTAGTCCTTGGGCGGTTGAACGGGCAAAATGAAAAGTTCCGCTTGTTCTCAGTCTATGCTGGATTGTTAGCCCTTGGATTTGCTTTCCACCTATTCAACATAATTTATTGGGGCCCGCTTGTGCTGGGTGTTTCAGCACTTTGGCTGTGGCGTAAGACTTGGTTAAGCACTGATGAGTTTAGATTAATTCACGAAGATTATCAGAGAGCGCGCAAAGGTGTATCTACCTTGTATGCCGACCACTTCCAAGCCCTAGCAGACAGTAGAAGGCAACTTAGAATTATTCTTGCACTACCGATTTTCGGCCTACTAGGGGTTGTTCTTGGCATACCTCCACAACTTGACACAAGCCAAGATAATTTGCTGACTTTGGCGGCTTATGTAGTGATTATTTCGGTGGGTGTATGGATTCTTGTGCGTCGCGCTGATTCAATGTATGGCGCAATTTACGGTCGCTTGACAGATATCGAAGTGAAGGCTACTAGAATCGAAAGAGATTTATCGGACCCGGCGCGATTATTACATGAGTTGGCTAACGATGGTATCAACCTTGACGCGATATTTGACGATATTAATCATGGAAATGAACTATTAACGGATGAGGAGGTGAGAGAAGATGTCTGAAGAAAAATCCGAGGATTCAATCGAGTTTGACCTTGATGACATTTTGGAAGAAGATACCTCCGATGAAAACCTTCCACAAATCGAAGTTGAAGAAATCGAGGAACTTGTCGTGGAAGCAATAGAAGAGGACGGCTCAGACGATTCAGCAGAGAGCAATGAAACTCCTTTCCAAGATCAAGTTAGAGATTACATGGGCGAGCTCGAGGATGAGGAACCATCTCAAGATATCAAAACTGAGGTAACACAAGAACCAGTTGAAGATAAATTAGAGATTGGTGATACAGCAGAGGCGGCATTACCAACTGTGGCCCAAGGTACACTTGATGAAGTTGAAAGCCGCATCATGTCTGCTTCAAGAGACTTAGATTCAATGGTTCAAAACGTTGTCCAGTCAGACACAAATTCCCTTGCGGCCACTGAAGTTGACATAATGGAAGCCAAGAAATATCTTTCACTGCACAAACTAAAGCGTGCTAAAGTGAGTGTCAAGAAGGCAGAACAAGCGCTAGTCACTTTAGAAGAAGATGTCTTGTACCTTCGTCGTAGCATCGCAATGTTACATCGTTTGCTCAAAGAAAAGAAAATCGATACTATTGAGGCAGAAAATATACTACTGCGACTCCGAAATGCCACTTCTAATGCTGAAATAGGCGATGTTGGGCAGGCTGCAACAGAAATTGAATTCCTAGTAGACGACTTGATTGGTGGTAATACTTCTACTCTTAATCCATTCTTTTTCCGCCATTTCTGGCTCGGTGTGGATACTCGCTGGCCTGCAGGCGGGGACACGGGAGTGCTGCTTGTCAGATTAATCAACGACGGGCCAATCGCTATGCCAGCAATGCGCTTATCGCCTCCTGTACCAGATGGCTGGGTTTCTGAGCCCCACTCAGTTGATTTACCTATTATTGCTCCAGGTGGCAACCTGCCACTTAGATTTGACATCAAGTCGATGGGCCGTTACGGCGCAGATGAAATGCCGCTATCTCGTAAATTAGCAGTTTCAACTAGCTATGAAATGCGCTCCGGCGAAATCATGGTTACCATCAGAGCGCAAAACCGCTCAATGGAATCCCTTGCCGATATCATACTCACGCCGTGGCTACCACCTGGTTACACCACGGCTAAAGTTCCCTTTGTGGAACGTCTTTCCCCCGATGAGGTGGCGCTCATAAGAATGCCACTTACCATCGACATGGGCACAGGAGGTAAATCCTGAGCCCCATCCAATTCCACCCGCCAATGCGGGAGGACGAGTAAAAAAAATAAAAAAAGGTGAAAATATGAAAAATAATAAAGAAATGAAAAACGAAAACAGCGATAATATCGCTGCAATGGGTATTGGTGCAATGATTGTCTTCATTGCTCTAATTCTAGTTGCTGCGGTAGCATCTGCGGTCATTATACAGACCGCTGAAAAGTTGCAACAGAACGCCCAGGCTACTGGTGAAGGAACAAAAGATGCAATGGCATCCAAGGTTAGCATAATTAACACGTTAGTGACTAATGCTGCTGGTACTCAAATTACCATAACCTTCGAGTTAGCGCCAGGTAGTGACCAAGTTGATGCTGCTAATGTGGTTTGGATTGCAGCGTGTGACGGTGGCCCAGACTCTGGCGACTTCGTAGGACTTACTAACATAGGTCCTGCTGGCGGCGGTGCAGATATATCTCCAGGTGAAGTATATACTCACGATTTAGTACTTGCTGATTGCTGGGAATTAGATACTCAGTTGGGTATCCAATCCGGTGGAGCAGGTTTTACTTATGAAGCATTTAACAGCGGAACATGGGCAGATGGAGACGTACTAGTTTGAGGTGATATCATGAAGGTAAACAATAACACAGAAATTAAGCAAGATAATTATGCAGCAATTGGTATTGGTGCAATGATCGTATTTATTTCGTTGATTCTAGTTGCTGCAGTTGCTTCTGCAGTAATCATTCAAACAGCGGAAAAACTTCAACAAAATGCACAAAAAACTGGTGATGATACGGCTAGTGAATTAAGAGCAAAAATAAATGTTCTTGGTGGCTATTTAGATGACCAAGGTAACGATAACTATGTGCTACTGGTTAAACTAGCAGCGGGTAGCGAAGATGTCCCAACAACGGATATCATTGTCCAAATGCAGTGTGGAACTACACCAAATGTCCAGTTAGGTGCCGTTGGCGTAGCTGTCGAAGAAATGGACACCATTGCTGACGGTATTACCGATGTTGGTACCATGACTGCTGATACTGGGTATGCTATGCAAATAGCCGGAGCAGCCGCATGTAATACAGAAGAGTCTATACCTGTCTTTATTCACATAAAGGGTGCAGGTTCAACTTACGAAGTTCTACAAATCGATGACCGAACTGACGGCGCACCAATTATCTGATGTCGCTTGCTGTTGAGAATCCATTTCTCGACGGCAAGGAGGTATACTAATGGCCTGGCCATTTAGTAATAACACAGGTAATATCCGAGATGCAGACGCTGAATTAAGTGAAGAGCGACTTAAAATCTTGTCCAACGTGGCAATCGAACAAGTCCCTCTCCCTGAAGAAGGCGAACTGACTGAAGAAGATGCGTGGACGATATCCCCAGGTCCAACGAGGGCAAAACTGAACAGTATTGGTAGCGTGCCAACGGTTACACAAACCATGGCTCCTGCACAACCTGCACAAGTTAACGCTCAAGTTGATACATCTGGATTGGAGCGATTGATCAGTAGTCGCCTCGATATGGTCGAGGATGTACTAGGATTGGTTGAAAAACGCCTCGAGGAAAGTATGACCTTTAGTCCAGCAGGACAAAAGGTAGACCCAGAAGGTAATCCACTAGTTCATGATGATTCAGATGAAGCAGAAATCGGCGCTGGAGATACAATTATCACTGCAAGTGGGGAAGTAATTCCTGCTGCTGGAGTTAATCGTTTGATGGCAGAAGACGAGGCACCATTGGTAGAGTTGTATGAAGCGCAAGCTTTAGCAGCAAATCCATTCCTCGTAGCCCCATCAACAGGTCCTACAGCAATCAACAACAAGGTTGGAGCACCAACAGTGGCAGCATTATTGCTTGATCACATGTCTGGTATGGCTGCGGTTAATTTCGCTCAAAAAGCCATTAACTCAGGTATGTTAACTCAAGATGAAGGTAATGCAGTGTTAGCGATTGTTCAACTTGCAACCCCAGGGGAAGCAGAAGCTGCTTTGGAAGATCATCTTCCGCATCGTGAATTACTGACATTTTCAGCATTAGTGACATCTTGGCGACAAGTAAAGCAACTAAGAGGAGAAGAATAGAATGGGTGCATCGGTCGGAATTGGAGGCTTAATAGTGGGCACCTCGATGATGGTGGTATTTGCGTTAGCCGTAAATGTCATCGATATTCGAGTAGACTCATCATTAGATACTCTAGATTCGGCCAGTGAACCATTACCAACCTTCACCATAGATGTTGCAGATATAGCACTAGGTGCAGTAACAAGTTTGCAGATAGATGATGCAGGAGAAGGATACGTTGACGGTACATTGAGTACATTAGAAGCAGGAGGATTTACGGGAAGTTTCACAGTAAATAGTACGGGGTCAATTATATCATGGTCTATCACCGACCATGGGGATTACTCGTCCGACCCAACTATTGTGATAGATAACCCACCGCCTGGTGCAGCTAATGGTTCTCTTTCAGTACTAGCAAGGACCACTGTGGTTGACGCAAGTTTCTCTAATACGGGTTCAGTAATTGTTCCAGTTGAAGAAGTCTGGTTATTTTTGGATGGTCAAGAACCAACTAAATTAGCGGTATTGGCACCATCAGTTCCTTCTGATAATATTTACTCTGGAGATACTGTAAGCATAGAATGGCGAGGATTAGGCAATACTGTATTTGAGAAGATTTCGTTATCTGCAAACGGTTACAGCGTAACTAGAGCATTAGTTTGAGGTAATATTATGGCAGACGGCGGAGCATCATCATTTATTTTCTTGGCAACAGCACTGCTGATTTCAGGAACTGTTTCAGCAGTATTAATCTCTCAATATGGGGATTTAGCTAGCAGTATGGAACAGCAAAGAAAAGGCGATGAAGCACATTCGAAAACGTCGTTTGACTTTGCTGGAGATGTCTCAAATGTCGCATATGATACTAGTGGTTTGGATGAAACAATCACCTTCTATTTACAAAACACCGGAGAATATTTACTCGATATAACTTCAGTATTTGTTCAACTAGATGGCGTGGCTATTTCAAGTACAGATTTAACAACAACAGTGTTGCCAAATCCTGGTGATTGGGATTCAGATGATTTATTGCAAGTTCAATTGCAAGGAAACTGGGGTTACGCTGATGATACAGACATAAGTCTGACAGTTGTCGTTCAGTCTGAAATCACGTTTGGTCAAACTGGAACCGACACTAAATCTACGGAGGCGCGATTAAATGAACTCTGACGACCCACTCAATTTCCCGCACAAGCCTGTTGAAGATGGATTTGCATTTGATGTAGAAACTGATTCGCTTGCCGACACGATGGGTCTAAGATTACCAAACAGGTCACTGTATGTTCTTCAAGGGTTAGTGGGTGGTGGTAAGTCATTGATATCTCAAAGACTGGTCCACGGCATGCTACATAATGGCGTCAAGATTCTTGTCGTTACTACCGAATTAACTACCAGAGGCTGGATTGAGCAAATGGAATCGATTGGTTACGGAGTAACTGATGCCTTGAGAGAAGGCCGCCTAATGGTATTCTCTAGATTTGGCACTGTTGCAGATGCCCGAGAAGATGTCGGTCTTGAAGAAGTACTGCAAAGTAAAGCAGTAGAAGAAGCAGATGTGGTAATACTAGATTCAGCAAGTGCTCTGATGGATGACGGTTTAGATGATAAGCAAAGATTCGACTTAATGCAAAGATTACGTAAGACTACTTCAGATGGTCGCTCAATTATGTTATGTGTCGATCCTGATGAAATGGATCATAAATTATTACACAGCATGCGTGCATCAGCAGAGGTAGTACTAGATTTGTCCACTACACTTATCGGTGGAGATTTGAAGAGAAACATTGTCGTTACTAGATTCTTAAGAGCCGCAGGGCCAGTTCAAACTAGCGTTGGCTGGCGTGTTGAGCCGAGTATGGGCTTCATCGTTGATATTACGGCGGTCAGTTGAGGGGTGTTATCATGGCTGACGAAGATCGATTTGCAAAAGGTGACCTCAATAGCGTCATGGCTGCTTATCCACACGTTGCCGATTGGGTTCGAGATTTCGAATCAAGATACGGCACGCGTCCTATTTACTATGGACCACTGGACAGGGATGCAAAGAAAGAACGACCATTGAATCTAATTTACTTGGCCAAAGAGCCAATTTTCATTCACATTTACGAACCACCTGAAGATGATGATGGTAGCGGCGGCGAAATTCTTTGGTTTGGTCTAGAGCCGCAACTTACTGAAGAGGAAGAAAACATGCGTCGTGACTTAGTCGAGACGCTGCTCCAAGAGGCGCCAACAGCGCCAACTTTCACCACAGATGGGGAATTTGAAAATATCCTTACCCAAATGGTAGACCGGTACACTGTACTGGAAAGCGATGTCAGCGCAGCTCCTCGTCGTCAAGGACGACTTTGGGAAATGATTGGGATGGATGACAAACGTGTCATTGTCACTCCTGAACAAAGAGCTAGGTTGGAATACATTATTATTCGCGACCTGATTAAAAATGGACCACTAGAACCACTACTTTCTGATGAGATGCTGGAAGATATACACTCTATTGGTCTCAAGCATATTCACATGGATCACAAGGTATTCGGCATGGTAACTTCCAACATCAGGTTCCGTGAGCGTGAACTTTTATCCCGTTATTTGCGGGCGATGTCTGAGCGTATTGGCCGCCCAGTATCTGACAACAAGCCAATTATTGACGGAGCATTACTCGACGGCTCTCGTATTAACATCATATTCTCTGATGACGTATCGATGCTTGGTCCGTCATTCACCATCCGTAAATTCGCTGAGGAAACCATTTCAATTATTCAACTAATCAAATGGGGAACGATTTCTTCACAAGTTGCTGCCTACATTTGGATTTGCCTAGAGTACGGTATGTCGGTACTGGTTTCTGGAGAAACAGCATCGGGAAAGACTACTACCCTGAATGCTATTTTACCATTTATCGACCACAACGTCAAAATTTACTCGGCAGAAGATACGCCTGAGGTTAAAGTAAGACACAAGATTTGGCA
>CAXGZX010000032.1:0-16562 GCA_964014545.1 uncultured Candidatus Poseidoniales archaeon | reverse complement strand
TTTGATGGTCAAAGACGCAAGCGAATTTTAATCAAAGTTGTTGGAATAATGTGATGGCAATAATCTGCTTTTTGATAGATAAAAATTAATAACTCTCTTGTGGTTTTAAACTGCCACTTATTACTGAACCAGCATAATGCGATTTATGGCACCCGCCAAACTAGCTCAATGGTTCTCAAATGCTGATATGAAAGATGTTGCCACAGTTGGTGGAAAAGGTGCATCGCTTGGTGAGATGTTCCAACAACTATCCAAGATTGGAGTCAAAGTACCAAACGGTTTTACTTTGACAACTGACGCATTTAAGCAATTCATAAATGCCAAAATACCCGAATCAACGTGGAATAACGTTGGTGCTCCTGAAGATGTTGAACAACTACGAAATGCGGCAATTAAGTGTTCTACACTTGCTGATGCGCTAGAGGTTTGCCTGCGGGACGCAGACCCGGAAGACCATTTGAATCTCAACAGTCGAGCGACATTAGCTCGTTCATTAGTGCGTGAAACTCCGGTACCTGATGAGATTAAACAGGCAATTGCCCAAGAATATGGTCGGTTATGTGATTTGTATCATCCGGGTGTTGACGTTGCAGTTCGCTCATCAGCAACCACAGAAGATTCTGCTGAAGCATCATTTGCTGGCCAATATGAATCATATCTCAATGTTAGTGGTGACCAAGACATCATAGAGAAATGGCGTCGCTGTGTTGCGAGTATGTTCACCGAGCGAGCGATTGGTTACCACATAGAACACGGGATGCACCCGCTTGATAGCGCGATTGCTGTTGTAGTGATGAAGATGGCAAGATCCGATAAAGCCTGCTCGGGAGTGATGTTTACTATCGATCCTGATTCTGGCCATAATGGAGTAATACACATCGGCTCCTCGTACGGACTTGGTGAATTAGTGGTGCAAGGGGTGGTTTCTCCTGACACATACACCGTGTGGAAGGAAGGCCTTAGACAGGGTAAGTTCCCAGTCGTTCATCGCACTCTAGGCAGTAAAGAGCAGATGATGATTTATCATGAAGAAGCGGCTAATGATGTCCAGTCAATTGCGGTACCGTATGACCAACGACGACGTTGGTCACTTACCCGAGAGGAATGTGTTGAATTAGCAGAAATGGCGTTGAAAATTGAGGATTATTTTGCCAAGCCGATGGATATTGAATGGGCTAAAGACGGTGTTAGCGGCGACTTGTTTATCGTTCAAGCAAGACCTGAGACCATTCATTCAAAGCAAGTCAGTAGCAAAATGACAGTTTACAAAATCGATGAAATATTAGCTGGTAAACTCAAAAAAGACGGCCGGGTAATGGCTACTGGACAAGCTGTAGGTAAGCGAATTGGCACTGGAAAGGTCAGATTGTATCGAACCTATGGCGAGGTTTTAGACGGCAAGCGTGAGTTGCGCAACCTGTTAGAAAGTGGTATGTCAATGGAGGAAGTGTCCTCTGAACTATCGGTGTTTGAACAAGGCGACGTACTAGTTACCGAAATGACTACTCCCGACTGGGAGCCGTTAATGAAGCAAGCTTCGCTGATAATTACTCGTAAGGGTGGGCGAACCTCGCATGCGGCAATTATTGCCCGAGAATTTGGCATACCGGCTATCGTTGGTTGCTCTGACGCCATGGACTTGCCACCATTTAGCACCGTAACGGGTTGTTGTGCTGAAGGCGATACAGGATATGTGTATTCAGGAGAAGTACCGTTTGAAATTGAAGAGGTTTCTTTTGATGAAGAGCTTGATTTGACTACTAAAATAAAATTAAATGTTGGTTTTCCAACCAAATCATTGACTGATTCAAGATTACCAGTTGACGGAGTTGGATTGGCGAGAATTGAATTCATTTTATCTTCAGAGTTAGGCATTCATCCACTGGCCTTTGTTCACCATGAGGAGTTGAAAAATTATGTTGAAACGGGCGAGTTGTCTGATGGGCTAAAGCCGTATCATGAATCATTTGTTGCCGCTGATATCAACGACATACGCACGCTAGTGGAATCACTTGACAGTCGGGCTTGGGCATATTCAGATAAGCGCGATTTGTTTATCGATAAACTGCGCGAAGGTGTTGGACTGATCTGTGCAGCATTTTATCCAAGACCGGTCCTTGTTAGATTATCTGATTTCAAATCTAATGAATACCGAGAATTGTTGGGTGGCGGAATCTTTGAGCCGGTTGAAGAAAATCCAATGATTGCTTGGCGAGGCGCATCACGTTATCTGGATGAGAAATTTAAGCCAGCCTTTGAAATGGAAATCGCTGCAATGAAATCAGTCAAATATGACTTTGGATTAGATAATTTGCAATTGATGGTGCCGTTTTGTCGCACGCCTGAAGAAGGGGAAATGGTGAAAAATCTGCTTGATGAAAATGAAATCGGGCCTAAATCTGGTACTGAATTATTTGTGATGGTTGAATTGCCTTCCAATGCCATTGAAGCGGATAGATTCATGGAAATGATGGATTTAGCCGGTGGCTCAATTGGTTCCAATGACTTGGTGCAGACTGTTTATGCGGTCTCTCGTGATGATTTAGAGGGATATCAAAATCCTGTTGATGCTCGCTCACCGGCGGTTAAATCAATGATTCGCGATATTGTCAGGAAATTCAATGCTCAGGGATTAGAAATTGGAATTTGTGGACAAGCTCCATCCGATTTCCCAGACGAATTCCCGCCGTTTTTAATCGACTGTGGAATTACCAGTATCTCAGTAACTCCTGATACGGCAATTGCAGTTAGGGCAACTGTTGCTCAAGCAGAAGCTGCAGCAAGAAAGTAGTCACCGTCAAGCCATTAATTTGACTTCACATTCACTTAGTCTGGTCTTGGCGACCGTGTGATCCGGGTCTAGATTTAGTACGGCTCTCCAAGCTGCACCGGCCTGGTCAAAACGTTCTGCTTCATGGTGCATTGCGGCGATGTGAAGGTGTGCATCGAGATGATCAGCTTCTGATTTTACCGCCGCCTCAAAGTCACTAAGAGCGTTGTCATCACGGCCCCATTCAAGGTATAGCAATCCTCTTTGGTGCCAGGCTGGAGCATGGTTTGGCGCAATTCTTAGCGCATCATTAAGCGGTGCTTCAGCACGCTCAGGTCTGCCAAGAGCGATGAAACAGGCAGCAAGTTGAGTCATGGCTTGGTGGTGATGTGGGGCCCTTTCCAGTACAATATCAAGATCTTCGCGAGCCTTGGACCACTCGCCTAACATCATTCCAGCCTCAGCTTTACGGAATCTAGCAAGAATGAAATTCGGGGCTAAATCAAGCAGTATTTCGGCATCGTCAAGCGCTTTTCTACCTTCATCAATAGCCATGTAAATACTGCATCTGTTGAGTCGGGCTCTAATGTGGGCGTAATCGATTTTCAAAGTTTTGCCATAGTATTCAAGCGCCCGGTCTAGATGTCCGGTTCTAGCCTCAATATTGCCTCTTACGTAGGAGATTACCGCACTATCGCCGTGAATGTCTGCAACATCAATTAGGTTGGCTGCGGCAGTAATATCGCCTTGGTCAAGTGCTAGGAGTGCTGCCTCTGCTGCTGCTGAAGGGTCGTCTTCAGATAGTAATCTACGAGCCCGGGTTAGAGCTTCTTCGGCTGCATCTAGATTACGTAATAATCTGTTAGTTCGGGCCATTCCAAGCCAAGCAACGCCTAGTTCTCTATTCAGTTTTAGTGCCCCTTCAAAGGCAGAAATTGCCACAGATAGCAGAGTCGCATCTGTCTCTCCTGTTCCGTCTCTTTCTTTGTCGGCATTGACTAAGTGTAGTCTTCCTTCGACAACGTGTAATAGTGCATGGTCGATGCCAACCGGGGTTTCGTCAAGCAACTTTTGAGCATCGTCTGGGCGGCCATCTAATAGATGTCTGGTGGCGATCCTTGCCCGTAATTCTCCATTCATCATATCTTTTTCAAGCGCCTTGGTTAACGATTCTTCAGCCGCGGTTGCTGAGCCTTCTGCAAGCAGTAAATCTGCCTTTAATAATACTAAATCAACCCCGCCTGCGTCTAAAGCAACTGCATGGACCGCAGCCTTGAGGGCTTCTTTCAAACGATTTTGTTTAGGTGCTAGAATTGTTGCACTAAGTGCCCAAGCACCGCCGTTTTGGCGGTCTAATTCTAAGCACTTATCTGCAGCATCAAGGGCTTTACTCATTTCCCCTCCTTGGTGCAATAGGTTGGCATAAGATAGCCAATCCTTGGATTGTGTTGGGTCTTCAGCAAGTGCTTGTTCGATAGATTCTAAGGCTTCTGAACGGGAGCCCGCTCTAGCCCTTAGACCAGACAATAGCGAACGGTCTGCTGGAGTATCAAGACCTAGCGCTTCGAGTCGAAGTACGTCTCTCTCCGCCTCCATGTCGCCCATCTTAGCCAGTAGGTGGGCATGCGCTCTTAGCAGGTCTGGATTATCTGGATTGACCGTCATTCTTGCTTCAAGCCAATGTCTGCGCAGTACTTCATCACCTTTCTCGATGGCAATGTATTCAAGCGCCTCTAAGACATTAGCATTGCCTGGTGAAGAAGCATAAGCAATACCAAAACAGGTTTCTGCCCAGTCATATCTTCTCAGACTCAAGGACGCATGGCCTAGTTTGTGAGCCGCAACTGGTTTAAGGCCAATTTTACTAACATCCATATTGTGAGCATCGAAAATTTCGATTAGTTGCATCACCATATTGGAACTGGTTTGAGTCAACAGATCGTTTGCGCCAACTATACTTTCAACCGATATTGGAGAGATCAGCGTCTCCAAAGCAGCAAGTGCATTGGCAAATGGCTCGACATCATCTAGTGAATCACCCATTTCGCCGAGTTGTTCAAGGTGGGCTAGTGTGCTGTATGCCTTGAGCGCCCCATCCAACTCAGGGTTGGTAGCACGCAGCGCATCAACCATACCGTTTAGGGTTGAAAGTCGGTTATTTACATCGGCTACTTGGGTATTCAAATGCGTGAAATGGGCGCTTTGTGATTCTTGCAATAATATGTTAAAATCGGATAGTTTTTCCAACTTCTCGTGGTTTTGTTTCAGCCAGTATCCAACGCCTCCACCTGCACCAAGACAGGCAATCCCAAACAAGGCAGTAATTGGTTCCATGCGAATCGAATCTGGTTTGAGCCTTTATGCCCTTTGGCTAGAATGAATCTCTTTACTGGCTTTTTCGACCCCCAAAATAAACGCCGAGAGGTAAAAAATCTCATGAAAACGCCAATTACCAACCTAATCAGCGCTCACATTGAAAGACTATCATTGCTCACGGACAAATAGGTCTGTCTATGGAAGAGGAAAATATGACTGGGGCCAATCCAAATTGGTTCAGCAATCATGTCTCTGAATGGTCTGATGATGGTTGGGATACTGCTGAAATCAGCCAATACCTCGAAACCAATTCTTCTACGGCAACTGAAGCATTAATGCGCGTTGAGTATCTTATCCAGGCCAGTAAATCGTTAGTTGAGCGAATGAGTCAAAATTGGCTGGAAAGATTAGACATCTCACAAGGTTTGTTTAGCGAGTGGATTGAAGCTTTGAGTAATCCAATGGACTTTCCCGACATCAATGAGCGATACGAACAATGGGCTAAGATCAATCGTCGTTGGGAATTGGTGTTAGAAAATAATCGAAGAGATTGGGAATCGGACATGATGGGGGAGGAGCTTTCTCTCATCTTAGCACGCTGTGATGCACTTGATGAATCATCAAAAATCCAATTAAATTTAATTATCCCGCTGATGAATAATCCTCATTTATTTAGCGATATTGACGCTCAATTGTCGGAAATTGAACAAAATGAAGCGCGCCAAAAGCGGACTATCTACTCGGCTGCACAAGCACTGCAGGAGGCGGGGCACAATGTAGACAGCATTGAACAGATGAATCTCGTTGATGCATTACAAGAAATCGCGCAGCAGCAACGGTTACACAATTTTCATGAGATGATAAGGTTACAAATTATCGATGAAATTGCCGAATTTGACGACCAACTAGCGGATAAATATGAAGCGGAAAGAAAGTTATTGTTAGGCGGCAATAGTGAAGAAGATTTAGCCGAATTGTCTAAACAAATATCGTCGATGGGTAGTGATTTGAACAGTAGGTTATACCATTTGAATATCGAGATTTCTAATTGGATTCGTGCTGGGATTAATTTCCCTGCTGCCAGCATTGTGGCTAAGGATTTATTTGGATGGGAGATTAATTTGCCTGAATTAACCAAGGAGATCGAAGAACATCTAGCCTTAGTTGCTCGTTTTCAGTTCTTTGAACAACGAATTAATGACGTTCAAGATGCCAGGCAATATATTGGTTACCTCGAACATACTGAAGCATTAACTGAAATTGTTGATCGGTTAGATTTACAGTGGAAAGATGCTGAACTACAATGTTATTCAATTATCGAAAAATATCAAGTTCGCGGCCTGGTAATGGATGACTGGGAATCTCGAATTGGCAGCGACCCGTTTAGTGCATTAGCAATTATTCAACAGGATGAAATTATTTGGAATAAGCGAATAGATTGCATCAACAGACTACTTGAAATCGATATTTCTTATAGTGGTAAAACAGAAGTAGAAAAACGCATAAATTTGCTGAAAGAAGTTGAGGCCGGTGAAGACATAATCACAGATACTGAAGCGATGATTGCTCGACTTATCACCCGAGGTGCAAGGCATCGGAAACTGCTTGAGCGCGACTTGCTTGAATTAATTGGTCAAGGCAAAGCCTCAGAAAATACCATGTCAAGCACCTTCAATCTCGCAGATTTCGAAGAATTTGTTGCTCAAGCAAGGCAATATGGGTCAACTACAGATTTCACTAGCACTGGAAATTCAGTGGTTGGAGGGAAAATTGGTGAACGAATTAAAACTAAAATCGCCCATGAATTAAATCTGTTTCAAAGTGCTGGTTGGTATGTCAATGAACTTAACGAAATGTTTGATACAAACCCGATGATGGTGGCCAAAATGTTGGCTAATATTAGGCCGGCTATGGCGCAGCATGCTTCACTGCGCAGAAGACTATCGGCTATGCCGTGGAATAGAAATGTCAGTTTAGCATTGCAGGTCCAAGAAGAATTGCAGAATCCACTCAGACTCGCCGCTATTGCCGAACAAATTCCTAAAATGATGGTGGAATTAGCAAAATCACCTGTTGAGGACGAAGAGTTTCAGTTCACGCCTTGGTCTCCCGCGCCGGTTAGAAAGACATTGATGCCGGTTCCTGAACAAGTTATTGAACCCGCTGATTCTCTTGAAGAAGCTCATGAGGCTATGCTTGATGCCATGGAAGAATCCACAAAGATAGATACTGAAGTCACAGAAGAAAAGCCAGAGGTTGCTCCGGTTAAACCCCAACAAAGGGAGAGCGAAGTACAGATTCGCGAGGATGATATCATTCGCGAGGATGGTTTGACAGATAACGAATTTTGGGAAGATGAAAATCGGTCCGCAACTCGTTGGAGTGGATGGCGCGAAAAGCAAGAGGCGCTGGAGTTGGCAAGGCAAGAGGAAAAAGCAGTTCCAAAGCGAGCAAGAGACAAACAGGGTAAATTTGTTGGAGATGATCTCTCAACGCCTGATTACAATGAAGCATGGGTTGATGGTAAGGCTCCTGAAACCAAACAAGTGGTGCAAAAAACCGGTAAAGTCGAATTAAGTTCATTAGAACACTTACATATTTTCATGAATAAAATTGGCATGAAAGATTCTTTTGAGGAAACTAGTTCCGCTGATGAGCAAATTGACTCGATACGGAAAAGTCTAGCAAAACATGTCGGTAAAGAGCCGAGAGATGTTCGTTTTGACCGCTTATTGAGATTAGTTTTGCGATTACTGCCCCAAGGTAATGAACACGATGAAAAACGCCAATGGCTAATTATGAAGATTGCTGCTAACCTAAAGAAATACCAAAACTGGGTCAAAATGCGTTTAGAGGCGCGGCATAAAGCTGCTAAGGGTAGTCTAATCGAGGATTCGTTAGTGCTTGGTAAAGCATTGCAACGAATACCAGGGCCCGGATTTAAGGTACCGCTAGAAAAAGACGAGAAATCGTTACCTGCGTTCAATGATATCGTGGAATTAGAAGCTGAAGTCAAGATACTGGTTGACGTGTTAAATCTACAATCTGCTAGTGGAGTGGTCGTTTCGGCGAATTGATTACTTCAATTCTTCAAGTAACTCATTCTTTTCATCGTCAGAAAGTGAATCCTCAACCGGTGCTGCTGGAACGTTTATTTCTGGTGCTGCTGGCATTGGTGCGTCTAATGGCACTTCACCCATATCCATTGGCATAGGTGGTATCATTCCGCCCATAGGCAACGGAGGGGGCATTGTTGCGGGCGGTAATGGTGGCGGCAACGGCGGCGGCGGTGGCGCGGTTGTCACAGCAGGTGGTGGTGGTGGCGCGGTAAGCGGTTGGGGCGGAGTTGATGCTGGCGGCCCGGCCATTGCGGGTGGCTCAGGAGTCTGTATTGCCACTGGTTGTGGAATGTTGATCGGTGGTGCTGGCGGTGCAAGAGGGGTTTGAGTTTCAGGCGAAGGCATTGGAGGTTCAGGGACTGCCGGGAGTTCGGGGGTTGGGCCACTCTGACCAGGTAAGGCTTCCAATGTGCCATCATCAGCCATCACTATAGTGGGCATCTCTTGTACAACTGGCTTGGCTAATGAATCATGAAATGTGGTAATTGATTGTGTATCGAATTCTCCGGTCTCCATATACTTGGCAATTGTAGGACCAATCAAAGCCATACTCGCTCTAAACATTGGTCGATTAGAGCCGTAGCCGGTAAAATGAACCCTATGCTTTGATCCACTAGTTGAGAACTCCAAAGTGTGCATTTCAAGATGCATATACGCCCACCCAATTAGGCCACCGGCTAAAATAAGTTGACCAAAGAACCCTAAGAACGGGATGAATGTAGCCACTAATCCAACAAGAATAGCGGAAATCCACATCCATTGATGTTTGTGCATTAACTCATTGTGGCTATGTGTGAATCCGGTTAATTCATTTTTCATTACCGTTTTGACGTTTAATCTACGTTGTCCGTCATCATCGTAAGTAACCTGAATTATTCTAATTAAATTATCACTAATAATAAGCGACGTATTCCGTCTGCCGTCAATTGATTCATTGAGTGGAAATTCTTTAACCTCTTCACCTGAAATTGCCATTACAGGAGCGACTCTAACTGGTAATGTCCATTGTTCTATGGCCGCAGGCGTTTCCTCGACAGGTAATTGCTCCTCTGGTTCATCACTTGTTGTAGGTTGAATTTCCTCAGTTGCAGGAGTTTCATCCTGTGCTTCTAGCGGTTCATCTGACGTCGCAAATGGGTCTTGGTCGTCGT
Organism: uncultured Candidatus Poseidoniales archaeon; assembly: GCA_964014545.1. GTDB lineage: Archaea > Thermoplasmatota > Poseidoniia > Poseidoniales > Poseidoniaceae > MGIIa-L1. The sequence goes on along the minus strand of CAXGZX010000032.1, from coordinate 7,206 downwards.
CTGGCCACGCCTCGGGTGCATCGCTCATATTACCGCCAAAGCGGGTTCAATTCATTATATGCGCGTTAGATTGATACTTATCGATGGACTTCTGCAAGCCACGATTTGACATCATCTCGATCACCGTAGCCTTTGCCTGCTTTGGTGCCAACCACTGTCTCGATTGCTGCTTCTGAAGCAATATCTAGTGTTTTGTCACTGATAGTACCATTGTATACAATGGCGATTGCGCCGTCAGCTTCATTTGCTGCATTGGCCAAATCTTTTGCGCCAACTGGCTCTGAGACGGTTCCATCCATCATAACGAAAACTGCTTTTCTTGCCTCAAGGTCATCAAGGTGAGTGAAGAATTCTTTGACTTCATCTGGCGCACTTTTACTTTCAAAAGTATCTTCCATACCTTCAGCCCAGTTCTTATCTTCAACTCCAGCCTTTTTGTCGTCCTTGTCCTGTTGCTTTTTGATTTGTCGAGCAAATTTAGCTGCTTCAACCTTCATTGACAAGCACTTAGTTACGGTCTTTTGTGGTAATAATTCCCACTCTTGCCCAACAGGCGCTTGAGCGACGAAGTCGACTTTCATCATTTCATTAAGTTGGCTAAATAGCATTTCGCCGCCACGGTCGCCATCGATTGCCAGCACTACGGTTTCTTTGCCATTTGCCAAATCGATTAACTCTTGTTTTATGGACCCTGCTCCGTCGGCTGATATTGCATTTTTAACTCCGCAATTAAGCAGGTTTCTAACATCATTTCTACCTTCAACTACGATTAGTGATGATGACGATTCAATATTTGGACCACAAGTCAGGCCGTGGAATTGCTTTGCTGTTCCGACAGTTAAGACCGACCTTACTTCCTCAATTACAGTCTTTGATGCTGCTTCGCCAGAATTGACTAATTCCAACAACAGTTCCTTAGCACGGTCTACGACACTGGTTCGCTTAGTTGCTCTAATATCTTGAATTTCCTTGACAGTTATTTTAGCTGTACATGGGCCGATTCTATCGATGGTTTCCAATGAAGATGCGATAATTGCAGTCTCTACATTGTCTAGGCTGCTTGGAATCATGATCATACCATGGACCTTGCCGCCTTTGTTTTCCATTTCTACATCAACGTGTCCGATTCTAGCGGTTCGTTGGAGTTTTCTTAACTCTAACTCGTCGCCTAGCAGGCCTTCTGTTTGACCCATTATCGCACCGATGATGTCCTTTCTTTGTACGGTTCCGTTGACTTTTATGTCAGCACGAACCATATACTTCATTGCTTTATTACTCTTCGAGGGGTTGCCACCTCTGTTGTTTTGTTTTCTTGACATTTGAATATCTCCTTTTAGTCCCCAGACTACTCAAAATGGCTCAAGGGAAGCCCTTTGAGCCAAAACCACCGGCTAAAAGTCGGTGAATGAATTGGATGTGAACAAATATACGGCAGCGCCCATCACTATTGAATGCTCTTGTCAAATAATCAATATTTTATGGATTTTAATAGAGCAACGAATTCAATAATAGTAAGTGCATGGGAGTGTTGTGTCCGAACCTATATCGTATAGCCTTGAGGCGTTTCACAGTACTATATCTGTGATGCTCGTCGATAAAGTGCTCACGCGAGAAGAAAAGCGTTTGGTCATTAAACTAGCCAGCGCTTTGGGTTTGAGTGAAAATGAACCTTCTGAGATTTATCAAGCAATAAGGACCGGTACTAAGGTCGAAGGCGGCGAGCCAATTGATTTAGAAAAAGCACGGGAAATCTACACCAAGGTTTTCGAAATTGCCATCGTTAATGCTTCACTATCCAGAGATGAGTTTCGAGTACTGGCTCATCTAAGAGACATTTTCAAAATAAACGATAAAGAGCACCATCAAATTGAAGAGGAATTACGTGAAATTGTCAAAGAAAAATTCGAAGATCCAAATGTTATCGACAAGATGCTTGGCACGCTTAGAGACTCAGTAAGCCTAGTAGGAGATCTATTCGACGTTGTTCGTAAGAAATCTGCAGACGGTGCCAAGAAATGAACATCAAACTAGATGAATACCTAGAGCAGCATAATGCCAAGGTTTTGAAGTCAAATCGACGTTTGCTAAAATTCCTAAATGGGGCTTATGCAGCAGGCAACCCTGGGATGATTACCAAGCCGCGTGCCGACATAACTGCGAGTCACGGTGGCTTTTCTGCTCACTACGGTTGTCCTGACCCAGAAGTGCGAACCATTGCATCATGGCTGCTAACTTACGGTAAAGAGAAGCCGCGTCGTTTAGCAAAACTGATTCCTGCGTTGTGGAAGCGACATGGTCGAGAAGACTTGAAACTAGCCGGATTACTATTATCCAATTTGTCAAAAGATGAACTGGGTGAAGACCCTTGGATGGCGTTAATCCATCTTTTTGGCAAGCAAGAGCCGATGGAAATAATTTTGGAAATTGCCGAAGAAATGAATCGCAGCGGACACCCGGTGCCTGATGATGAATGGTTAATTGCTATGGCTGAGCAAAGTCACTTGTGGCACCAAATCGCTATGCTATTTATCTCAGTTAGAAATACGCAGCATGACCGGTTGCGGAGTTTAATTTCTTCAGCCCCCGCGGGTGGAGAATTGTTTGAACGTATTCGCAACAAACTGTTAGAACAGGATAATTGATGGTCTTTCAATTGCTAGGCTGAGTATGTCTGAGAGGTTCTTACCGACTGAAGACCCGGTCATGGAGGCTGTTTTGCAGTGGACGGTTGAACGGGATGCTAAGGACGTTCGACGTCTGTTAGAGTGGTTGCCTGAGGCGCGCAGTAGTAGAGAACGTCAAGCTCTAATGGAGCGTGTTAGAAGTCTGTTAAGTGAGTTGGAAGAGGCGATGGATAAGCTCGATGCTCTGCACTGATGATTGGTATGACAACTGCGTTGATTTTTGCTGGCGGAAAAAGTTCTCGAATGGGCGAGGATAAATCGCAGATGTTTGGCGGAGTTAGCCGGTTAATCAAACAATGTAAACTGTCATCAGTAGCTAGAATTATTACCTTGTGCGGCAGTAAAAACCGAATGGAAATGTTTGATGGAGAAGTTTGGCCAGACCCAGAATTTTGTAGTTCGCTAGTCGAGTTGGTTGCCTGGAGTATTAGCCAAATTGATGATGACGTAATCTTAATTCCATGCGATGCCTTTAATTTACAGTCAACTGGAATTGATGCACTGATACAACAAGGCAACTGCGTGCCAGTAGATCAACAACAACAACGGCAGCCGCTTATGACTAGAATAACCAATAAGGCATTGATTAATTGGCAGGCTGAGTCAATAAACCAATTATTTAGCGAGTTTTCTAATTATCAAAACAACGACTTTTCATCGCAATTTACTAATTTTAATCAAAATTCAGACTTGAGTAATCGCCAGTAACAATCGCATCGATGACCAATGGATAGAGAATATGTTCAAATGACTTAATCCGATTTGCCAAAGAAGATTCGGTGTCGCCCTGCAAAACCTCTACCTCACATTGAGCAATTATTTCCCCTGTGTCCATTCCAGCATCGACAAAATGAACAGTACAGCCTGATTTGTTAACTCCTGCTGCAATTACCTCTCGGTGAGCATGGGCTCCTGGGAAATCCGGCAATAGTGAAGGGTGAATATTGACTATCTGTCCTGCCCAGTTATTGATGAATTGTTCGCTCAATAGCCGCATGTACCCGCTTAGGATAACTAGTTCAACTTCATGTTGTTGTAGTAATTTGTCTATTTTTGCTTCATGCTGATGTCGAGCATCTACTCTATTTTCGATTGCCGGAACCTCTACAACCGCTACGGGGATGTCAAATTCTTGGGCACGGGATATTCCGCCGACGCCTGATTTGTTGCTGATTACCAGGGCTGTGTAATGAGAGCAGTCAGCACCGCTTTGGTGGTTTAGCATAGCTTGCATACCACTACCGGACCCAGAGATTAGGATTGCACACCTAATGGGATCTTCTGGCGTGCCAACTCTCGCCAAGCCGGTTGCATTTGCCATGTTACCTCGGCAGCATTGGTTTGCTTTGATTGCTTCGACGCTCAATGCCTAAACAATCGATGACCGGTAAATAACATAGAAACGCCCATTTCATCTGCAGCGTCAATAACTTCTTGATCTCTAATCGAGCCACCCGGTTGAACTATTGCTGAGGCACCGGCACCTGCTGCTTGCTCTAGACCATCTTTGAATGGGAAAAAGGCATCTGATGCAAGTACCGAACCTTTAGCTCTCTGGCCAGCCCTTCGGGCTGCGATTCTAACCGCTTCAACACGACTAGTTTGCCCTGGCCCAATACCAACTGTTGCGGTACCTTGGACCATTACAATCGCATTAGATTTGACTTGTTCGCAGACTCTTACGGCAAATCTCATGCTATCTAGTTCAGCCTGACTTGGTTGTATTTTTGTGACCACTTTCGCTTTATCCCAATCAATAATTGGTGCTTCCTCTGTTTGAACTATCCAACCACCTTCAATTGGTTTCTTGACTAAAATTCTCTCAAGTGCTGCTAATCTATTGTTAGGTGACTCAATTGTCAAAATTCGGCGATTCTTTTTCTGCATAACAAATTCTTTTGCTTCCTTGTGGTAATTTGGCGCCATTAATACCTCAATGAATAATGGCTCCATGGCTTTAGCAGTGGATAATTCTAGTGGCTCATTGAAACAAATAATCGAGCCAAATGCCGATTCGGGGTCACTTGCTAGCGCGGCCTCATAAGCCTCTAGTTGAGTTTTACCAAGCGCCGCCCCACAGGGGTTGTTATGCTTGACTATTACACAAGCATGGGGGGTGTTTGGCCACTCTTTGGTCGACAGTGAACGGCAAAGGCGTAGTGTCGCGTCTGCATCTGAGTAATTGTTGTAAGACATCTGTTTACCACCTTCAACATGAGCGGTTACTAAAGTAGAGTGTTGACCTATTTCTTTAGGGTCAATGTACATAGCAGCCGCTTGATGACCGTTCTCTCCGTAGCGCAGATTGTGAACTTTGAAAGCAGAGGAAAGTAGTGCTGCTGGAAGGCGTATTTCCTGTTCACTCTTGTCGTCATAAGCCTCTGGTCTACCAATCCAGCGGGCGTGTAATTCGCCTGAGATTGCGCTATCATAGCTTGCCGTATGTTCAAATGCTTCTAATGCTAAGTTTTGGCGGAATTGTGATGATACTGCGTCACTAGAACCTGCCGCTTTGAGTTCAGCGATTACTTTGGAATAATTTACTGGATTACAAACGATAATCACATTACGATGATTTTTGGCTGATGCTCGAACCATTGTTGGGCCGCCAATATCGATCATTTCCAATAAGTCTGGGTCATCTAATCTTGGTTGTTGGCTTGCTGCTTGGCTGAATGGGTACAAATTACAAGCAACGAGGTTGATGGGCCCATAGCCAAGTTCTGCAAGCCCAAGTCTATCTTCCTCGCTTTCAAGGCGAGCAAGTAGGGGGCCGTGAATTGCTGGATGTAATGATTTGACTCGTCCATCAAAAATTTCCGGGTGACCTGTTACTTCTGAAACACTGATTACTGACAAACCTGCTGCCTTGAGTTTCTTAGCAGTACCACCTGTTGAAATTAATTGAAAGCCTAGTTCATCCAATGATTTGGCAAAATCAACAATCCCTGTTTTGTCATATACACTCAACAGTGCTCTAGGTTTGTGTGACTGTTCCATGGAGGCGACCCAAGTTGTGGTCTGCTAAGAGCCGTATGAACATAACGCTGAGTTATTTAATCGCCACGCGCTGAAATAACTTGGTCAACGCGCAGTAGTCCGCAAGCAGTTTCGCATGCGGCCTCTAGTCCATGCAATATTGTATCAGAGCATTCCCAAACGTCAGTTAATTCCATTGGCTTGCCCTCAGCATCAATTCCGCTGCCTGGTAAATCATTCCTAACCATCGAACGTAATTCGAGTAGTCCGTCTAGCATATTATTTCCTGAGTTGGCAATTAATGTTGCAGGTACCGCTTCTAATGATCTGGCAAATGCTTCAATGGCTAACCGTTCTCTGCCAGCTATTGATTCGGCATGTTCCCTCATTGCCAAGGCTGCGGTGATATGTGCATTACCGCCACCAATCAAAACGCTGCCTGATTCAATTGAACTGGCAACTGAATTCAGTGCATCGTAGATGCCTCTGACAAATTCATCACTAGCGACGCCGCCAGCTCCACAAACATCGATTGTCGTCAATCCAGAAGAAGGCCCCGCGTTCAAGTACAATCTGTCTCGGCGGCCTTCATCGCTATCATAAGATTCTACGACCATTGATTCAAAAGAGCCCAGGGTGTTGTCATCAATCCCGTCAATGTGATCTATCATCAGTGCACCAGTGGCAAGTGCAACATCTTCGGCGCCGGCTTTGTCAATAGATGCCAGGGCAAATATATCGTTATCAGCCAATTGGTGCAATATTTTAGCATCAATTGTTTCAGCGCAGAATACCATTGACGCTCCACTATCAATAATGCTCTGGGCTTTATTTTCAAGTATCGCTTCCTCGGCGTCCATAAATGCGACCCATTGTTCAGTCGATGAGATCTCTATTTCGGAATCATAACTGGTCTTCTCAATTTCCAGTGGACAAGAAAATACCACCACCTTGCCGGCTGTAAGTTTACGTGGTAAGCGTTCCAAATCTAGGTTTTTATCAATGATGATGCCTTTGATTAGTTTGGTGTCTGACAAACTGCCTATTCCTTTCTTGGCCATTCTAACCTGTTCAATGTTGACAGAAGTATAGTCTTCATCTTGCTTAGCGACATGGATGGCTGCTTTGACAATAATATCTGCAAGTTGACTGCCCACTGATTCTACTGAAGTGCCAGTCATAGCAGTTCTAGCAACTGACTGAAGTATACTCTCATCAGCGATACTTACTTCCTTGGCATGATTCATCAAAGCTTGGATAGTCTTATCCATGGCCTCTCTAAACCCATTGACTAGGACCAGTGGGTGAAGGCCTTTTTCTAGTAAAACTCCTGATTCGCGCATCAATTCGCTAGCGAAAATAAGACATCCGGTAACGCCATCGCCGCAGGCGTTTTCCTGTGATTTCGCTAATTGAACGAAGGCTTTGGCTGCAGGATGCTTCACCAATAATTCGGCTACAATCTTAGCGCCGTCATTGGTAACTGCGGTTTCGCCATTGGTTTTGTAGAGCATTTTATCCAGGCCGTTTGGCCCGAAAGTTC
>CAXGZX010000031.1:0-16786 GCA_964014545.1 uncultured Candidatus Poseidoniales archaeon | reverse complement strand
TGGAATAACACAGTTATGCATTACAGGGAAGGCAGATTAGCTTTCACTGGTTTGGTAGAAATTACTACTGATGATTGGGGGGTTAGAGTCACGATGAACTCTGAGGATTACGAAAAGCCAATTACCTTAAGCGGAGCCTGGGAGATAGTTTCTGTTTATGAGGATGGCATTAGTACAGCATATGTCAATTGGTCTCTAACTACAATTGAGGAGTAACCTATGCTGTTACATGTTTTGACCCCATTGGTTTATCAATTGATGCGATTCAAGCTTAAATTTGTTAATTAAATTTAAATTTAAGAGACGTCTAGTGCACTTATGGGGAACACAAATAAAAGCAAAATAATTTTTGTAGTTTTGGTTTTTTTATTATCCTCACTTCCGGGCAACTCCATCGCTGACCAAATACATACAATTGGATACACTGATAGTATCAATTCACAGTCTGCATGGTCAGAAGTAAAAGTCATAGCAAATGCTTTTGACAGCAACAATGGGACTGCGGCTTATATTGAAGCAAATCGCTGCGATGGTGGCTCTGCGACCTGTTCTTCTGGACAAACATTCATTCACTTCGATTTAGAAGTCCAGATGTCTTCAAACACCACTAGGGCCGATGTACGTTGGGCGATGATTGCACCAGAATCCTTGCCCGCCGATGGAAAAGGTGCGATTAGCGTCTACAATTATGTGTCATCCACATGGTCTCTAGTGGTAGAGGACACTACTAACAGCGGACAACAGATGGTTGAGGAAATCATTCTCAACCCCGCCAATCTAGATGGTTCAAATAATGCTAACTTCCGATTTTCGGTTTATCATAATGGGTCTGATTTCCCTTCAGACGAACTAGTGCTATATCTTTACACGATATACGATGTGAGAGAAGATGTAACAGATTCTGATGGCGACGGCATTGACGATGAATTCGACACGTGTCCAAACGGAGAAACGGGGTGGACTAGCACTCCGCTAACTGATTATGACAGTGATGGCTGTCGTGATGCAACTGAGGATAATGATGATGACAATGACCTGCGCCTTGACGTAGTCGACGACTGTATTACTGGTGAGTTAAACTGGGTATCTGATTCTTCAACCGATTATGACGGTGATGGCTGTAAGGATAGTCACCCCGAAGATCCGGATGATGACAATGATGGCTACAATGATACGTTAGAACTCCAGTGTAATTCAAATCCTCTAGATGAAGCCTCAATTCCTAATGCAGATGTTGATGGCGATAGTATCTGTGATGCTCAGGACAGCGATATTGATGGTGATGGCATTCCAAACACAGCCGAGACAGATACTTCGATTTTTGTTGATATTGACGATACTGGTACCAGCCCGATATTAGCAGATACTGATGGCGATGATTGGTGTGACGGGCCCTCAATCCCACTGACTCCAATTGATGTTTGTAGTCATACAGATGATGCGTTCCCCAATGACAGTTCAGCATATCTAGATACCGATTCAGACGGTCTTCCTGACGAATTGTGGGGGTCATCTTCAACGGGTTTAGTAGAGGACTTGGATGACGACGAGGATAGTTGGAGCGATATTGATGAGGCTGACTGCGGTAATACCGACCCAAAAGACCCTCTATCATTCCCAATTGATGGTGATGGCGACGGGATTTGTGATTTACAAGATGCAGTTTCACTAAGCTACAATCAATCTGGTGCGACCTATTCTACCTTTGAGGCTTATGTTGGGCAAAGCGATTTTTTATTGTCGCCAAACCTTACGGGAATGGTCGCGACATCATGGGAGTATTCAGGTGACTTGCCATCTGATTACACTTTTAACAACGGCCAAATTTCAGGCATCATAACAACTGAACTTGAACAAGTTGTAGTTACAGTTTGGGCAAATAACTCAGTTACAGGTTTGAGTTTGAATACTTCGGTTGTTATCAATTATTTATCCGATTACGATGGAGATGGATTGCCTGATGGTCCAAGTCAGAATGGTTTGCCAGTGGATCCAGATGATGACAATGACAATATTCTAGATGGCCAAGATACTTGTCCTCAAGGTGTAATTGGTTTAGCACCTGAAGACGATGTCGATGGCGATGGTTGCATAGATGCAGTGACATATAATTTATTTTTGCTAACTGCTCGTACTGACCTAACATTCTTCGAAAATAAAAGTTCACCATTGCCAGAGGTTTGTGAATTCCAAGGCGAAAACAATTCGCTAATTGTTTGCTCAACAAATTCAGGAAATCAAGACGGGACATCTAGTAATATCACATTCGAACTACCAAATCTGACCTCCAATGTGATTGGTTTGGGAGTTAGTGACGAAACTGGAGACAGTTTTGATTCATTTATCATATTCTACACTAAAATTATTGTTGAGGAAGTCATAATTGAAACCCCTCCAGCGATTTATGTGCCTCAAATCCCACAACAATTTAATTTCACCCTGGGTGAAGAAATTGATATTACGCCTGTATGCTCTGTGTGTATAGAAAATTCAACAATTGAGCTAGAATTTCAGCTAGCAGGATTGCCGGAAGGATTGGAATTAACTAATAGTAATAGATTTATGATCGGCGAGCCAGGTGAAGAATTAAAATCCGCAAACGGAATAAGAACTCTAATTCTTAAACCTGCGGGTGATGACTACGGTTATATGAAAACTGTAGATCTAATTTTCAAGGTAACCAACAAACCACCGGTTTTTGATAGTTTAATATCAGTAAATTACACATCGTTAGGATTTTATGATTTTAATGAAAAGAATAATCCAGGAGGCAATGCTGAATGCCAAATTATCTCGAATAATAACAGTCTACCTATCGGTTTGTCTTTTGAAGAAGAGGATTGTCAAATTAAGGGAACAACAGATAAACCATTTACTCACACCTACAGAGTTCAATATAGTAATTCAGGCGGTGAAGGGATGTTTAATCTCACGCTGGTGAACTATAACGAAGAGATTGTAGAGTTAGAAGAAGATGATAATTTGAAGATTTTGGTTTATGTTGCAATATTAATATTGATAATCTTGGCAATATCACTTCTTTTCGGTAGAAGAGATAATAATCCAAAACTTGGACAAAATGACGAACAACTCCCACGAGTAACCAATATTTACAACCCAGTTTATCAAAGTCAGAATCAAACTCAAATTCAGGTTCAAGATAAAAGTGTCACTCAAATCCAAACTCAGGAATTTGAAATTAATTCTAATGCCTCGGATTTAGACCAGAAATTTGCCTTATGGTGTATAGAGCGTTTGCAATTAAAAGGGGATAGAAAATATGGCGATGATAGTCAGCGTGAAATTCCGAAAGAGTATGCGGAACATTTCATCAAGAAGCCTGAACAATTCATATATTCATTTGAACTATCATTTGCGTTAAACTATCCAAGTAACTGGCCAGAAAAAGATGGAATTAAGATAGCAAAAAGGGAAATCAATAATTTTCTTGAAACCATTGGTAAGTTACTCGGTGGAACTGTAAGAGATGGGCATGGTATATTCAAGAGGTCCAATAACACTGAACTTCAAAAAGAACCGTCATTAACATTTTCTTCATCAGTAAATCCCTTTGAATTAGCAAAGTCCTTGGGAGTGATTAGAAGAGCAGCATGGGATTACTGTAAAACGATGCTTCAACTTTCGGTACATATTAAGATTGGACCCAATATTGCTGATTTTGTTAACCCGTGTCCCCAACAAGATCAAGATAAATTAGAGGGTTGGATTGAAGGTGGTCATCTGGCCCAGATTAATTTAGTGGAGGTAGAATTCTTACACGAAATCAAAAAAATCGAGCAGCACTTGGATTATTCATTTTAGAGAATTGAAAATTCTTCTGACATTGCTAAAATCTTTATTGTCAAAATTCGGAAAGCGCTGTGAGGACTTCAGTAACAAATCAGCTAGAATTTGCTTGTTTTCATCATCTAATTTATTGTAAACATCATTCATTGCTCTGATACCAATTTTGGAAAATAATTCTTCAGTAGAAATAATTCCTATGTTACCTTTATCATCTAAATTGTCATTGATTTTTACGTAGAGTGGCCACATTTGTCTTATTGTTTCTTTCACTTTTTCAGATTTTTCCGTACCGTCTAGTATATTCAAATGAATAAAACCTTCTGATGAAACCCTAACATATCCACTAGCAGTCTCTTGAATAAAGGATGAGAAATCTCCGATATTTTTCATCTCATCGAGGAATTCAGGTGAATTACAACTATCATCCACTTTGAAAACCTGCTTAGCAATCTTCGCTAACCAAGGTCTGTTTGAATCACTATCAAACTCTTCACCTACAACTAATGATGCTAAATCTTTACTCAGCAATAATTTCCCGAGCGGCATCAGAATTTGATTTACCATTTCAGGGTTAGTGTTTGTTAGATCATACTTGCTGTCACCAGTAACATTATGCAAATTGTCAATTGCGGATATCAACTCTGAGCATGCTATAACCAACTCGGCTGAATGGGCGTCTAAAGAGGCAGCAATTAGAGCTGATGCAAACCTTTTGATATGATTTAAGATATCGAACAAGGACAGCAGGCCGTGGAATTCACCATCCTCTCCAACAATGGGAACAACAAATTTAGGACTTAGTATGGTGTATAATATTCCGAACATAATTGGTGTTTCTGGTAATAAGCAATTTTTTTGTTCTATGAAATGTGCTTCACCATGTTGGTCTATACATTGAATAAATTTTTGCTTGCCTTGAGAGTTCTTGACAACTGGACAAAGAGAAAAATCGTTTAAATTCATAAATTGGATAATTGACTTTAAGTTTCTCTCGTCCTGTAAGAACTCACGCGACACCTTCGCGATTCCAGAAGCAGGAATCATGAATTCTTCTATTGCATTAGTTTTATTGGAACTATTTAGGTTATCTGAGTTAATCCCTCTCAGTAAAGCATTACAAACCTGATTAAACATCGAATTAGCTTGCTCCTCAGTAGCAGGGTCGGGTTTTGGATCATTTTGAAATTCAGCATCTTCACCAACTACTTTGATGAATGTAGTATCTTCGGTTTTTTTCCGTTGTCTTCTAATTAGTACAGTGATGACGGCCTCTTCTGAGTTCCTTGGATGAACTGTGTGAATCCAATCGTGATGAACAAATAATGGCCCGGTTTCCGTGTCAAAGATTTGCTTCTCTTTTGGCAAGCCATTCTGATCTGTCTCGACTTCTTCGCCTTCCATATCACGATAGTCTTTGTATCGCACTAACTTTAACTCACCTTTGTATTTCTCAGACTCAACAAATTTGCCTGCCACTCGTTTGTAATATTGCAAGACTTTGCCTTCAGTGGCATTGTTTAAGTAAGGTTTGTAATATCTGTATTCATAAGAACCTTGAATGCACATCGAAATGAATGAGCGTTGATGGTTATGTTTCTCAGTATCTTCAGCATCATCAAAAATATGTACTCTTAACTGCGCACCATCATGCCTATTCTCATCTTCAAACAAATTGAAACGCTTGACAATTTTTGGATTAATTGATTTTTCAACAGAATCTCTCATGAACCATGCTCTAAGACCTTCTTTATCTTGCCAAGCAGCATACCGTAACAAGCACACGAGTCCGTTTAGATTAACTGATTCTCTACCCCTGAAACTGTTATCGTCAATAATTTGATCATTGAGGCGTTTTATTTCATCGTCTATTCTTTTAATTATATCCATTCATTCACCTCAATGTCCATACATTGACCCACATGTCATATCGATTATAGATGCGGACATGTAGGACCACTCATTATCCAACATCCGACAGATTACATGTGAAACATCTTCAGGTCTTGCTAGTCGGTTTAGCCTAGTCTCTGTTGCAATACTTCTACGTCGCTCTTCGGACCAATCCGCAGTCATACCAGTAATCATTGGCCCAGGAAGAATTGTATTGACGCAAATATTGCGAGCTCCTAGGGATCTTGAGACTGACATGGTCAAACCATGTAAGGCTGCTTTTGAGGCTGAATAACTAGGTTTTTTTGCACCAGCAAATGCTACCGGACTACTAACAAGAATGATTCGCCCACCATCACTCATCAACTTGTCAGCAAGTTGACATAACCTCATTGCTGAGGTAACATTTACTTCAATCGAATAATTCCAATCATCTATCATCAAATTCCCTATTTTATTCCCTACAGAGACTCCAGCACAATGGATGAATGAATACCATTGTTTACCAGTAATCGCGTGTTTAATTATTTCAATATCTAATTGAGTTAAATCTATTTCTAGGTGGTGATAATTTTTGTGCTGAATGCTATTAGTTAGTTTATCAATTCCAATAACTAGATAATTTTCTGATAATAGTTGTTTAGCAGTTGCTAAGCCAAGCCCAGAAGATGTGCCAGTAACAATGACTGTATTTTCATATGAGCCGCCCATACTTCGACTAGTATTTACTGATTAAAATAGTTACATGGTTAATCAAAAGTCATGCTTTGTCAGATGATTTTTCATGACGCCATCAATAAGTAACATATGCGGCACGGTAAGCGCAGCTAGTCCAATGAAAGTAATCCGCAACACAGTTGGTCCAGGGTCAGCAAAATCAGCAAACATCCAGAAAGCGATTCCTGCAGCAATCCAACTTGCGGCGGTAAACAAAATCGCCTGATTTTTGATGTTGGAAAAATCAACAGTCACTTTGATTGTCGATAAAATTCGCCTAAAGTGTCGTGCTGAGTGAACCAGACAGAAATATATCGCAAAGCCAAGTAGCGGGGGAACCAGAGCATACACGATTCCAAGTATCAGTAATTCCAAGGTCGTAGCAGACCATTTGACATCTTTTGCTGCTTGACTTACACAAGCAATAATGGCAACAATTACTGCCACAGTTAACACATTGATGGCTAGCCAAACCATTGCGGTATCTTGGTTAATTAGATAGTAAAATATCTCGTCTGTTTCACTGCGATGAAATTGACTAATACCAACGATTGCTAGACCACCATGGGCTAGAGTTTCAGCAAAACGTACTATTCCTTCACCATGCCTAGCATCACCAGCGCCAAAATGCAACATACTAATGGTTAGAAAAACGATTAAACTTAGCGACGGAGCAATAATCCAAGCACCAACAACCAGTCCGGCTAATCCCACATAGATAACGACAAATCTTGCCATGGTTGAGAATTTGTCAACTAGGCCCAAATGCATGGCAACAGCACCATCTAGCGCTCCATGTGGCAAACCGATCAATACAATACCGGCAAGACCGATTAAATTCCATACACCTAAGTCCAATAATCCAGATACTAGGTCCATTAGGCCACCACCGCAGTGCTAACTTTCTTGCGGGTAAAAGCACGCTTAGTTAGTGCTTTGAGAAACGGTATTTTTGGCATTGAAAAAATAACCTTAAGGCGAATCCACCAACCAGCATCACCACTTAAAAATTTGACAAACTGGTCACCAGTAAGCGTTCTGGCCATACTTGAAAACAGCTTTGGGCCGTGCTGTGGCCAGTGTCTAAGAACCGTAAGTAACACCGAATCCATCCACAGATCTAGTCGCTTGTGCGGATTAGAAAAGGTAAGTTCTTTGCCGGCATTAACTCGCTCAATTGCTGAAGTAATTTGTCGCTGAATAAACAAAAAAGCATAGCCACTAGCCGGTCTGGTCGCTCCACCATTAGCCCCTAAGCCGGGGATCTTAACGTCATGAGGGGCTAATTTACCCAGTGGAATCACGCCATTTTCACGGTGAGTAATTTCATATTCTTCAACCTGGTAATGCTCTGCTAAATAATTATCAATAGTTGAGAGGTAAAACTGCTCATCAGCTAAATTAGTTGAGAAAATAGTTGATTCAACCAAGGCTTCAGTAGTTGAATATGGTAGTAAATAGATGAAATGCATACCCTTTGATTGGTCTACTCTAAAGTCCATCAGTATCGCGGTATTCGCTTCAAAAACTGGAGTTTTAGTTCTGATTTCTAAACCATGGAAATGTTGGAGGATACAATCATCAGGAACCACTGGTGGTCTGGTGTCAAATACTGTTGAATTATCCTCCATCTGCCAGTCTTCTTGATCAATAATCCTAACGCCAGAGGATTGTGCTAGACTTTGACAATGAGCAGTCCAATCACTTCGTTTAATGGCATTGTAGGGCATTGATGTTGAGGACATTATGGTACGTTTCTTTGGAGTAATAACAGCCCACTGGTGCCAAGTGCCTTTGGCTAACTTTACCGCGTCTTCAAGTGTTTCATCACTCCAAAACCCCCACACATGGTCTTTGGACTTTGGTGCACCATTTGGTCTGATTAAAGTGAGATTATAATCGGGAAGTTGTTCGGCCTTGGCGGCTAGAGATAATGCTGCACATCCGTTACCAATTACTGCGATGTCATGAGACATACGGTAGCCCCCCCAGAGAATTATGGAGGTTTGAATTGTGTTCGTGTTTCTTTCTAACTATGCGCTTGAATAAACCAGCAACGGCTTTTAGTGAACAAATTAATTTTCTAGCACGTGAGGTGACTTGTCTGCCTTGATGCCAAATGTAGCCTTTGCTAGCTAGTTGTACTCCGATTTGTCGGTAAACTTTGGCTGCAATAGCAATCGACATGTGAGCACGCCAGTGTAATTGCGAGAAACCTTTGGCACCGCTAGCATAAAACTGCTCAGCCATTGCTAGTAGGCGCTCAACTGACTGAGTGATGATTTGGCCATGTTGCCCGCCCGGGTTGTTAGCCGCATCGACAATTTGCTGTGGGCTGATATCACCAGTCCAAGTGGCAGGCAAGTATCTACGGCCCATTTGGGCATCTTCTAGCACATCTCTTGCGATATTGGTCAACTGCATTGCAATACCCAAATCAATTGCGTGGGCTTTAGCGTCTGGGTCGTGACAATCAAGAACATGGCACATTAGGAGTCCAACTGTTCCAGCAACTCTGTAGGCGTATCTGAGTAATTCTGCTTCATCAACAAACAGCACTTCTTCTCGTTGGTCGTCAAGTAATCCATCGATTAATGCGATTAGTACCGGTAGAGGGAATTCCTGATCTTCCATTAACGGGCTAAATGATTTCAATGCTGGGTCGGCATCGGTGTTGCCTTCGATTAATGCAGCTCTGATGTTTACTAGTCTGGCTGGTCCATTTTCAATGTCACCGTCTGCCATGTCGTCTAGTAAGCGGCAAAAGGCGTACAATTTTGCTGCTTCAGAACCCATCTTTTTGCCCAAGAAACGCTTAGCCCAGTGGAAACTCTCGCCATTTACTGCGAGTGATTCATCGGGGGTAAGGTTCTCATTTGACATCGACTTTCAGCCCAAAAACCGTTTTGTATACCGGCCTCTAATTGTCACCACGACATTTACGCGGTTTTAAATGACTGTTTAGTTGAAGGCCTCAACCCCCTATTTCTTGGGGTAATTGGAAAAACGGCTTTTTATTTACCTCAGTCTAAACCATTGTGTTATGGCGGCGGAAAAACCTGTTACAAAAACGGCTGCAGTTATCGGTAGCGGATTTGGTGGCTTAGCAGCCGCAATCAGACTACAGAGTGCCGGAGTAAACACCGTTTTGTATGAGGCGCGAGACAAGCCTGGTGGGCGTGCTTATGTCTATCACGATGATGGCTACACCTTCGATGCAGGACCAACAGTAGTTACTGCACCTCATACCTTGGAAGAGTTGTTTGAATTAACCGATAGAAAGCTGGAAGATTACATCGAACTGCTCGAAGTTGGCCCAATGTATCGGCTAATTTGGAGTGACGGTGACCGGTTTGATTATGTCCGCGATGAAGACAAGATGCTAGAACAAATTAGGCAACGCAGTGAAGCAGACGCCAAAGGCTATCAACGATTCTTTGAGTACTCCAAGAAAGTATTTGACATTGGATATACCGATCTAGTCGACCGCCCGTTTCTGCGATTTTCAGACATGCTAAAAGTAACGCCAGATTTGATGAAACTGCGCGCCGAGCGCTCAGTTTACAAGACTGTTTCCAAGTATGTCAAAGACGAGCATTTGCGCCAAGCAATGAGTTTCCATTCACTGCTCGTGGGGGGCAATCCGTTTCAAACCTCATCAATTTACACATTAATCCACTTCCTAGAGCGCCAATGGGGAGTTTACTTCCCACGCGGTGGAACTCACGCCTTGGTGCAAGCCTTGGTCAAATTATTTGAAGAACTGGGCGGCGAGATTCGCCTAGATACTCCGGTAAAACACGCTAAATTGTCAAGAGGTTCATCAGGAAATCAGCATATAATAACTGATGATAATGGGACAAAGCAGACCTTTGATGTGGTAGTTTCAAATGCCGATATTCATCATACTTACGAGAAAATTTACGCCGACCATCCAGTTGCTCGTAAACGGACTAAGAAGTTAGAAAAAATGGATTGGTCCATGTCACTGTTTGTCCTGCACTTTGGTACTGATATTGAATACAAGGATGTTGCACACCACACAATTCTATTTGGTCCACGTTACAAAGAATTGTTGAATGAAATTTTCAAAGGTAAAAATTTACCAGAAGATTTCAGTCTTTATCTTCACGTTCCCACCGTCACAGATCCACAACTAGCACCAAAAGGTTGCAGTGCAGGTTACGTACTTGCCCCAGTACCTCATCTTGGCAGAGCTGATGTTGACTGGGAGACAATCGCAGAAGATTATGCTGATAAAATAATCAAGGCCTTGGAAGTAGAACTTCCTAATTTGAGCAAACATATCGTTACAAGAAGACACTTTACCCCTAAGATGTTTCAAAGTGAGTTAGCAGCGTTCCAAGGCTCAGCCTTTTCAGTTGCGCCCAAACTTACCCAAAGCGCTTATTTCCGCCCACACAACAAGGACGCAAAAATTCCAGGACTGTATTTCGTTGGTGCTGGAACTCATCCAGGTGCTGGTCTTCCAGGCGTCATTAACTCAGCCAAAGCAACAGTAAGGCTAGTGATGTCAGACATCACTCAGCAGTAACGTCAACTTCATCGATATGGAACTCGTGGAACCGTAAACTGATTATTAACACAGTTGTACCTAATATTCCACCAAGGACAAACAGAATCATCGAAGACAAGCCACCGGCACCAATTGCTACTCTCAATACCACCGTAGAGAGGATAAATCCAGTATTTCTTGCTAGGTTGGTAAAGTCGGTTGAGTACCCGTATGAGATCAACAATATCAGGATATCAGCCAAGATAAGTACGGTGAAAAAGTCAAGGAAGAATATTTCTCGAGTTACCGAACCGTCTCCTTCACTCACTGAAATAGCCCAGTTGGTAAAGGAAAACGCAGCAATCAGTACATATGTACCCAGTAAGAATAACGCTATTTTTTGTTTATTTGAGACGAAGTTGGACAACTCGATGTTCGTTGTATCATGTTTTGCCTCAGTTGAACTATTAGCCCGATAAATCAGTGAAGTAGTAAATAATATCAGGAAAGTAAAACACTCAATAACCACTAATTTTAATTCGCTATCAACGGTCCAATCACCACTAAATTCAATCTCTGACAATCGCTTGAAGATATCGCGCACCACAAGTAAGGTGACGATTTCAAATTGTTTTCCTACTGCCGTAGAGAATGACTCAGGTATTGCTCTGATTAGTTGGTATACTTCATAGGCTAGCAGAATAGAAAACGGGGTATAAAGTGCGTCCAGTGGTGAATCTAGGAGGCTGGCAGAGCCGGCGCTTACACTGATTATTTCGGCCTGATAAGCAATCCACATTAGTAGATGGACAATCAAACCAATAATGGCTGAAATCAAACTTATTCGTCGAATATAGGCTTCTGCAGGCCTGCCAAGAAGGCGGTCATGAACAGAAACTAAGCCGTTTGCCATGCCCTAAAATTTCACTTATAGCATAAATACTTGCGTTGTATTCCGTAATATGGGATTATTGACAAAAACAGCGGTATATATTGGATAGGTAATTTCGCCGAGTTATGCTGAGTGATTTACCAAACCACTTGGAAGACCGTTCAATATTGGTCAATACTGTCGCCAATGTTACGGGCGATGGTCCAGTAATTGTTTGGTTGAAATCAGCTCTTCGAGTCCATGAAAACCCAGCGATAGATGTTGGTCGGTTAATTGCTAAACAATACAACGTACCGTTACTCATCTATCAAGCAATAGATGAAAGGTACCCATGGGCTTCACTTAGGCATCACAATATGTTACTCGATGGAGCGGTTGATTTACACCAAGGATGTCAAGCAATGGGCTTGCGATATGTCTTGCATTTGGCTCGCAGTGGTCATCGTCAACCAGTGCTTAAGGAACTCAGTCAAACAGCAAGTTGCATTGTTACCGATATGTTTCCTTTGCCACCATGGAGTCATTGGGTGGCTAATGTTGGCAAGGACGCCAAATGTCCAGTTGTCGAAGTTGACTGCCATTGTGTAATACCGATGCCATTATTTGGCAAATCCGTCGACAGGCCATTCAAGTTCCGTGATGCTACTAAGCGAATGCGCAAGAAAATGGTCCAGCAAAGTTGGCCAAAAGTTACTGTGGAAAACCAAAGTTATAACGGCAAATTACCGTTCACCCCAATCGATATTGAAGGGGATATTCTAGTTAACAAAAATCGGATAAAATTACTTCAAGAATGTAACATTGACCCTACTGTGCTACCGGTCTGGTCGCAGCGGGGTGGAGAAAAAATCGCGTTGAATAAATGGCAAAAATTTCTTGATAACAATCTAAGCGGTTATGCTCGAAGGAGAAATAATGCTGCAGACCCAGAAGGTGTTTCACGGCTGTCTGCAGCCTTTCATTACGGGTTTTTATCACCAATGAAGGTGGCTCGAGAGGCCGCAGCGATTGGCACTAAATCTGCAGATAAATTTCTTGACGAACTACTGATTTTCCGGGAACACGCTTGGCATCATGTGGCTAGTAAATCCAATCCATATAGTTCTGCCAATCTGCCACATTGGGCACTGGAATCATGGAATAATACTGCGCAAGACCCTAGACCAGTAATTGTTTCAAGCCATGAACTAGAGTATGCTCGCTCACCAAATTTATTGTGGAATTTATGTCAAAAATCATTGTTGCGTCATGGTGAGCTGCACAATAATTTGCGCATGACTTGGGGCAAATCATTTCCTAGATGGACTAAATCACTTGATGACTCGCTCTCATTGAGTCAAAAGTACAATGACAAATATGCTCTTGATGGGCGAGATCCTTCCTCAATTGCTGGTGTTCAATGGTGCCACGGTCTGTTTGACCGACCGTTCTTTCCTTCGATGCCGGTGATGGGAGTGGTTCGTAAAAGAGAGCTTGAAACTCATAACTCTAGACTTGATACTGAAGCATATGCAACACAAATAAATCGTTCGCCAAACTCACAACAGGGAGTTTTTCTAGTCGCTTGTCACAATCTAATAGATTGTTATGTCGCCAGAGTTTTGTCAGATAATGGCTACTCAGTACATCTTTTACCACCGCCTAACGGCCTTTCTGTGAAAATGACAAAACTCACCCCTGAAATACTAACTTGCTTACCATCCTATATTGGAGAACGCCTGCAATCTATTTCTGAAAAATTGCATACCTTCGAGGATACAGAACTTGGCAAGAATTTAGTCAGAGGAATCTCAATGGTAAACGAATCTCAAATTCTGGTTAAAGACATTAATGGTGAAAGTAAAGTTTACTTGAACATTGATGATTCTCCACAACCAATTATTGGGATTTGGGCGGCTAATAAGAGTCATTTTTCGGACCAATTAAATGGCTTACAGGGCGCCATTCAAGAGTTATTGGTGGAACCATCTACTGACCAAATAGGTGATGGCGCCGAGGATTTTTCAACATCTTTTCAATCGGCATTATGGCAAATTGCAGCCGTTATTTGGCAACATAATAGTTCACCCCAAAATGAGCAATATGCGATACAATCGAAACTTTTTTGATTGGTTCACAGTTTCATTTTTAGTTTAACTAATCCATGCTACAGGGTCTTGGAAAAGATGGTGTTCCGGCTCGGTCAATTTCGGTTAATGGGTCGAACAGTACCAACATGGCGAAACCGCATAGAAGCAGAATTATCAGCATTGGATAATTTTGAACGAGCTCTTAGTACTGCCGATAAACGC
Organism: uncultured Candidatus Poseidoniales archaeon; assembly: GCA_964014545.1. Lineage (GTDB taxonomy): Archaea > Thermoplasmatota > Poseidoniia > Poseidoniales > Poseidoniaceae > MGIIa-L1. The sequence continues at coordinate 2,673 of CAXGZX010000031.1, read as the reverse complement.
GCGCTTACGAGCCTGAAAAATGGCGTTAGGACTCGTAGAACAGCTGGTGGGATGATGCCTGCTCATGATTCTTGGAAGCCAATGTTATTGTCGATGTTACTCGAATGCTATTCACGCATTGATGAACTTGAACGAAAGATTGACCAAATAATTACAGAAGAGTGATGTCTTGAACGGTTGGATTATTGATGCTCAACTAGGTGATGATGGTACTTCGATCGATGTATGGATGTATGTCGATAAAGTCGGAGTGCAGCGAATTATCGTACCTTGGTGCGCATCAATTCATATTCACGCAACCAAAACTCATCTGATTAATTTGGCTAGCTGGCTTGAATATCAAGAAATCAGTCAGCGCTTTTGCGTTGGTTCAATGCGACTTATTCGCCGACGATTATCACTTGACCAATATGAGATGCATGATGTACTCGAGGTGGACTTGACTGATAGTCGCGCAATTAGACGTCTAGCTCAACATATTGAATCAAGAGGGGAATTTCATCGCCACACATTATACTCAGTAGATGCCCATCTGGCTCAACGCTTTTTTGTCGATCACAACATTGGTCCGTTTCAACATGTAAATTGGAATGGCCATCAATTTACTATTATCGATGAAAGTGAAGCATGGCCGCAACTAACTCAGTTAGCAATGGAGTTTTGCTATCACTCATCAGACGGCTTTGAAACGATAGAATCACACCTAGAAAAAGTGAAATTAACACTGTATTCTAGTGCTGATAGCAGTGTGATTGCCGCTGCTGAAGAGATTAGCCATGGTGCTTCAACTGCCACGTTTTTACAGCAATTACAATCGGCAATAGTTCGGTTAAACCCCGACATTATTCTAACTCAAGGCGGCGATTCACTACACTTTCCGATGCTGCAAAAACTCAGCGAGCAGTCGACAACTGATTTTTCATTCAGTCGAAAAACCTCCACACTAAAGGCAAGAACAATGTCTAGAGTTGTACATTCTTACGGCCAAGTAATCCGCAAAGACAGTTATTTTCCAATACACGGACGCTTACATATCGACCAACAAGCTAGTTTCATTGTTAGAGAAGGTGGCATACTTGGTCTATTCGAATTAGCACGCCATTCAAGGCAATCACCACAAGACATCTCACGCTTATCTCCAGGTTCAGTAATCAGTGCCATACAAATGCGTATTGCTATGGAAGATGGAATTCTAGTACCGTGGAAAAAGAATCGTCCAGAAGATACGAAAACCGCTTGGGAATTGATGATGGCAGACCGTGGAGGGCTGTATCTTGACAGTAAACCTGGCCTCTATACAGATGTGATTGAACTTGATTTTGCTAGTCTGTTTCCCAGTATTATTGCGACACGCAATATCTCTCCTGAAACTCTTAATTGTGCTTGTTGCCAGCCATCAGGTGAGGTAATAACTAGATCAAACCTGTTGCCGATTAATATTGAATTAGCTATCCAAGAACTCCGCCGCCGTCATTTAGAGGAACAAATTGGCACCGGATTATTTCCTTCTACCAATTCAGGCGCACTGCCAGTGCCGGGACTGTCATCTCATACTTGCGGCCGTAACCATGGTTTTCTTGGTCGGGTCGTGGCGCCAATAATTGAACGCCGGCGCGCATTAAAAACTCAAGTTTTACACAAAGGCGATCGTTTTGACAAACAACAAAATGCACTGAAATGGCTATTAGTGACCTGCTTTGGCTATACTGGATACAAAAATGCCCGATTTGGTAGAATCGAAGCCCATGAAGCAATTTGTGCATGGGCTCGCGAAATATTATTGCAAACTATTGCAATGGCTGAACAAGCAGGTTGGACAGTATTACATGCTATCGTTGATTGTGTGTGGATTGAGAATACAGCAATCAAAACCAGAGCCGAGAAATTACACCAAGCGCAATTATTGGCTCAGCATGTAAGCCAGGAGATAGGTATTCCACTAGAATTTGAGGACATGTATCATTTCATTGGCTTCTTACCAAGTAGAATGCATGGTGCAGGCTCACTAACTAAGTATTGGGCATATGGAGAGAAGGGTTTGAAATTACGCGGAATTGAAGCGAGACAACATTCAACGTGTAAGTGGGTGAAGAATTTACAAAATATGGCCTTACAGATTCTAATTGACTGTGTTGACCAGGGAATTAATTTGGCTAGTAAACAGGTGCCAAATACCATCTCTGCAATGCTCCACGAGCAACTAAATTTGCTGAATAACAGTGGCGTAAAATTGGCCGATTTGGTTGTCTCTCGCCGAGTTACCAAAACACTGGATCAGTTTAATAGCTCAACTCTGACCTATTCTGCCTTACTGCGCGCTGACAGTCTTGGGCATCAGATACTACCGGGGCGCAAAGCTAGATTTGTTGTTGTTAAGCCTGCTAATAATCACCCCATGAATCGAGTAATCTTAGTCGAGGAAATTGCTACGGCCAATGGTGTGAAAATAGATTACCAGTATTATCATGATTTGGCAGTTCGGGCAACTTGGGCCATTCTAGCGCCATTTGGCTGGTCTGATGAAGAAATTAAAGTAGGCAGTAAGACTACTACATTACTTGATTTTATGACAACTCAATGAGCGATTCTATCTCTTCATTAGAGCCATGCTGCAGCATTATTTGTTGATGAAAAATTCTACTGAAACTCTGCTGTAAGGTTTCTTGTTCAACT